>JBDTXM010000072.1:0-14848 GCA_040006215.1 Acidobacteriota bacterium
TCGATCTGAAATACAAGCTTGCCGAAGTTCTTTCCGTCAATGAAGGCCGTGAAAAAGCCTTTACGGTCCGGCGCGTACATGTCGGCCAGGATCCGCGACGTAATGTTGTAATGAAAATCGCGCCGCAGGCGTTCTTCTTTATCGCGATAGGCCGCACGGGCCTTGTCAGCCTGCGGGCCGGCTTTTCCCATGGTCACGGCCGGGGAGGCGCTGATCTCCTTGAACGTGTCATCCGTGAAGAAGACGGTCAATGTATCGAAGCCTTCTTTTACCTCGGGTGAATCAGTAAATATTGCGAGGCTTTTCTTTTCTATCTCGACGGGCGGCGCAAGAAAAAACTCGCCGGTTCCAATGAACACTGCTCCGGTGGGTTTACCCTCGACTGACCGAATAAAATAGATCTCGCCCGTTTTAAGCGTGAATACAGCGGCGTCCTTATGCAGAACAAGATTGTTTACCTTGGCATAATCTCCGCCAAAAGCATCGGCAGCGGACGAGAGCGTGCGAAGATTCTTATAGATCGGATCTTCCGCGTAAATCGTTACTTCGCCAAGCACTTTCTTGTCATTTTGGGCGAAAACATTAACAAAAGACAGCGCGAAAAGGCTGACAAACAGGGTGAGGCTCAGGGAGCGAAACATAATGTAAAATCCTCGTTAAAATGGGTGTGCGGATCTGGGCAGAGATATTATTCGCTATGTCGTGCCTGGCGTCAAGAGTTTAGAGCAGTTGTGAAAATCGGCCGAGCGTGTCAGAATTTCATGTTTCGGAGGTGGCCGGGCCGCGTGTTTGTAGAGTCGAAGACAAAAACTAAACTGTTGAAAAAAATGGGGAAGGCGATAGCCGATTTCTCCATGATCGCCGATGGCGACCGGGTGATGGTGTGTCTGTCGGGGGGGAAAGACAGTTATACGATGCTCGATCTGCTGGTGGACGTTCAGCGTCGGGCGCCAGTAAAATTCGAGATCCTGGCGGTGAATCTCGATCAAAAGCAGCCTGATTTTCCCGAAGACGTGCTGCCGAACTACCTGAAAGATGCGGGAGTTCGCTACCGGATCGTCGAAGAAGACACGTACTCGATCGTTAAAGCCCATATTCCTGAGGGAGATACGTATTGTTCGCTGTGTTCTCGCTTACGTCGCGGGATACTTTATAACGTCGCGGTCGAAGAGGGCTGCACGAAAATAGCTCTCGGGCACCACGCGGACGATATCATCGCGACCTTCATGCTTAACTTGTTCTTTGTAGGGCAGTTAAAGGCGATGCCGCCGATCCTTCGCAGCGATGACGGGCGAAACACGATCATCCGGCCACTGGCCTATTGCCAGGAAACGGAGATCGCTAAATACGCAGTAGAAAAGGAGTTCCCGATAATTCCCTGCAACCTGTGCGGCTCGCAGCCGAACATGAAGCGCGCACGCGTCAAAAAGCTGGTCAACGAGCTCGAAAAGGAAGTTCCCTCGATCAGAAGTTCAATGATGTCAGCACTTACAAACGTTACCGGCTCGCATCTTCTCGACAACGAGCTATACGATTTCCGCAATTTCGAGCCACTGGTCAAGAAGATCCCGGCCGGGCACGGCAGTGTGGAAAAAGAGCTCGACGAGGTCTTTGACCACAGCGATGCCAAATTTGTCCCGAGCCTGATCTCGGCCGCGCGTGTCGAGATCACTCGAAACCTTGACTAACCTCAGTTTTCCCAACGATTTACATGCCACGCCGGCATATCGAGAATTCCACGAATATCGAGAAAACCACGTCAAACCGAGAAAGCTGTGTTAATTACCAGTAGGAATTAGGTTTAGCGTCATGCCGAACGCAGGAAGCGATGTTTTCACGGCAAAAACGAGGCGCCCAGAGCTTCTAAAACGCGTCGATTTGAGTCCAAAATCGGTATAAAACCATACTTTTCTGACAGATCTCAGTACCATCTCAAAACTATCTGATACCGCCGATCACTGCGCGCCGGTACACCGGATGTACCCATGCCTGATACCGCCCATCATCGCGCCGATCACGGCTGCGTCTATGATCCGGCCAAACCTCTCCTCAGATTGACCTGACAGACCTTCATTTCATCCTTGCAACAAAACGTCATTCATGCGATACTCGTCGCACATGGAGGGATGACCGTTTATGAAAGCGAATTGGAACGAGGGACCGCGGGGTGATGTGCAGCCGCAGTGGTCGGGGATATATGTGACACTGAACCGCAAGGGCGAGATAGCGATGTCGCGGCGGACGTGGGAGAGGCTGAACGAGGCCAAAGCCTTTATGCTTCTGTTTGACCCGGCAAACAACCGGATAGGGCTCAGACCGACGTCGCCGCAGATCCGCAATGCCTACCCGGTCATGGTGCACAGCCGCCGGGGAGCAAAGAAGGTGCGAGCATATCGGCTGCTACAGGAATACCGCATTACCGTCGCCGAAACGCTGCAGTTTCACGACGCCGATATAGACGAGGACGGAGTACTGATCCTCGACCTTCGCACAGCCCGCGTCAGCGAACGCGCCAAAAACCATGCGGCGAATAAAGCCAGGCGAGCCGAAATCTAAAACTCTGTTGACGAGTTTCCGATTCCCGATTTAATATTACTGGCGTTCGTTCAACCTCATGTCTTTTTAGAAAACGCATGAATCTTTCTTCTGGAAAAAACGAGAACTCCGTAAAGGATTGGATATTTACAATGGCTCTTACACCTGTGGCTAGCGAAGCCGGGATTTAAAATGATTTCGTTTTAGCGTAGCCACGGCGTTTACGCCGTGGGCATAGATGATAATATTTTCCGACGCCGTTCACGGCGTTCGAATCAATATGTCAATTCGGGTCTATTCCGAGATCAATCTGCATGTAACGTGGCATACGAAAAACGATACGCCGCTGATAACTGCCCCAATGCAGCCTGATCTATACGCTTTCCTAAAGAATAAGATCGTCACGACACGCGGGGCCTATTTTCATGCGATCGGCGGGACCGAGACGCATGTTCACATAGCTTTTTCGATAAAGCCATCTATTCATCTCGACGAATGGATAGGCCAGTTGAAAGGCGCAAGTTCGTTCGAAATGGGAAAGGATCTCCAGTGGCAGGCAGGTTACGGGATAGTGAGTTTCGGCTCGCGAGACCTCAAATGGGTTGTCGGTTATATCCATAATCAACGGGAGCATCATTCGAAAGGAACGATCCACGAGCGACTGGAGCGCTGTGAGGGATCAGAAGACGAGGTGTGCCGCGGGCAGAGGAAGCCGACCTCGTGATGGACTTCGCCGTTTACAAAAGCACCAACCCGCACAACATCAACGACGTCGGCAACCACTGGGCCGGCATGATCGTCTCGCTCCGAAAAAACGGCACCACCGGCGAAATCTACCGCATCGACAAAAAGCCGGATTTCTTCAACTCAAAAAACCTAAACAACCAGGCAAAAAGATTCGTCCGACTCTTCCTGGAAGCCCTCGCCGCAGAAAAGAAATAGCAATAATCATTGACGAACGAAATTTTGGAACCTGGACGACAATACTGCGTGAAATAGCGTACCTTCATCCGAAGGTCCGACTAAATAAAGGAGATGTGTTTTATGAAAAAGTTACTCGTATTTCTCGGCGTGATGGTTTCAATATTTTTCGCCGGCCAGAATTTCTCCACTATGGGTAATACTCCCACGCAAGTTAATCAGGCAAACGCTGCTGACGGAGGATGGGAATATTGCTACGTCTCAGCAAACCCGCGCGGGAGCATGGATGGCGATACCATAAAAAGTGTTGCGATCACGATCAACTACATATCCGAAAATGGTATCAGAACCGAATATGTAAAGGCAGCTATCGACACCGGCGATATGTCGACCGGTGCCAAGAAAGCGACGGCGATCGCGGTTGCGAGATTGGCGAGCAAAGGATGGGAGATGACGATCATCGGTCCTAATGTTTTCGACTCATCCGATGAAAAAGTGATCTTCTTCCGACGACACTTAGGCTAGGGCTGCAGAACAGAGGGTTCATTACCGCCAGATTTTGACCCTCTTTTTTTCGACTCAGTTCCCTTGTTCTGTAGGTCCTTCAGAATAGCGGATGCACTAGCGATTACGGCCATTCCTCGAAAGAACTTATTATCAAAATCCTGGGCCAAAGACAATGTCTCCATGGGATTCTTCTTCGCCAAAATCCCAAAACCCGGTCGGAAATCCCCCAGAGAATTACCTACCATGATCGCCTGATTCGATTTCCCTCCCAACCGAACAAGCCGAGAAACAGGTTCAAAATCGACGAAATCTTTGGTTTTATTTACTTTCTTTATGGCCGAACTTATTAACGAAAATCCTACGGCCGGATCAACAGAAGCGTAGGTCGAGCTCAACCAAATGTCGGCCCTGGTAGCAGGTATCGATGTAAATGATTTTTCCAACCAACCTTGAGTCGAATTGATCATTTCGATCGCGGCGGGTTTGTTGTTCATTTTGACGGCCTGTTCCGCATAGGAGATCGCTATCAGGGCTCTCATTTCAGGATCATCAATTTGATCCATAACCTTGGCCGCATCGACTAACGATCTGGTTTTAATGAGGTGCAATGCCTGACTCTGTAAAATAAAATTCAGGATACTGTGCCGAACGGACTCGTTTGTGGACTTATTGGCCGCATCGACTGCCTTTTTATACTCGGCCTGTGCTTGAAATGCCAAGGCTGCCTCAAAGTAGTAGGCGTTTTTGTTCTCGGTATCAGTCTCCTTTTCGGCTTTCTCCAAAAGAACTTCCCCATCGTCGATCGAAGCATTATCAGCACGTATTTGATCGATAAAATCCGCCGGCTTGGACAACCTTAGTGAGAGTTGACGAAGAAAAATATCTATTTCACCCGCGTTTTCCGGTAAGTAATTCAAATAAAGTTTATTTAGCTCTTTGGTAGTAGCAAGAATGATATTGAGGACCACTGGATCTGGATTTTCAGCCTGCTGCTGAAGTAGAAGTTGTTCACGGACGAATGCACGCTTGAGCAATTGCTGTATCAAATCCTTATCAGTTTCAGAGGTCGGAACGGTTCCGACGTAACCGCTCAAAATGATCGCATCATAGAGGTTGACGGAATCATCAGACATGAAATAATCGACGCCTTTTAAGAAAACTTCGTGAGAATAACTTACATTTATCGAGGCGAGATTACGAAAGACCTGGTTAATTTCATAAGGCACTCCATACCGAAAACTCGAAACCGCATACTTCACCGACGACTTCGGATCAGAGGTTGCGATCGCAGCCGCAAGCAATGCGATCTGGCGACGCTTAAAACTACTGCTGCCAAACAAACCAGGGGAATTATGCTGTGCCGTTAATACATCGACATCATCTTCTTTTTCAAAAGTGTCCAGCAATTCAACGACCAAGGCTAAGTCCCTTTTTTGAGCAACTCTCAGGACCTCGGTCTTCAATTTTCTGCGCAATTCGTCCGTCTTTATTGCTGCAAACCTTTTACTCTCTTCATCAGACAATACGGTATCCGCCTTATCGGCCGCCCCATACGAAGTACGCAGTAAATCCCTGGCTTTTTCGCGATCGTAGTCCCAAATGACATCGGCGGCTTCAGCCAGAAAAACAGATCTATCCTTGTCTGTCAGGTAAGGGGTATCGCGATCTATTTCGCCACGAACAGAATCCAATACAAACTGCTTTAGACCATTCATTTCCAACCGAGAATGGTCGGTATAGTCTGTTTTATCAGTTACAGAGGACTGGGGATGAAGGGTAATTCCACCACCGATCAACAAAAGAAAAACAAGTATAAAAAAACGCCGGAACATTTTATTTTACCAAACCAAAAATTGCAGGCGAAGTAACGCAAAAAACCGCAACCGCTACCTCGCCTGTCAACGACTACTCGCCACCAGGGGCGATCGGGCAATGACCGGCCGCAAAGACGCACGTACATGTGGCGCCACCGGTACAGTCGCATGTGGGAACGCTACCGATAAAGGTCGCCGTTCCCGGTGCCGTACACTTTTGTCCTTGAGCATTTGATTGATTTCCGAAAATGCTCAACGTGACTGCAATGCTCACGACCATAGAAAGAACTAAGATTTTGCGGTTATTTAATGATCTTATTAGGCTTTTCATATTTTGATCCTCCGTTTGTTATTCATTGGTCGAGAGGGGGAGTTGGGCAGTGTGGGTTATTGGAAATACAATAACAGTCTTGGGCTGTCGTCGCGGTACAATCACAACTGAGCACTCCGCCTACCCACGTAGCCTTCCCCGGGACAGTACATTTCTGGGCATACACGGTTTGCCCGTTACTCAACAGAAAAAAACAGATTGCTGTGAAAAAGACCAGCGCAATTGAAACGAAATATTTCATAAACGAACCTCCTTTAGGTGTGAAATACAATCTATTGTTGAACCTGCCCATGTTCTTCGATCAACCTTTTTACTCCCCGCCCGAACGATGCTTGAGATTCGGGCGTTACGCCGGGGCCGTCTTGCAGAACCACCTGATCTCCCTCAAATAAAAATTTATGAGGTGTGATCGTTGGCAATTCGGACGAATTAAGAAGTTTTCCATCGCTATCGACCAAAACTGTAAACGGTATATCAAAGCCCTTCACCAACATTTTTGTTTCTTCTACAGATGTTTTTTCAACTAAAGCTATTACCTTTAAGTCTTTGGTCGAATATTCCCGAGATAACTTGTTCCACTCCTCTGTTTCTTTAAGGCATCGTGGACAATCAGCAGCTTTTAGAAGAACGATCAAAACAAACCTGGATTCGGCAGAATCTATGGTTTCGGTCAATCCGGTTTTAACGTTGAGGAACGGCGTATTTTTAAGGGCGTTAATATCGATATTCCCCGCACTGCCGTCAATCGATTCAAATTTGACCAGATTGCCTGACTTGTGGCAGCCGCATACAAAGAAAATGGCCATCAGCAAGATGAGCAATTTACTATATGTTTGAATCGATCGTTTATTTCGGTTCGGCACGCACTACCTCATAAGTTCTCTCACCAGCCGATTCGACGTTCCGCAAAAAATAAACGGAGTTTCCACTTCGGTCCAAAATTCGACAGTTCGTCTTAAACGTAGATTCGACGTGTCGCGACGATAACGACCAAACATCGACCGTATATCGCTGCGGATTGAAGGTTTGATATTGTAAAAAAAGCCTGTTACCAACGACCGCTAAGCCGACAATCGGGGTCCATGTAGTCAACCAACCCTGAACGAATGTGCGAGCCGCATCCGGGCGTGTTTTGCTTAGATCCAGCTTTGTTGAAGGAGATCTAAAACTACCATTTCCCGCTTTAATAATTTCATCCAGTTTGTCGTCGGAACCAAGCTGGTAAACTGCGTATTCAAATGGCATCGCAATATAGACCGTGCCGCTTACGGAGTCGACAGATGGAAGTGAGTAGTTATATAGGTTTAAGTCTTTGAAATTGTCTGGGAAATCAAGAAAAGAGCCAACAAATTCGCCCCGGTCGCTATATTTATGAACGAGCTTTGCGCCGGTTATTTCACCTTTCTCGTTCTCTGCCCAACGATTTCCAAATAGATAGTACGATTTATTTTCGGTGTTAAAAATCAGATTCTGGGCCGAGAAATTCTGGGGCGAATATATAAAGGACGACAGGAAATCTCCTTTATCCGAAAACACATTAACGCGGTGGCTTTTAAAGTCGGACACAGCAATTTCAGCATCGTCTCTTTCAGCTATTCCGCTTGGAAATTGGAATTGTCCGGGACCATCGCCTTCCGAACCAATTCTGGATATCAACTTACCCGTCTTGTCGAAATTCATAACGAACTTCGATTCAGGGTCAGCCAGATAAAAACCGCCTTGAGTGCCGCTTTTTAACCTTCCTATATCCTTGATATTGGCGCCATCAAATGAAGTGGTCTGCTCAATAGAGAAAAATTTGTCGAGGTCGTCGATCTCTCTAGAGTCATTCGCTTGGTGCACAAGCGCGTAATAATTATTTTGATCTGATTGAGATTTGTCGTCAGGCCCGTTGCCGTTAAGTCTGCCCGCTTCCTTGGTACAGGAGGGTATCCACACGGCCACAATTAACAAAAGCAGTAAGGACGAGACGTGGGATCTCATAGCCAGCAACTCCTAAACGGAAATATTACCTATCTACTTACTTTCTAATTCGACGATTTTGTGGGCGTCGAGGACGACTTGGGAACTATATTTTAATACCACAGGCGATTTACTCGTGTCAATAGGATTTTATACTCGCCGTGAGGAACCTCTACTTGAATCACTTTAGTGCGCCGGGAGGTGAAATATTTCGTCGGGGAATGCCTTATTTTTATGTCGAGGGTGATCGAGAAAGGTTATGGCATTACGGGATAGGATCAGGAACGGTTTGTATGGGAACGAGGACCGGGACGTAGAGGGGCAGGAGAAGGCGGCGCGGTTTTCGGCAATGCTGGAGACATCCGATCGGCCGTACGCGGCACAACGCGCGCTGTTTTTCTACGGGATCGCCGAGGCTGTGCTGGTATCGGCAATCGTAGTCGCGCCGCAGTTGGTGTGGAAGATCGAGCTGCTGGCGCAAGAGACGATCCTGCTGGCCGTGGGCGTGCCGTTTGTTTTGGGTTTTAAGATCGCGCATTCTTTGATCGCTATCTCACGAAAAAACACGTTTCGCACGGAGCCGCCGATCGAAGGCGGCGTGATGTCGTCGTTTGCAAACGGTGACAAGGACGACCGCCGGGTAAAGGTGTGGTTTGTCTCGGCGGCGGTAGGCATTATGAACGTGTTCGCACTCGGGTATCTGCAGCACGTTCGGATGTCGTAGAAATGGGAGAGAACTTTGAAATTGTTCGGAAGGGCAAGCCCTTCCGCTCATCTTGGCGGCAAGCCGCTACTTAGGGCCGCGGGGCGATCACCGCGGCCTTTTCTCACGCTCCGGCTATTTTGCGGGGATGCCGGTTATTGAGGACGGGAGAGGTTGATCGATCTTTGGGCGATCTTTTGTATCGGATAGTTCCCACATGGTGAGAAAGATCGTGCGGGCAACTTTCTCCATTTTGTTGTAATCGATGCGGTCGGGTTCGTCGCCGGCCTGGTGGTAATCGACGTGTTCGCCGTCGTACCAGAAGGTGATAGGGATCAGCTTTCTTGCGTAGTTGAAATGATCGGAGCGGAAAAAGATGCGGTTAGGGTCCTTAGGGTCATCGTAGCGCTTATCGTAGTTCAGTTTGAGATAGGCGTTGTTTACGTCGGCGACGGTTTTGCCGAGCTGCGAGCTCATCTTTTCGGAGCCGACGATGTAGATCGCATCTTCTCCGCTTAGATCTTTGTTTTTCGGATCGGTGTCGCCCGACTTTTTACTGCGGCCGATCATATCGATGTTGAGCTGGGCGATCACATTTTTCAGATCAACGGTGGGAAAGGTGGTGAAATACTGGCTGCCCCAGAGGCCTTTTTCTTCGCCGCAATGCCAGACGAATAAAGTAGAGCGTTTGGGACGCACTTTCGACTTGGCTAATGCTTCGGCGATAGCGAGCACGCCGGTGGTGCCTGAGCCGTCATCGTCGGCGCCGTTGCAGATACGGTCGGCTCCGTTATTCGATCCGCAATCAGTGCCGGTGCCCAGATGATCGTAATGCGCTCCGATGGCGACCATCTCATTTTTCAGGACGGGATCGGAGCCTTCCCAAATGGCGACAACGTTTTGGGTGGTGGCTTTATCATTTTTTACCGCCACCGAGTATTTTGCGGTTTTGGAAAGCGGAAAACTGGCGACACCGCCACTTGTGATCTCGTCAACGGTCTTGCCTTCGCCAGCAAGTAAATTTTCAGCCGCCTTTCGCGAGATCATCAGCGTTGGGATGCTGTGGTCATCGCTCGCGGGAAAGCGGTCGACAGTTGCGTCGGCATTTTCCCGATTTGCTCGCTCGGCGGCGAAGTTTGCGTCCATGTCCGGCGTCGCGATCCGGATGAGTCCGACGGCGCCTTTCTGCATAGCGTATGCGACGGCATCCATCCAATCGGTGCCGTATTTTCCCAACTTGCCGGCATCGCGGTCTTCGGCGTAGCCGGGAGGAAAACCGTTGCGGTAAACGACGAGAGTTTTGCCTTTGACATCGAGATCCTTGAGCGGATCGACGCCTCGCGATCTGAGCAGCCATCCGGTACCGGCAAAAACGAGCGGTGAAGCGGCAACTTCAGCGGCGGCGTTAGGATCTGAAAAAAAATCGACGCCGTATTCGAGTTTTTTTCCACCGATCTCGAGTGAGGTTTTCCACGGATCGGTCCGGTGCGTTTGAAGCCCAATTTTCTGATAGAAAGTTCCGTCGTCACCCGCGGGTTTGAACCCCCATCGGGAAAGGTTCATACCAATAAATTTTGCGGTCGTATCGAGGCCGCGTGAGGGCGTGTCGCGGCCCTCCATTTCGTCGGACGCGATGAAATGCAGGTAATCGCTCATCTGCTTAGCGGTAATTTCCTGTGCCGCGCGCATGGCCGCGGAATTTTTTCTGGTAACCATCTGCGCCGCGACCGCGGATGGAAATATGCAAGTAAGAACGAGTACGACAGTAAGTAATTGCTTAGTCATCATTTCTCCATTGTTTATTGCTGACCGAGTGCAACGGGACTAGACATTTACATTTACGTTGTTTGGTTTACCTGTAAGTTACACAGATAAACAGTTATTGATCCGAGCTACTGCATCTTGCGCGGGACGAAGAATTTGTCCTCCATGGGCACGTTGTGTTTGACGGAGCGGATGGTACTGACGATGTTGCCGTTGGAGATGGAGTAGTTGACGGTTTTATAGGGTAGCTTGATGCCGTCGATCTCGCGGTAGTCGGAGAAGATGATGGTGTAGGGGAGCTGCTGCGGGCTGGTGCTGGACGGGATAAAGCCTTCGCGTTTGAGGAGCAGGAAGGTAGCGGTGGAATAATATTCCTTGAACGCCGTGCCTTTTTCGGGTTCGAAGGCGACGATGTATGCATCCTCGCCCGCGACCTTTCCCATTCCCTGAAATTCGGCCTTTTTGAAATTGGTTTTCCAGTCGAGCTGCGAATAAAAATCGGCGCTGATACGAGCGTCCTCTAGCCGGTTGCCGGCATATTTTTCCGCGGGAGCAAACGTGTAGGCTTCCTGGCCGCCGGTGCCGTCGAAAAACTCCCAACCTTTTGCGATAGTTTTGCCGAGAGCGGTGAGCACGGTTTCGGAAGCGCTTTTGTTGGGCGCTTTTGAGTATGAGATGGACGTGCCTTTCACGCCCTGGTTCTCGAGATCGATGTCGGATTCGACGGTGCGGGTCGTTATCTTGCGCCAAGCGGCCTCGCCCCCGACAGCGTCGGTATTTTTCTGCATGATCTCGTCGACGGTTATCTTTGGCATTTCGACGGCCGCCGCAGTCTTGAATTCGAACTGGCCCTCAGGCTGGGTCACGACGACGCTGCTAACCTTGCCGGCAGCATCCCGTTTTGCGCTGAGCCAGTAGGATTCCGGCAGCGGTGCCATAGCAAACGTGTCTTTCCCCTTACTGGCGAGCTCATACGGCTGCTGTCCGGGGATGTTGAATGTTACCTTGCTATCGGATTCCTTGATCTCGATCGAGCCGCCGCCCGGGCCCGTGTATCTCCCGATCAATTCTTTAGCGGCCGATGAGCTAACGGGCGGCGTGGTCACGGTGGTGTCCAGACCGACACGTTTTAATGTACTGGTCCTGTCCGGCTGCGTCAGAACCAGCTCAGTTGCATTGCCGGTCGCAGGCGTAAATTTAACGCCGAAACCATCGGGCGCGCCTGCCGGCTTGAAGGTACGCGGAGCGGTCCGCTCGAGCTTGTAAGCCGGTTGGCCGGGGACGTACATGACGAGATCATCGCCGACGATCTTGACCTCGACGTCGATGTTCGCCGCATCGAGATGATACTTGCCGACCATCTTTTCCATAGTTACGACGGGCAGTTTGATATTCTCGTCCGCCTTCGGTTCCAGGAGGTTTTGCCAGACGGAGTCCATCATTTCGGTGCCGAGCGACGAAGAGGTTACATTGGTCAACAAGACAAAACCGATCTTTTTCTCGGGTATCATCGCGACCATCGAATTAAATCCGTCGATGTTGCCGCCATGCTGCACGACCTTGAGTCCGTGCCAATCCTGGAGAAACCAGCCGAAACCGTACGCCGCCTTGCCGGCGATCTTCATCTGCGGCTTGAGCCATTCGTCATAAGCTTTCTCGGAAACGAGGCGCTTATCGCCGACCGTTCCGCCGTTGAGAACAAAACGCAGCCAGCGCGACATGTCATTCGCCGTCGAATTGATCGAACCGGCAGGAGCGACTTGGTCGATATCGCGAAAAGGCAGTTTCTCAGTCTCTTTCGTATCGAAATTGTAGCTGTAGCCGAACGAGTAATCGCGAGCTTTCTGCATGTCGTTCAGCGAGATCGTGCTGTTTGTCATGCCGAGCGGTTTGAAGATGCGATCCGCGACAAGTTTCTGGTACGGCTGTTTTTGAACGGTGGCCGCGATCTCGCCCGCGGCGGTGAACATAATGTTCTGATACTGGAATTTTTCACGGAGCTTAGCCGTGGGTTTGGCCTGCGCGGCCACCTCGATCAGCTCGGCCCGATTTAATTTGCCGGTGATCATGGCGAGGTCCGTTCGATTGAGCCCCGACGAGTGACACATCAGATCGCGGATCGTGATGTTTTTGTCGGTGTCGGGATCGTACATCCGAAAATACGGCAGATATTTTTTGGGGCTATCGTCGATCGACAGCTTGCCCTCGTCCTGCGACATCAGCACGGTAAGGGCCGTAAAAGCCTTGGTCGCCGAACCGATAGCGAACTGCGTGTCCGGCGTCACGGGAATTTTCTTTTCGAAATCCTTGTAGCCCAGGCCTTTCGCGTAGATCACCTTGTCGTCTTTGACGATCACGAGCGAAACGCCGGGAATACCCAGCTCTTTCCGCCGAGCCTCAAGCCTTTCCTCAATGGCCGCCAGCGCCTTTGGCTGGTCGACGATGTATGCGGTGGCACTCGCCGTCTGCGCAAACATAGGCAGAGCAGCGGCATTAAATAGGGAAAGAAGCAAAAGGATAGACAGGATGATGCGTGAAGGTTTTGGGCTCATGTTTTTCTCCGTGAACAAGTTTAACTAATACGGTATGCGGCGCTGAAAGTTCAGAATCATCCGACTTTCCGATTTTATTTCCCGCAAAGTCGCAGAGACGCAAAGTTAAGATAAGTTCGAAGGCATCAAGTTGGGTCCTCGGCGGACATAGGGGCCAGATCGGCAGATAAGGCGAGAACGGCGGTACGCATGCCCAAACCCATCAGCAGAAAAAAGAGCATCGCGACGACGGAATCGCCGAGGTTGTACTGTGTAAAGCCGCTAACCAGAAAACCGATCGCTCCGCCGAAACAGCCGAGTATGATGCCAAGAGTCCGCCAGTCGCCCTTCTCGGATAGTTGGCTCCGGATCCCGCGGACGAGAGTCTTGAAATAGAAAAACATCGCACTGATCCATAGAAGCAATGCCGGCAGGCCGCGTTCGACTAGCAGTTGTATCGGATTGGAATGAAAATGGCTGACGGGAAGGCGGCCGCCGTCGAACATGTTCCATTCCTGCCAGTGAGCCTTGATCGAATCCATGCCGATGCCAAGGAAAAAATTTCGCGGGCTGGTCAGCCACAACCGGACGCCATCGGCCCACATCACCTGGCGATATCGTGTAGATCCGTCCTGCGCGTCGAAAAATCCGACGTGGCGCTGAAGCTGCAGATAGATCAAACCGCCGATCGCGACAGGAATCGCGACCGCGATCGCCGCAAGGGCCAGTTTGCGATTGCGGCTAACTAGGAGGATCGCGAACGCCGAGATCATCAGCGCAGCCTGAGACGCACGCGTGATAGTTAGAAACAAAACCGCTCCCATGCACGCGAACGCGGCAAGAAAGACGATCCACGCGGGGAATTTCGATCCGGCGATGGAGATGTCGGCCTCGCTATTCCAGGTAAAATATTTGCGCGAAAACGCAGCGACAAAAAGACCGAAAACTAGCGATGCCAATAATTGCAGCGATTCCGCATAGGTGACGTAGTGGCGAAAAAAACCGCTCGCACGAATTATCCGGCCGGTTCTCCATGACTCAAATCCCAGCCGCTCCTCGGAGGTTGTCCCCGAGCCCAGATCCGCCTGCCGCACCCTGGAATCCGTTTCAAAATCACCGCGGTAAAATTCGAGCGGGGTTATTTCGTGTTTTGACAATTCGGCGAGAGCGTCGTCTGGCGTTTTCAGGATCTTGCCGTTCGCGCGATCGAGCGTGTCGCCATCGATCAAACCTGCCTTAGCGAGTGGCCCGTCAGGACGAAGGCCGTGTATCTCGACGCCGCGGCCGATCCATCGCTGGAATGGCGTCCACGCGACATTGACCATGCACGATAAGATGAGAATCGACGCAAGAAAATATGCCGCACGCAGATTTCGAATGTTGTAGAAAACGAAATAGAAGATCAGGAAAAGAGCGACGACACGAAGACGGTTGAGCGACGTCGGCGGATCATAAGAAAAAATTCCGCTGATCACCGACCAAACGAACAGTCCCACGAGAGCGACGTCGATCCATGAAAATCGGAATTTGACGCTCGGCTTGAATAGCAGACGCACGAGCCAGATGACCATTCCCGTCATCCATGCGATCTGCGTGGCGGCGATCGAATTGGGCGCCGCCGCGAACATCAGGAATAGAAACAGGAAGGCCACTCGCTCGAGCCATCTGGCGGCAAAACTGTCTTGGGGCGGCTGGACCATCAGATCGAGCCAGCCGAGGAATCTATTCATAAACGGTACGCGTGACAAGCCAAAGGATAGAACGTTGTCGAAAGCCTTGT
>JBDTXM010000073.1:0-14729 GCA_040006215.1 Acidobacteriota bacterium
AATTAATGCCGTCGGCACCCGCAATATCGTCATCGAGGGCAATTCCCAGAAATACGTTGCTTCCCGCCGCCGTTTCGGCGATCTCACTTAGAAAGGCTCCATCGTCGCGCGATACGCGGCCTTCGCGCTCGTAGGCCGTGTCGATGATCAGGATGAACGGGACGTCAGCAGAACGCTCAGAGGCGAGCTGCAGAATGCCTGCGAGGTCATCGCCTAGGTCCTTCGGCTCGATCTCCAGGACAGAGCCTACCGCATCCTTGAGCTCATCGAACAGTGTCTCTCGCGTACCACGGCGAACGTGAGCGATCGGATAATGTCGCCGCCGAAGACGCTGGGCGCTTGCTAGAACATGTGCATCCGTGACCCGTGAGCGAAGCTCAGGCTGCGACACGATCGCGCTAAGGGCTCCTAAAAAATGGCTCTTGCCGACACCTCTGTAACCTGCGAGAGCGAACGCGGGTCCCTGCTGGCCCTGAAGGTTGGCAATACGGTCGAGCCATTTCGCCATCAGATCGGACGTAAAATCTGTAAAATGATAGCGGCCCAACGTGCGGGCGGGGTCGGCCTGAAAGTCGATGAGACGCAGGAAAGCGCGAACGTCGACAATGTCTTTTACTTTGTCCTGAATGTTTTGCATCGCAAACTGAAAGGGTCCGAGCGAGACCAACTACGGGAATCCACACCCGGTCGGCGGGAACGAACACCGCCGAGCAATCCGGGCAGACATCCGCCGATATATTTTAACAATTTTGGGCTCTAAAAAGAATCACTTTTTTTAATGGCGGGCAGATCTCGATGTCGGTAAACAATTTTCGGGCCCAATTCGCAACTAAATTTGGTTACGAAGCATCCTATTCTCGTTGATTAGTTCGTCAATTTGGATATACACTGTGACGATAAGTTTTATCGGTAGTTTGGAGGCGTTTATGGATGAAGTTTGGTTTAGGAAGCCGATTTCTTATTTACTGGTTCTGAGCATGTTGTTTGCGGCAGTAGCTCTGATCCCGTTGAGAACTGCGGCCCAACAGTCCGGCACGTCCTCGTCTACCGACAATGGAAAAAAGGTCAAGGAAAAGAAAGGTAGAGCTGCCGACGATGCGACTCCAACCCCGGCCCAGACACCGACCGGAACCGGGAATTCTAAAGCCCTTTCGGTCAAGGAAGATCCGGCACAGATAGGTAAACGAAACATTAACGGGGGGTCGGACAAATTCTTTGGCTGGCTGGGCGGCTCCAAGGAAAAGGAGATGCAGATCGGGCGGCAGTTGGCGGCGGAGGTCGAACAGCAGGCGAAAATGGTCGATGACCCGGTCGTTACCGAGTACATTAACCGGGTAGGGCAGAACATCGTCCTGCACTCGGATGCTAAGGTCCCGTTTACGATCAAAGTGATCGACAGTGACGAAGTAAACGCTTTCGCGCTTCCAGGCGGCTTCTTTTTCGTCAATAAAGGTTTGATCCTCGCGGCCGACAGTGAGGCTGAGTTGGCCGGCGTAATGGCACACGAGATCGGCCATGTGGCGGCACGTCACGCAATGGAAAACCAGGGAAAAGGCACCCTTTTCAACTACGCGACGCTCGCGGCAGTTATCTTTGGCGGGCCTATCCTTAGCCAGGTCGCTTATAACGGCGGCGGCATCCTTGGGCAGCTCGCCGGTTTAAAATTCACCCGCGGGGCCGAGGAAGAAGCGGACTCGCTTGGAGTTCAATACTTGTACGCATCCGGTTACGATCCGACGGCCCTTGCGACGATGTTCGAAAAATTGGCCGCTAAGAATAAGAAAAAACCGGGCACGATCGAAAAACTATTCTCTACTCATCCTCCGTCAGCCGAACGTCACGATACGAGCCTGGCCCTGGTCGCCCGATTCCCCGAAAAGGAAGAGTACATCATTAACACCTCGGAGTTTCAGCGGGTAAAGGCTCATCTGATGAGGATAACGAATGCGAAAGCCGGCGTCACCGCCGATATCGATGATACCGACAATTCACGGCCGACCTTGAAGAAACGGCAGCCCGACGCTACCGATACCGGCGATGCCGACGGTGGATCGAGCTCATCCGAAGGCCCGCCAAAACTCAAGAAACGCTCGGAACCCGAGCCTCAGGCTTCGCCTTCGCCGGAGAAGTAATGCTTACAACTAACAAAGCGGCCTTTGGGCCGCTTTTCTATTTCTTAAGTTTTGATCTCAGTCTGCTTACGTCATCAGAAGTTATAGCTAGTGTCAAAGCGCGCTGCCAAGACGATCGTGCCTTATCGCTTTGGCCTTCTTTTCCATACACGTCACCGAGATGTTCATGAATAGTTACCGACGACGGATCCATCCTCGCGGCAGACCGTAAATTTTTTTCAGCTTCCACAAAATTTCCCAACATAAAATGGGCCCAGCCCAGACTGTCCAGATACGACGGATTCGTCGGATCGACCTTGAGTGCCTTCCGGATGAGATCAAGCGCCTCCGTCGTCCGCTCATTCCTTTCAAGTAGGAAGTATCCCAAATTATTGAGAGCAATAGGATTTCCGGGCGTCTGTTTGAGGATCGCCCTGAGCGTCGCCTCGGCACCAGCGTAGTCCTTGGCCATCTGCTGAACGCTGGCCAATGACATTTTCGCCAATTGGCGCCGCTCGTCGCTTCCGGCAACAGAGAAGGCCTGATTGGCCGCATTTGTCGCCTCATTTTCTCGGCCCGCTGCCGCGTACAAGTGCGAAATGAAAAGCCAGTTGGTAAAATCGTCGTAATTTGCCGTGGGCGCCTTCAGGTTATTGCCGATCAACGGTCTGAGAACGTTAGCCGGAGGCTTAGCTATAAGAGCGTTAATCAGAGCGACGCCGTCGTCGACCTGACCGGCTTCGGTCAATACCGAAGCCTCGAGACGCAGCAGCCCGTAATCGCCAGGCCGCTTTGCACGAATCGTCCGGACGATCGCTAGAGCATCCGTCCGCCGGCCAGTTTCGCGGTAAAAATCGATCGTTTGCCTGTCTGCGAACAGGTCATCCTTCCCGAGGAGCTTTCTTGCACGTTCGATCGCTACACGCGCATCGGCCAAACGATTTGCACTTTTGTAGGTTTTGATCATTTTCTCAAAAACCTGTATCACAAATTCCCGATCGGCGTCCGCGACCGCTTGATTCTCCTTTATCCCACGCTTGGACAAGGCCTTTTCGTAAGCGGCAATAGCCTCACTGACCTTATCGGTGGAAGCGTAAACGTCGCCAACCTGCATCTGGAACTGTGACGCGATGCCTTTGTCGGTTTTTTCGCTGTGCTCGGCTGCCTCGCGCAGGACGCGTACCGCCTGATCGGGATGGCCCGCGCGCAAATGGGCCTGTGACAGCAATCCAACAAGAGCGCTATTTGCGGGGTCTGCATAGACCGCTTGCTCGATAGACACAAGCGCGATTGAAACGGCTTTTGGACCTGCGGTTTCCAAAGCTTCGCGAAGTAGGTCGACTGCTTCGGCATTATCGGGGCTGTCGGAGACAACAGCACTAAGTACTTCAACAGCTTCGTCAGCTTTTCCCGCGGAGATAAGAGCGGTACCTAATTTGATCGATGCCGTTTCAGGCGAGAGATCACCGCGGCCGCCCATCGCCTGGCGGTAAAACTGCATCTCGACCGGCGTGGCCGAGGCAATCCATTTCCGCAAAGCATCGATTTGATCGCTAGCTCTGCCTGCTTGCGAATAATACTCGCTCAAAAACGCCCACGCCTCGGCATTACGAGGGTCGAGCCGCGAAACCTGCTTCCATTCGGCGATCGCCTTGTCTGCGAAGGCAGGGTCGAGGGAACCTGAGTTAAAGCGGCTTTTGAAGGTAAATAACCGCGCCAAGATCCGGTGAGACCCAAAATTGTCGTGATCGATCTTTACAGCCAGCGTCGCCAGCAGAATCGCATTCTCGACATCGCCCGGCGGAAGGCTCAAAGCGATCTCGGCCATCGCCGTATATGCCTCGGCAAGATCGGGATCCAGTTCCACCGCTCTTCGAAACGCGGCCCTGGCATTTATCGCATTGTTTGCAGAACCTGAACGGGTACGCGTTGTCTTCCATAGCAATCGCTGCCCCTCCATGAGCTTTGTGTAGGCCTGTTCTTTCTGCTCAGGCGCGACCTCGGCTGGTGTCGGGGTCGGTTCTTGCGCACCTCCCGCAGTTGAACAAATGCTTACAAGCGCAAGGATCAGCACGGCGGAATATCGTCGGATCGATCTCATCTTCTAAATATTTTCCTATAAAAAAATTCAGCGGAAGCCTGTTTTCGGCTCACCCGCTGAATTTATGCAAAAGGCCTAATGCCGTCTATTTCTGCGGCGGGGTTTTGGGAACATCTGGATTTGCCGCTGCCGGCTGACGCTGAGAGATGACGGTCGTCAGCGACTGAGGTATCTGGTTTTGCTGGATATCCCCGCCGTTGTCGATGATCTGATCGATCAGCTCGAACTTGCTCTTGTCGAAGTCCTTGGTCATCAAAACGCCGTCCTTATCGATCGTCATCGGATAGATGCCAAAAAGCTGGTTTTTGAAATTCTGGAAGAACGACGGCTCAGCACAAGGTTCGATCGCGGTACGAGTTGGATCCGCCGCCGGAACCGTGGCTCCGATCAAACCAAGCTGCTCCTTCGCCTTATCGACATATGCGCTGTTTGGATATTGCGCAATTAGCTTCTGGAAATACCGAGCCGCTTGATCCGTCTCTTCCTCGACCTGGTAGGTCACGGCAACCTTGAACATGGCTTCATCCATAAAGCAGAAATTCGGATACTTGTCCATGATCTCGACGTATCGGGACTGAGCACCTTTCAGGCCCGATTTTTTAAGCTCGACCGCTTGGGTGTAGTAATAATCGGCGATCAGCAGATTATGAAGCCCAAGATTGTCCTGAACTTGCGTCAGCCTCTCACTAGCTTCCTTTTTTAACACGGAATTTGGATACTGTTGAAGCAGCGCCTTCAGTTTCTGCTCGGCCTTTTTCGCATGCGTCGCATCGCGGTCCGGCAGCCCGATCTGCCGCATTTCGGATTCGGCGACCTTGAGCACGACTCTGTCCGCCAGAGGGTGAGTTGGGAAAAACGTCAGCCAGTCCTGATATGCACCGATAGCCTGGATGAGCGAACTTGTTCCGCCTTCGAGAAAAAACGAATCAGCGACGGCCAATTTCGCCATCGGCAGATAGGGCGAATCCGGATACGTCGTAATGATCGTCTGGAAAAGAAGCCGGCCGACATCAAAATTCTTTTTGCGAACCTCACGCGCGGCAACGATGAATAATTCCCGATCGCGGCCCGGCGTGACGCTTCCGATCAGCTCGTCAAATTCGTCATTTCCCCCTCCGCCGAATATACCGAGAAACTTTTTCTTCTTTTTAATATCTCGCGATTTTCCGACATTTGACTCCGGGTTTGCACGGGCACCGGCAGTATCGACAAGGACAGCATCCGTGCGGGACTGGAGATCCGCAACACCTGATTCAAGCTGAGCGATATCGGCAGCCTCGTACTTTTCACCTCGATCCACCTTTCCGTGGATGTTGTTGACCTCGGAAATAAGGCTCGATATTTCTTTTTCAAGGCCCGTCAGGCGACCTAGCGGCGTGTCCAGCTTTTCCTTATCGTCCTTCTTATTCTTGTCATCCTTGTTCTCGATCTTGAGAGCCGATGCAGCACCGTTTACAGAGCGACGCATACCTTCAAGCCGTGACCGCAAAACGTCGAGACGCTGGGCCGGTGACCCGTCACCAGGCTTACTCTGGCCAAATGCGACTGAGCTTCCAATACCCACAAGGAGGAAAAATAAGAGTAAATTCTTTAAAGCCATAATGAAAAACTTTTTGTTACTCCGAAAGCAACGATCTAGACCCAGACTGTCCCACTTTCGATCAATTCCTTTACCGATTCGGTCGGCGTTCCGCCGCCATAAACCGCTGAACCAGCTACAACAATGTCCGCGCCGGCACCTACGATCTCCGCTATGTTCGACAGGTCAATGCCGCCGTCGATCTCGATCTTGGTGCTTAGACCGCGAGCCCCGATCATCTGCTTAAGCCGCCGAAGTTTATCCATCGAGGTCGAAATAAATTTTTGTCCGCCATAGCCAGGATTAACGGACATTAGCAAAACAAAATCCGCGTAAGGCAGTGCCTCTTCGAGAAATACCAGCGGCGTCGCCGGATTGATCGCTACTCCAGCCTTTGCTCCCGCGTCTCGGATGGCCACCAAGGTCCGCTGTAAATGATGGTCGGCCTCGACATGAACGGAAACCATGTCTGCCCCGGCTTCGACAAATTCGACAGCGTAGCGTCCCGGCTCCGAGATCATTAAATGTGTGTCGATCGTGAGGTCCGTCGCCTTTCTGATCGATTTGACCACGGGCAAGCCTATTGTAATGTTTGGAACGAAGTGTCCATCCATCACGTCAACATGCAGTATGTGTGCCCCGCCGGACCTGACCGCCGCTATCTCGTCCGCCAACCTCATAAAGTTTGCCGAGAGAATCGAAGGTGCGATTTCAAACATTCTTAGTGGATCTTGTGCTTTGTTGCCCCAAAACCGCGTACCGTTGCACCGTTACTGCGGTTTTACGGTCGTGCGCGGTCGCGTTTCGCCGCTTGTCGGTTTAATGGCCGCCGACTTATTCGCCGCGGGTTTATCGGGCTTACCCGGCGTTCCCGGACTCTTATTTGCTTTATCAACGCCGGTGTTGTTAGCCGGTTTCGTATTCGAATCAGGCGGTGCCGTATTAGAATCCGTGATCGAATTCGAAGTACTACCGTTCACATCTCGCGTCGTATCAGATTTCTTCTTATTACTATTGGTGTTTGTCTTCTTCTTCGGCTTGTCGGTGATCATCTCCTCGATCTTATCCGAGTCATCTTCGTCACCACCCTTCTTGATCGCCGGTGGGGTCACGTCGCCTTCCGATCCAGGTTTAGCCGTCACCACGTAGATCAACTGACCTGTCTTGACAGTTTCTCCGGGCCGCGGAAGCTGCTCGAGAATCGTGTTCGGCTGCTCGCTGCTGGCCCGATCGGCCCGCCGATGTATCTTTAGTCCGAGAGCCGTAAGTTCGCGTTCGCTGTCACTAAAGCTCTTACCGGTTATCTCAGGGACCTTAACTTCCTTTCCCTGCAGTGACATGTAAACAACGCCGACCATTCCGAACAGGAACGCAACAGCCAGACCCGCGAGGATCAACAACCGTCCCAAAGCTGACATGCCAGATTTAACAATGCTCAAGTAGAATGGCCCCCAAAAACAATCGATAGTTTAACATGCCGCCGCGAAATTGGCATAACTCAAATTCAAGACGAATTCAGCTTCTTCGCAGCACAGCAAGAAAGAATCCGTCCATTTCATCCCGATCAGGAAACGTCCTCGAAAAGCCAACCTGCGAAACGAATCTTTTGCTAATTTCAGAAGGGACGAGCTCGAAGTGACCTGCATCCGCCAGAAATCGTGAAATCACCGATTCATTCTCTTCCGGCTCGAGTGAACAGGTAGAATAATAGAGCCGTCCGCCCGATGTCACTATCTTTGATGCATTTGCCAATATTTCGAGTTGTTTGTTTGATAACTCGTCGAAATCGTCAGGTTTTACGGTGTATCTGATCTCGGGGTTGTGGCGGATGGTGCCTGTCCCCGAACATGGGGCGTCAACCAGAACCGCGTCAAATGAGTCCTCCGCGAACGGTAAGTCTTCACAAGCATCGTATTGAACAACCGAGACCGCCGCCGCCTGCCGTTTGCAGTTCCCGCGCAATAGTTCGACCCTTGGCCAACGAAGATCGCCCGCAACGATCATTTTCGAGTCAACGACTGAACGTGAGGCTATCAATGTCGTCTTGCCGCCGGGAGCCGCGCAGACATCAAGAAACCTCTCGCCCGCAAAGACCTGTACCGCCAAGGCCATCATCTGCGAAGCTTCATCCTGAAAATAGATATCACCCGACCGAACCAATCCCAACAACTCGCCATCCAACCTATCCGCGGTAAAACATCCGTCAACCGAATCACTCGGGATCCACGCAGAATTCGGTTCCAAACCGCTTCGCATCGATCGAGCGGTCAATCGAAATTCGTTTTTCGGCTGTATATTATTCGCGGCCGCAATTGATTCGGCCCTTGACGCACCAAACGCCCTGGCCCACTTTTCGATCAGCCATCGGGGATGTGAAGTTTCGATCGAGATCCGCTCGATCTCGTCGGCGTATTCGACGTCGGGCTTAGTGCAAGAAAGGCGTCTGAGCACCGCATTGACCAATCCTTTCGCAGAAGTCTTTTTCGCCCGTTTGACCAACTCAACGCTTTCGTTCAGCACCGAATAATCAGGAACGCGGTCGAGGAACAGAAGTTGAAAAACACCGATCCGAAGCGCCAGCCTGACCTCGATATCGAGCTTGCCTTTTGTAACCGACAGATCAATAAGCCCGTCCAAATATATCTGACGCCGCAGAACACCGAGTACGATCTCGTAGCAAAGCGATCTGTCTTTTTGTTCGAGATTTTCCGCGACCCACGGAAGAATGACTGACGAGAAGGCGGCATCGCTATCGATCCGTAAAAGCGCGTCGAAAGCGGCGGTGCGCGCCGCTGAGATCTTCATGACGCATCAGCCTGCGAGAGATCAGATAAATTTCCCTTTCGCAGATCGCTGCCGACCGTCACTCGGTTATCAAAAACAAAGCATTCGCCTTCCCAAAGCGACTCTTGCGCAGCGACGTCTTCGAGATATTTAAGAATACCGCCGTCCAGCTGATATACCGTCTCGAATCCTTGTTCCTTAAGGTACGGAGCAAACTTCTCGCAGCGGATGCCGCCAGTGCAAAACATCGCTACCTTTTTATGCCGCTTCGGGTCAAGATTTTGCTCTATAAACTCGGGCAGTTCATTAAATTGCTCGGTTCCCGGATTGACTGCGTTTGGAAAGGTTCCGCTCCTGAATTCGTAATCATTCCGCGTGTCCAGCACGACCACGTCGGGGTCGCTGATCAAACGGTTCCACTCGGCAGCATCAACATGAGTGCCGATGCCTTTTGCGATATCCACCGGTTGCTTTAAAGTGACGATCTCAGGCTTGACCTTGACCTTAATTCGCGTGAAAGGAAGTTCGTCATGGAATGAAGATTTGAATTTTATTGATGTTTGCAGGGCCTCATTTGCATGCGAAACAAACTCGGACAATCCTTGCGGAGAGCCGCCTAGAGTCGAATTAAACCCTTCGCTCGAAAGTATGATCGTTCCCCGAAGGTCCAGTGCGGCCATCAGGTCAGCTAATTTGTCCTTAATAACCAACAGATCACCCAGCGGGTCCATATTTTTGAATTCGTAGAATGCAATTATCTGAAATTTATTTACTGCTGACATGCGCTACCCCAATCGCTCACCCGCCAAAAGTTTTACGCCGTTCAAAAAATCCCGTGTTGGCATTCGCCGCTTTCCTTCGAGCTGCAATTCCTCTACCTGCAAAGCCGTTCCGCTTCCGCAGGCAACTATCAGGTTATCACCTTTCGCTTCGATAACCCGACCCGGGAGACTTTCGGAGCTCTCGCTTTCAATGGCCCTCGCTCGAAAAAGTGTAAGTTTCCTATCCTGATACCTCGAATAAGCTGTTGGGAATGGCTGAAAACCTCGAACTCGATTCGCGATCTCCTTAGACGCCATTTGCCAGTCGATAGCGCCGTCTTCCTTCTTCATGATCGGAGCCAGAGAGGACTCGTCACTCTCCTGTTTGACCGACGCGATCGTTGATAGATCTCCCAGAGTTTCGGAAAGCAGATCCGCGCCTATGAGTGCTAATCGATCCATTAACTGGATCGAGTTTTCTTCCTCACCTATGAGCGTCCTTTTCTGAAGGTAAACATCACCCGTGTCCAATCCTTCGTCCATGAGCATCGTCGTTACGCCGGTTTCTGTTTCTCCATTCGCGATCGCCCAATTGACTGGCGCGGCTCCCCGATATTTCGGGAGCAAAGAGAAATGGACATTGATCACACCCTGTGGAAACGCCGTTAGATAAGTGCCGGGCAATATTCGTCCGTACGCGACAACGACCGCCACCTCCGCTGAGTGAGACCTAAACTCGTCCAGCGCCTCGGGCGTCCGTATTTTTGCGGGCTGCAAGACCGGCAGGTCACGCTCCAACGCAAATTCCTTGACCGGCGAGAATGACACCTTGTTTCCGCGGCCGGACGGCTTGTCGGGCTGAGAATAAACGGCGACAACCTCATGCCCGTCCTTCAAAAGCCGAGCAAGACTCGGCGCCGCGGCGGCCGGCGTTCCCATGAATACTATTTTCACTTTCTTCCAAGCCTAAGTGCGTCCGCCATCACGTAAAAGATCCAGTTCTCTTCCATCGAACCGTGAATGAGATAGGCATTTACACCCGTGGCAAATATCGCCACATCTTCGCCGCCGTGCGTCTCGTCCAGCAGCGGGATCAAAGCCTCCTGCAAGTAGTTCGGATCGGTCGTATCGACAGTCGAAAGGTCAGCTCTGCCTCTGGCGATCGATTTAATACTCTTCCCATTCTCGGGATATTTCTTCGGCCCTTCAGGCTGATCGCTCGTTTCGCCCTGATACCCACGGCCGCTTACATAGTTTAGCGTCGTATATGGATGGCCAAACCTATCACGCTTGTAATCGGGCTCGAGTTCGCCGTTATCACCAACCTCCCGAACCAGGCCGAGAATATTATTGCCGCGCGCCGGATAACCCATGATCGTTAATGTATGACTATGATCTGCGGTAACGATGATCAACGTGTCCTTGAGATCGACCCTCGTCCTGGCCGCTCTCACGGCGTCCGACAATTCGACCGTATCTCGAAGCGAACGGTAGGCGTTCCCGAAATGGTGAGCCTGATCGATGCGCCCGCCTTCGACCATAAGGAAAAATCCATTCTTGTTTTGAGATAAAATATCGATCGCCTTGGTCGTCATATCGACAAGCGAAGGCTCATCCTGCCGTCCATTTTCGCGGTCCAATTCAAAATCCAGATGTGACGGATCGAACAGTCCGAGCAAATGCTTTGTCTTCCTCGGATCGACCGCCGCAAGCTGTTTGGCGTTCGAGATAAACGCCGAACCCTTACTTTTTGCGACCCACTCTTTGGTCAGGTCCCGCCCGTCGAGTCTCTCACCTTTCCGGTTCGGGAATTCCGGATCCGCCGTATCGCGAGGCAAGAATTTTGACCGTCCTCCTCCCATCGCAACCTCTAATCCATCGCCATACGGAAACTCGATCAACTGCCGGGCAATATCTGGAAATTTCGCATCAAATGCATCCTTGCGACGGTCGTAAATGTCTTTGTCTGATTCCCAATCCCGGTCAGCCGTGTGTGAAAAGCAGGCGGCAGGGGTTGCGTGAGTGACGCGCGTTGTTGTCACAACTCCCGTCGATCTGCCCGCCTGTTCAGCCATTTCCAGAAGCGTTTTCGTCTCGTTCCCTTTTACTGTCCCAAAATTTCCGCGCGTGATGTTCTGATTGACGGATAGCGTGCCTTCGTCCGTCTTTACCCCGGTGATGATCGCACTCATTGTCGGTGCCGAGTCAGATGTTTGCTGATTGGCACTGTAGGTTTTCGAAAGCGCAGTAAAAGGAAACTCTTCAAAGCTTAGCCGATTCTCCTCGCCGCTCTCGCCGCGCCGCTGGCCTTCGAAAATACGCGAAGCAGTCAAGGTGCTTACGCCCATTCCGTCGCCGATAAACAAGATCACGTTTTTCGCTTTTCCGTATTTATACTGGATCTGTTTTGCTCGGTCAATGGCATTCCATCCGTCACGCTGCCAGCTTTCGGCACTCTCTGAACGTTTGACCGGAAACGGAGGCTTAGGCGTCTGACCGATTGAGGCCATAACGAAAGATAAAAGAAAAACAAGGGCGTGCTCACGAGATCGGTTTTTCATAGTTAACATTAAAAAGAACCGGTGTTAAATTCTCGCGAACTTAACACCTGAAAATATCTCAAATTGATCGAATTAGTTAGTACCCGCAGCGATAATCATACGCCTCCAGAGTTTTGATCCATTTGCCGCCTGCGCGGTTAAAGACCGCATAGTTATTGCCCTCGAATGCCTTTCCGATCGTAAATACCTCGGCCGTTCCGTCACCGTCAACATCAAAGATATCGAGCAGCAGCGTCTGGTAGATACCGTCGTCCAGGTCTTTGAGATCTCCGCTCATCACCTTGTCGGGAGTGACGCTCTGAAAATCCTTGTAGCTGAACGAGTACTTACCATTTTCACCCTTCTCGGCAATAAAAAACAGCAGGCCGCGTTCCTTTGCCCTAGGCGAAACCCAATACGATCCGATCAGCTCCGGTGTACCGTCGTTGTCCACATCAACTGCTGTGAGATTGTGAAAATGAAGTATCTTGTATGCGGCCGCGGGGACTTTATGCTTTGCGTATTCGGCACGAACAAGTACTTCGATCTCGGACCGCTCGCCGGCCGTCGGCGTTCTGCGGAGTCCGGCAGCTTTTCCCGTAGAAGCGATATCTGTCGCAAGTCCCATAACAAAACCCTTGAGTTTCGCTTTCGGCGAGACGACCGATATATCCGCCGACTGTCCCCCGCAGTCCTTTCCCACGTTGGTATTTTTTATCGTAACGCTTCCGTTCGGTACTCCACCGAAGATAAGCGTAAATTTCCGCCCAGGTTTATAGTTATCCTCGGTATCGCCGCCTGCGGCCAACTTGCCGTTCTCCATGTAGCCAATAGGTTCAATAACACCGCCATCGTTAACAACCGCATATACAGTCGGCATCGGCTTTGATGGCGAAGCAGTTTCCTTTGACGGCAAAGGGGTTTTTGGTTTGGGCTTTTGTGCGACCGATAATGAAACGCACACTGCCGTCATAGCGGTCAGAACTAAACACCTTGATCTGTTTTTCATTTTTTGTGGACTACACCTTCTGCGAGATCGATTTGCCCTGCATGAACTGAAGCAAATACTCACGGCCTCCCGCCTTGGAATCGGTTCCGCTCATGTTGAAACCGCCGAACGGATGAACGCCGACGAGGGCACCCGTACATTTGCGATTTAAGTATAGATTGCCGACGAAAAATTCGCTGCGAGCGCGGTCAAGCCGCTCCTGCGACGCGGAGTACAATGCGCCCGTCAACCCAAACTCAGTATCATTTGCGATCTCCAAAGCATGATCGAAATTGCGTGCCTTGATGACTGCCAGAACCGGTGCGAAGATCTCTTCCTGCTCGATCGTCGCTCCTGGTTTCACATCGTCAATTATCGTCGGCTCTATAAAATAACCATTCGCATCGTCACCACCTCCGCCGGTTAGCACCTTGCCGCCTTCGTCGACGCCCTTTTTAATGTAGTCGATCGTCGTATCGAACGCGCGCTTATTGATAACCGCCGCGACATTCGTATCGCCTTCCGTCGGCTGGCCGACCTTTAATTCTTTAGTCAAAGCGACGATCTTTTCCATCAATGCATCGTGCACCTTTTCATCGACGATCAGCCGTGAACACGCTGAACATTTTTGCCCCTGGTATCCGAAGGATGCCTGCACCACGCCTGTTGCCGCGGAGTCGATATCTGCGTCATCCGCCACAACGATCGCGTCCTTGCCGCCCATTTCAGCGATCACGCGTTTGATCCATATCTGGCCTCGGCGGGTTTTAGCGGCTTCTTCATTAATGTGGAGCCCAACTCCTTTCGATCCCGTGAATGAGATAAACCGCGTTTTGGCATGCGTAACCATGGCTTCACCGGTCGCGGCACTTCCAGTCAGAAAATTAACGACTCCCGCGGGGAGCCCTATCTCTTCCAATATTTCGACAAACTTTGCTGCGATCGTCGGCGACTCTGACGACGGCTTGAGAACGACCGTGTTGCCCGTCACAACCGCGGCCATCGTCATTCCGGCCATGATCGCAAGCGGGAAATTCCAGGGCGGAATAACCGCTCCGACACCAAGCGGAATATACTCCAAGCTATTCTTTTCGCCCGCAACTCTGGTGATCGGCTGGTCTTCGCTCCAGCGCAGCATCTCGCGGCCGTAGAATTCCAGAAAATCGATCGCCTCCGCGGTATCGCCATCAGCCTCGGCCCATGTTTTAGCTACCTCGAACACCATCCACGCCGACAGCTCATGTTTCCGTTTTCGCATCACTTCGGCGGTCCTGAACAGATATTCAGCACGCTCTGCAGCCGGCACTTTCCTCCATGTCTTGAACGCGTTGCTCGCTGCGTCGATAGCTTTTTCGACAAGGGAAGGATCCGTATCGACCTCGGAAAAACGTCCTACAACCTCAGTCTTTTTCGCCGGATTGACGCTCTCAAATTTGATTTCGAGACTTACGTGTTCGCCATTTATCAAAACAGGATATTCCCGCGCCAATTCTCCGCGAACCTTCTCAATGGCGACCCGCATCGTCTCTGCGTTCTCCGGTTTCGAATAATCAGTGAACGGTTCGTTCTTAAATTCGTCCAATACTCGTTGTGTCTGCATATTCCTTATATTCTAAAGTCATCTATACCGCTGCCGGTCAATCTCGTTCAATTCCCATTCATCCAACAGTTCGGGGCATTCCGGTTCGCTATCCTTTTGCCACGCGATCACGAATTTCGGGGCCTGGCTGTCGTTCGCGTGCTTTACGTAACTTAAGATAAGCGTCCAGCCCGAAAGCAGGTACAAATTCAGTTCGCGGATTGAATTGACCTCAGCGGTCAGTCTTGTTTCGTCAATGCTCATTCCCACTTTCCCGTTTTTTGGA
>JBDTXM010000074.1:0-14727 GCA_040006215.1 Acidobacteriota bacterium
CAACGTATGCAAAAACTTCGTTTCCTCGCACTTCTTCTCCTAACTATTGTTGTGCTGTGCTCGTCAACCCTATCCCAGTCGAACGACGTCCTCGAAACCTTAGGGATCAAGCCGATCAAAGTCGCGAACTGGCGTCATGAAACAAAAGAGTCCGGAGATGTGGCCGCAACGACCGGCAACGGCGCGGACCTTTTGTTGACGGCAGATCAATTCTTCGCGGGCGACGGCAGTCCTCTAACGAATCCGAAATGGGCATCGACAGGTGCCGGCCCATTCATCGACGCGTTCGTCAGCGGCAACAACGTTAATTTCGCCAAAGTCAATGGAACGGGGACTGGTGGGTCGATAACTTTAGCCGCGATAAACGCCCTGGAGAATTTTACGATCACGAGCGTGAGCGGGACGATCTCGAATGTCGGAAATGGAGTTGTTCCGATAAACGTTTCGGCGGGCAAGACGTTGGATTTTTCGACTCAGGCATTCACGTCTTCGGCTACAGCCGGATATAACTTTACTGGCCCAGGGGTCGTCGCACTCGCAGGTGGTACCTATCAGGGCGGATTTACAATAAATTCAGGAACTATTGTCGCCCGCGGAGTAAGCGCCATGGGAGGTGGAGCTGTTAACAGGCTTACGATCAATGGAGGAACGATAGCCGTGAACGCCACCCGGGATTTCACAGGCAAATATCCCGGCGGAATTACAGTGGGAGGCAATTTCCAACTCGGTGAATCTTCAACAAATGTTCCTATATCCCAAAGCGGTGCAGACATTACGTTTAGTAACAACGTGACACTCGGAACGGCGACACGCACTGTTACCATCGGTGCAGACGGATCTTATATGCTCGGAGGGGTCATCTCCGGTTCCCCTGGAGCAGGCCTGACCGTGTCGAAGGCTTCGATGGCCACTGGAGCGCTCAACCTGTCTGGCGTCAATACCTATACAGGTCCTACGACTATTTTGAGCGGAAACCTCTCACTCGTGAGCTCAGGTTCGATAGCCAATTCATCGGCAATTGAGATAGGTAGCGGAGGGATTTTCGATCTGACTACGGCGTTGGCATCGCTGACGCTCGCACCGGGACAGAAACTGCGAGGAATAGGTTCGACTTCGCCGGGAACGATCACCTTGAGCGGGACGAAAAATCTTACGACTAGCGGAACGAGCCCGATTGAATTTTCCGCCTTCAGCGGTTCGACACCTCCGTTGACTGTTTCGGGCGCCGGAACCTTAGCCTTGCAGTCCGGGGACCCGGTTACGGTTACGATTTCGCACGGAAATATTCCTCTAACACCTGGTGATTACAAACTCATAGCCAAGGGAACTACGGGAAAAGTTACGGGCACACCGGTTTCTTTGATTGTTAATGGCGATGGCGTGTCCGGCACACCCTCCTTGGTTAATATCGGCAACGAACTATTTTTACGAGTAATTGCTGCGAATAATGGGGCGGTCGATTTGGATCATGCTAGTTATTCTCCGGGGGAGAATGCGGGGTTGGCCAGTATTACTTTGCAGAGGACGGGGGGTTCGAGTGGAGCGGTTTCGGTGCAGGGGAGTTTGGCGAATGGGACGGCGGCGGGCGGTGGTGTTTGTGGGGCGGGGACCGGGGTCGATTACATAAATTCAGGCAGTCCTTTCACGGTGAATTTTGCGGACGGGCAGACTACCGCGAGTTTCAATGTTCCAATATGCGACGACGCGCTGTTTGAGCCGGGCGGACCGGAGACGGTGAACCTCTCGCTGGCGAATCCCACGGGCGGTGCGACGATCGGGGCCCAATCGACCGCGGTGATGGACATCATCGACAACGACACGCAGCCTTCCGTTCAACTCACGGCCACCACATTTTCGGTCGCCGAGAACGCGGGGCAGGCGACGGTTACGGTATCGCGGACGGGTGCGACCGAGAACGCGGTCTCGGCAGGCTACGCGACCTCGGCCGGGACGGCGACGGCGGGAACGTGCGGCGCATTTAGCGGGCACGATTACCAGGACGTTTCCGGCACTGTGAGCTTTGGCGTCGGCGAATTGAGCAAGTCATTCAATGTTCCACTCTGCGACGACAACCTGTTCGAGAGTCAGGAAAATTTCCTTGCCGCTTTAAATTCTCCTGTTGGCGCAGCGTTAGGAACTCCGAACCAGGCGACAATTTCGATAGACGAGAACGACACGGCTCCGACGGTTCAGTTTTCGACGGCGACTGTAACGGCCGGCGAGAACGCGGGAACGGTCACGTTTACAATAAACAGGACCGGTGCGACTGAGAATTCATTCACGGTGAACTTTGCAACGACGGACGGAACGGCGGTCAACGGTCCATGTGATACGGGCGACTACAATGCGAACTCCGGCTCGTTCAGTTTTGCGGGCGGCGACCCGAGCAAGACGTTTGACGTGACCATCTGCGACGATGCCGCCGTGGAATCGAGCGAAACGTTCAGCGCCTCGCTGTCGTCGCCTTCGACACCTGCGGTCGTAGGGCCGATCTCGGTCGAAACGGTCTCCATCACGGATAATGATGCACTGCCGCCCGCGACCTTGATCGTGACAACGACGGCCGATTCGGATGACGGATCGTGCACGGCTGCGCTTTGCTCATTGCGGGATGCGATCATCGCAGCTAATTCGTTTCCCGATGCAAACACCATCACGTTCAGCATTCCGGGCAGCGGCGTTCAAACAATAGCCCCGACATCGGTGCTTCCCGTTATAACTTCGCCCGTGACGATCGATGGGTATTCGCAGCCCGGTGCCAGCGTAAATAGTTTGTCTGTCGGAGACGACGCGGTCCTGCTGATAGAACTTAGCGGCGAGAATCTTGTCTTTCCGGCAAAGGGGCTGGAGATACAGGCGTCCAACTGCAGTATCCGCGGGCTCGCCATTAACCGGTTTCCTTTCGTAAATATATTGATCGCATCGGGCACCGGCAACACCATCTCAGGTAGTTTTATCGGCCTCGATCCGACCGGCACCACGCGAAGATTTAATACGGCGCAGGGCGTCACGATCGCAGCAGACGGTAATCTCGTTGGCGGGACGACGATCGCCGCTCGAAATGTTATCGCGGGCAACAACGCGGCCCAGGTATCGCTCTCGGCCAGCGGGAATACGGTGTCGGGAAACTATATCGGAACGAACGCCGCGGGAACCGCGCGTCCGGTAGACGGAAGTCCGGGTCCTGGAATTCAGATCTTTGGATCATCGAATACGATCGGCGGCTTTACAGCACCGGAGCGGAACGTGATCTCCGGTAATGAATCGAACGGGATCGCGATAGGTGGTTTTACGGCAACGCCGAGTTCGTTCAATTCGATCATTAATAATTATATCGGCGTGGATGCAGGCGGAACTACGCGCGTCGCAAATGACGGGCAGGGAATTGTGCTGCAGGGCGGCGTTACAAATACTACGATCGGCCAGCCCGGCTTAGGGAACGTCATATCCGGCAATGGGCTGGATTTTGGTTCGAGTATTTTTTGCGGTGTCGCGATACGTAAAGACGGCAGCGGAACCCCCAGTTCGACATTTATAAAGGGCAATTTTGTCGGCACCAATGCTGCCGGCACGGCCGCGATAGGCAACCGCGATTCAGGAATCGAACTTACGGATTCCCCCGGCAACACTGTAGGCGGTGCGGGGCTGGGCGAGGGGAATGTGATATCCGGTAATTTGAGGCGCGGCGTATTTATCCAGGCTCCATCCGCGTCTGGAAATACCGTTAGGGGAAATCTGATCGGTGTTGGGGCGGACGGTATATCGCCGATCGGAAATGGCGATATAGGCGGCGTTTTTATCAGCGCCACGGCTGCCGGAAATTCTATTGGCGGGACACAGGTTGGCGAAGGGAATACCATCGCTAATAATGTTGGCTCCGGTATACGCGTCGACGAATTCGGCGGCGGAAACACGTACGAGGGAAACTCTATTTTCAATAATGGCGGGCTCGGCATCGACCTCGATGTCGCCGGCGTTTCGAGCAACGACCCGGGCGACCCGGATGGAAACGCAGGCGGTGACCCCATCCAGAATTTTCCAGTTATAACAAATATCACCGGTACCGGTCCTTCAGCGACGATCACGGGCACCCTCAACAGTACGCCGGGGCAAACGTTCGCCATCGATTTTTACGCGAACACGTCGTGTGACCCGTCGAATTTTGGCGAGGGACGGTCATATCTTGGCCGGCAGACCACCGCAGCGACCGACGGGAACGGCGATGTGTCTTTTTCGTTTACGCCCGGCACTATTCCGGCCGGATCAGGATCTTTTACGGCAACAGCTACAAGCGGGGGAATCAGCACATCTGAATTTTCTCAATGCGCTCAGATCACGAGCCCGGCGACTCTTCAGTTTAGCTCGGCTGTGTTCAGCTCGCCGGAAGGCTCGGTAGCGACCATAAACGTTACGCGGACAGGTTCCAATTTGACCGGTTCGAGCTCGGTTAATTACGCGACTGTTCCGGGCGGAACGGCAACGGCGGGGTCGGACTGTTCGACGGTCGGAAGCGATTACGTGCCCGTGACGGGGACGCTAAACTTTGGATCGAACGAGACCAGCAAAACATTTGACGTCACGCTGTGTTCGGACCTGACGACGGAGAATCCGGCGGAGACGGTGGATCTCGCTCTGTCGGACCCCGCAGGCGCAAGTTTGGGTGGGCAGAGTACGGGGACGGTAAAAATTCTGGACGCGGCGACCCAATTCAGATCCCCTCAGACGATAATCGTATTTGGAGACTCCATCGGTTCGCTCTATCCGTCGACGCTGAATGTCACGGGTTCTCCGACCCCGATGGGTGGTGTGCGGGTTACCCTGTTTGGGGTGTCGCATCCAAATCCGGACAGTCTTGAAGTTCTGTTGGTCAGCCCGAACGGGTCGGCCTACGTATTGATGGCGGACACGGGTGGTAACAATCCTCTCGTCAACGCGACGATCACGCTTCAAGACGTAGGGGCCGCGTATCTGCCGGATTCAGGCGCGATCCTCGATGGCATCAATTATCACCCGGCTTCGTGCGGGACGCCGGGGCCGTTTGAATCTCCGGCTCCGTCGATCTTTGTATCGCCGGGATGCGGACCGACCGGGCCGCAGATGTCAGGGACCTTTGGCGGGCCGACCGGAGATGGAACGTGGATGCTGTATGTTCGTGATGACGGAACGGCGGCATTCGGCAGTCCGGTCGGACAGATCACGGGCTGGGGACTGCAATTGCTTGTACCTACGGCGGCACGGGTTGGGATCGCCGGACGCGTGCATACGCCAGTCGGGGTTGGGGTCGCGAACGTCAGAGTGACCGTGTCGGGTGGCGACCTGGCGCAGCCGCTTAGCTCGACCACGAATAGCTTTGGGTATTACAACGTCAACGGCCTGACGGCGGGGCGGCCTTATGTCGTCAGCGTCAGCTCGCGGCATTACCGATTTGAACAGCCGGTGCGTGCGGTTCAATTGATGGATGACGTGACTGGTTTTGATTTTGTGGCGGAGCAATAGCGGAGTTCCGATAGTCATGAAGAAAGGCTTCACCTACTTTTTTATTTCGTTGATTTTTGCCGTGACGATGTGCCGCGGTTCTGCAGCGGCGTTCACACCCGGAAATCTTGCGGTTTGCCGCGTTGGCGATGGTTCGTCGGTTCTCGGCAGTCGGGCGGCTCCGGTTTTTATTGACGAATATACACCGGCGGGAGTTTTTGTTTCGTCCATCGCGATGCCGACGGCGGCAAATGGAGCGAACGCACGGCTGACGGTTTCGGGGACGGCGCAGGCGGAGTGTCAGATCACGCGGTCGGCCGACGGGAGATTTATTCTGGTCCCGGGGTATAACGCACCGCTCGATCTGGTTGGGTTTCAGGCTTCGTCGGCGAGCGATGTGGCGCGGGTGATCGGGCGGATCGACTGGAACGGAATGGTCAGCACGGCGACGGCTTTGTCGGATGCGCTGGATGGCGGCGGCGTTCGCGGGGCGGCGAGTACGAACGGCACCGACCTGTGGGTATCCGGCAATGGTACGGGTAATGGAGTTTCGGCGGTGCGGTACGCCGTTTTTGGTTCGACAACTTCGACTCCGCTAACTCCGAGTACGTTCAACCTGCGGGCACTGAATATCTTTGGCGGACAGCTTTATGTAAGCGCCGGTACGGGCTCGTCGGTGCCGCGAATGCATTCGGTCGGTGTGGGGCTGCCGACGACGACGGGCCAGGCCTTGAGCGCGTTCGCGGGAATCCCGACTTCGGTGTCGTTCAATTCATTTTTTCTCGCTGACCTCAGTCCAAATATTCCCGGAGTCGATACTTTGTACGCGGCGGATGATGTTGGGGATGTGATACGCAAATATTCATTTAACGGAACGGCCTGGACGGCGAGCGGCACGGTTCCTCTGCCCGACGCTGCCGGATTGATCGGGGTGGTCAATGGCTCGAACGTGACGCTCTACGTTACTAGCCCGACATCGCTCGGGGTGCTGACGGACACTTCCGGTTACAACGCTGTGATCAACGGAACCCTCTCCGTTCTCGCACATCCGCCGGACCTAACGGAATTTCGAAGCGTCGCCTTTGCTCCAATAAATTCTACGAGTGTTTCAACCGTATCGGTCAATTGGGGAACGAGTTATTACCTGAGGCGTGCTACCGTCACGGCGACAAATGCGAGCAGGATCTACTTTAAACTGCCGTTCATGACGGATTTTCAGTTTGTCGAAGGGGGCTTTCTGCGACTTAAAGTGCTGCGGCAAAGCGGAACGTGGAGCTTTCAGGCATTCGCTGAGGATAACGCCGGGAATCGGACGAGCAGTACAACGTACACTTTTCAATAGCTAGCCTCCGATCTTTGTCTTTATCATGCTTGGCAGGCTGCGAAAGTTGTCGCCGTCGAGGTCAGCACCGATATCGAAAGTAACGCGGTAGAGCGCAAGATCGGGATCCTCGTCTTCCTGGTGATAGACAAATCGGCGGCCGAAGAAACCGTATCTGAAGCTGATGTAGATTCCCGCCATCGCGTGCTGAACCTGATTCCCGCCGTCCTGATATTCTTTTTTAAAACCCGAGTCATGAAACGCATTGAAGCCGAGGGCATATTTCCCGTTGTTTCGCTCGTTAGTCGTAAATCCGTCACCGATCAAAACTCGCCGAAGATCTTCCAGATAGACTTCGCAGAGGATGTCTCGGATGTTGCTCGCCGGGTTCATGAACGGGAGGCTTGCAAAGAGTGCGATATCCGCGAACGCTTCAAGGTCAGTCATCTTCGACTGTTTTACCAACTTAGAAAGTGAAATGGCGTAGTTCTTTAATACATTCCGCCGCGTAACGCTGCCTTCGCCTTCGTCAAGAACGTATTTCGTATAAGCCGGCACGATCGCCCCATCAAGAGTTCCCATAAATACTGTTTTTCCCTCATGTGGATAAGACATTTATTGGCCTAACATTTCGCGTCGGCGCTTGTGTTACTATTTCTCGAAACGATTCCCGTCGCGAGAGCAATGTCACTTTATAAAAACACCCCCATTGATCTAGATGAGATAAATACCTACGAACTCGCATCACGGCCGAGCAAGGTGACTGTTGCAGACTTTGCCTTGCCTGTAGCTGAAGGCGATTCGCTGGCGGAATTTCTGGACAAGCTGCCGAAGATTTTGGCGGTAGAATCGCTGCGTGAGATCGCCGTGCGGATGAAGCGTGCGCGGGAATTGGGGAAGCCTATCATTTGGGGGATCGGCGGGCACGTGGTGAAAACCGGGTTGGCCCCGATCATCACTGACCTGATGAAGCGGGGATTCGTCACGGCAATGGCTTCGAACGGATCCGTGCTCGTGCATGATGCCGAGATCGCGATGGCGGGTTTTACCAGCGAAGATGTTGATGCGACTTTGGGCGCGGGCGATTTTGGAGCGGCGAGAGAAACCGGCGAATTGCTGAACGCCGCCGCGAAGAAAGGATCGACGGACGGAATCGGGCTTGGCGAGGCGATGGGCAGGGAACTCGTCGCGCAGCGTCCGCCGCACGCCGACAAGTCACTGCTTTGCGCGTCGTACTTGGCGAAGATTCCTTTTACGGCGCACCTCACGATCGGAGCGGACATTGGGCATTTTCATGCGTCGGCGGACGGAGCGTCTCTCGGGGCAACTTCGCATACTGACTTTCGACTGTTGTGCTCGATCGTCAGGGAAATGGACGGCGGCGGGGTTTATCTGAATTTTGGATCGGCGGTCGTCATGCCGGAGATATTTCTAAAATGCGTGACTGTGGTCCGAAATCTCGGCAACGATCTACAGGATATAACTACCGCAAATTTCGATTTTATACAGCATTATCGTCCGCTTACCAACGTTGTCCGTCGGCCGACCGCAAACGGTGCCGGCCGTGGTTTCTCGATCACCGGCCACCACGAATTTACGCTTCCTTTGCTCGCCGCCTATCTTATCTGCTCTAAATAGAGTACTCGGCTCGGCTGCGAGAAATTTCGCATCTCGCCGTCTATTCGCGACTTTTTTCGCGTTATTTTCTTCATTTGGCTCATTTTTTCCGGTAAAGCGAGAGGCATAGTGATTGCCATCACTTATTCCGAAGCGACAAGGCTGTCTAATGATTGTACCTTGCCGCTGCTCGAAAATGGAATCTCAAAGAAGAGACACTAATAATTTAGACAAGGCTTTTTACGATCGTCACGTTTACTTACGGGCCGCCAATTTAATAAGATGGTGTTTCCGCAGATGCCCATGAAATTGAACTAAGTTTTTTTAGGAGTAATAAAGTAATGCCTGTATCCCGCTTCCCAGCTCTGATTCTTCTGGTATTGTTTCTGGTTTGTTTTAGCATCGCCCAAACGCCCTCCGGCCAATCGAGCATGACGATAACCGTCAAAGATAGTAATGGTGCCGTCGTGCCGGGTGCGACGGTTTCGGTAGGATCGAACGGACAGTTTTTTCGGCAGACCGTAACCAACCAGAATGGTGTCGCTGTGATCGAGAAACTTCCCGAAGGCAGCTATCAGGTGACAATCAGAGCCAAGACCTTTCCGATCATCTCGCGGGAGTTTTCGCTGACCGCGTCATCGCCGAATATGGTTGATATCGCTCTGTCACCAGGCAACGTTGCCGAGACAGTTACCGTTACTGCGACCCGCGGACAAGTAACCAGCGAAGACACGCCGGTTCCGGTGAGCGTCGTGAGCCGGGAAGAGCTTGATCTTAAGGGGTTGAACACGATCGGCGATGTTTTTCGCACACTGCCGGGGACCTCGACTGTTAACGAAGGAGCGTTTCAGACACGCCCGCGTATTCGCGGACTGGACAGCAATCGCGTCTTGATCCTTGTCGACGGTGAGCGTTTGAATAATTCGCGTACTTCGACGGAGCAGTCAGGCGTCGAAACTGGATTGGTCGAAATGTCGCAGGTGGATTCGGTCGAGGTTGTTCGCGGAAGCGGTTCGGTGCTTTACGGAACTGATGCGTTGGGCGGAACGGTCAATATCATTACTCACGACACGCCTGGGCGACGCGATCACGGATACCATTTTGGCGCGATATTCAACACCTTCTATTCATCGAACGAGAACGGGCGTCGCGGAAGCGTGGCGATCAACGGCTCGAACAAATGGATGGCGTTTCGGTTATCGCAGTCGATGGAACGCTTTGACAATTATTTCACTGGAAAGGCGGACGGAAAGGTACCGCAGAATATTCTTGATATCAATGCGGGCGGTGTAACACCAGGCGGCGAAGCTCTCAACTCGCAGTCGCATGGTAGCGATTCGAACGCAACGCTGAGATTTTTCCTGAACGACACGAACACTTTGAAATTCAACTACGACCGACGACGCGGCGGAAATATCGGTTCGGCACTGCTGTTCGAAACGTTCAACGGATTCTTCCCGTTCTCAAACCGCGACAAGGTCAGCGGACGTTGGGACTCGGCAGCGATCACGAAAAATCTGCAAAGGTTGTCGGTGAGTGCTTTTTACCAAACACAGAATCGCAACTTTACCAATATTTTGACGGTCGATCCGCTTCCGCAATTCTTTTTCCCCGGCATTTACCAAACCTCGGAAACTGTCACCGATACCAAAACGACGGGACTAGATGTCCAAAGTGACTGGGTATTGGGTACCCGAAATAACCTAACAGGCGGGTTTAGCTTTTTCCGAGATAAGAATAACGATCGACGGGTTGTTACCACAGCGTTCACCGCCGCAACTCCGGTTTTCGATACTAACCGGTCGAAAAGCGTTCCGGATGCAAGCCTGACGAATTTTGCAGGATTTGCCCAAGACGAATTCCGATTTAACAGCCGCCTGAAATTTATCGCTGGAATCCGCGTAGACAATTTTAAAACTGAGGCACAACCGACGGATGGATTCAGTGTGCCGACACTTAGAGCGGATCAGATAAGTGCTCTGGGAATTGGTTCTCTCGGAACTGGCTTGAATGTTTCGAACACAGCGGTCACGGGCGATATCGGAGCGGTCGTTAAAGCAACGAGAAATGTTAGCCTTTCGGCGCGAATTGGACGTTCTTTCAGAACTCCGAATATCTTTGAATTGTTCTTTACCGACGCTGGATCCGTCGGTGGTTTTGTCGTGGGCAATCCGTCGCTTAAACCCGAGACCGGGACCAATTTTGACACTAGCGTGAAAGTGCGAACCTCCAAGTTTGCGGGATCGGTTACGTACTTCAACAACTCGTATAAGAATCTTTTGGCGACTCTTCCCGCTTTTACACCGGTAGGAAACAAGAGTTGTCCTGTATTCATCACCTTTCCAGGCACAGTTTTTGATGCGGACAACTGTAACCCCGTCGATCCGCAACCGCCTGGCGTGCAGGATCCCATCCAGGTATTTCAGACCGTAAATGTACAGCGGGCTCGAATCCAAGGTGTTGAAGCGGAGTTTGAGGCTCCTATCAAAATTCGCCTTGGATACCTGACCCCCAATGGGAATTTCAGCTACCTCAGAGGCGATAACACAGACGCAAAGCAACCACTTGATTTCATTAGTCCTTTTCGAACGAACATTGGCTTCCGCTGGAATAACTACGGAAAATCGTATTATTTCGATTACACGGCTAGAATCGTCGCGACCCAGCGTCGCCTTTCAAGCTCATTCCTACTTCCGGCTAATCAGGGAGGCAACGGTGGTGCGGAGGAAGGTTTTGTAACGCATAATATCGCTGGCGGTTACTACTATCGTCGCGAGAAATTTAACCTCAGCATCAATCTTGGTGTTTCGAATTTGTTCAACCGTGCGTACAGCGAGCAGTTCACGTTTCCGCCAGCGCGCGGACGTTCGTTCACGATCGGGACTACTTGGGAGATCAAGTAGCGGAATAATAAGAGAAAGCCCGGGCGATCGAATGGTCGCCCGGGCTTTTTACGTGAACACGAATCGAGATCTACTTGCTTCTTACCGCCGAGAACGGGATCGAACCGAACCCGGGATTCGAGAATGTTCCGCTCAGCTTATCGCCGTCGATCGAACCTTCCATTTTGAAGTCAACGGGCTGACCTTGGACGTCGGCGTGTAGTGTCGCGGTAAATGTCTTGCCGCTGATCTTGCCGCTATCGATCTTGCCGTTGCCGATGTCTGAGGTCGTCGTTCCCGTGAAATCAGCCCCAGTCTGAATCATCTCGACAGCGATCTCTATCTGCTGTCCAGCGTCAGCGACCAGCGTCCACTTGCCTGAAAGACTAGCAGCCGGCGCCGCAGACGAATCGATGGGTTTGGCGAGCACGACGGTTTTGGGGTCGACGGTGATCTCGGCCAAACGCTTTGTTACCTCCGGTGTCGCGGTTTCCTGATAACGTCCCCCGAGATGCTTTGCGAGGAATTTCTCGGATGCGGCGATCATTGCGGAATTATTAACGGGACGCGCAAAGCCGTGGCCTTCGTCGGGAGCCACAAGATATTCAACCGGATAGTTTCGATCGCGCAGGGCGATGACTATTTGGTCTGCTTCGCGTTTGTTGACTCGTGGATCGTTTGCACCCTGAACGACCATAAGTGGCGTTTTGATCTTGTCCGCCGAAAACAGCGGTGATTGACGCCGCATCTGGGCGAGACCCTCCTGAGTATTCGGGTCGCCCATTCGTTTATAGAAAACTGTTCGGATCGACTCCCAGTAAGGCGGGATCGATTCGAGCAGCGTTTTGAGATTGGACGGAGCGACGATCGCAACGGCGGCTGCATACGTATCCGGTGTAAAAGCAACGCCCGCGAGTGTTGCGTAACCGCCGTAGCTGCCGCCCATGATACCGATGCGTTTTGGATCGGCGATGCCCTGATCGACCAGGCTTTTCACACCCCAGGTAATGTCGTCCTGCATCTTTTGGCCCCATTCGTTATTGCCCGCATTCAGGAATTTTTTGCCGTAACCGGTCGAGGCGCGAAAATTTGGCTGAAGCACTGCGTAACCGCGATTTGCCAGAAACTGGGCAAACGTATTATAACCCCACGAATCGCGTCCCCACGGGCCGCCGTGCGGAAACGCGATCAACGGCAGATTCTTTGGGCCGACGCCTTTTGGCAAGGTCAAATAAGCAGGAATCTCGAGACCGTCAGAGGATTTGTAATGGATCGCCTTCATTGGCGAAAGCGCGTTGCGGTCTAGGGCTTCGCGAGCCTGATAGAGCTTTGCGAGCTTCTTGCTCTTACGATCGAAAAGCCAAACCGTACCCGGATCGACATCGCTGAATGTAGAGACGATCATCTTGCTCTCGTCGGCGGTCGACGATCCAAATGAGACCTCGCGATCGCCGAGCTGTTTCTTGATGAAGTTATAGTCGTTCTCAAAAGATTTGTCTTTCCAATAGATACGAACGCGATCATCCTCGTACGCCGTCGCGATCATCTCGTGCGTGACGTCAGAAAAATTGACGGTGTCCAGATCGACCTTGCCAAGCGGATCGCTCTCGACCTTTTCGGTCTTGCCGGTATCGGCGTCCATCAGTTCGAGACTGATCAGGTCGGCATCACCTTTGTTGGTCTGTAGATAGACACGTTTGTTGTCTTTGTTAAAAGCTATTGGCGTGCATGTCTCGAAACCATTGCACGAATAGATCATGGTCGCCGCTTTGCCGTCGGCGCCCAGCCCTAAAATCTCAGTGTCGCCATTTTGCGCCGAACGAATCGCGAGACGCGGTTTGTCCGCGTTGTCGAATACCATTCCCTGATAGCGATCGTGATTTTCGCTGACTAGGGTTCGTTCGCCAGTTGAGATCTTTACTTTGTAGATATCGTGCCATGCTTTGTCACGGTCGTTAATGCCGACATAGATGACGTTGGGATCTGATTTCGGAACGGCCTGGATGATCGCCCGAATCCCTTTTGCGTCGGTGATGTTTCTCGCAGGGGGAACGTCGGACCCGGCGGCTGGTTTGTCGGCGGGATTCACAGCGTAAACATTGAAATTCTCATCTCCGCCCTTATCCTGAACAAACAAAATGTATTTGCCGTCGCGCGACCAGAAATACTGCCGCACCGGACGTGCGGTGTCGGCCGTCATTGGCCGTGCGGAGGCAAACGGCTCATCAACGCCTTTTACCCAGACATTCATAGTGTCTTTATAAGGCTTGATGAACGAAATAAATTTGCCGTCCGGCGAGATCTGTGCGCCGGCGTATTCCGGATTGCCAAAGAATATCTCTCGGTCGATCAACGCCGGTAATTGGGCGTACATCGAACCTGAAAAAACCATCAGCGAAAATAAAAGGGTCAGAAAAATCGTTTTGTTTTTCATATATGTTTGTATGGGTTGTCGACTATTACGCTCTGGCGATTTGTTTGTTCAAACAAAATCATCCCATGGTGTGCTTCTGCTCCAAGAATGTTTTCGAAATTTTCCTTCGGTCCAGAATCCCTTAGTCAGCTCGACGGTAGGTTCTTTGCCATCGGGCATTAGAACGGTGACGACATCGTATCGGTAATCGACATCAGTCAGCCCAAACATCCGCCGGTAAACGCGGGCGGTCCGGATTATCTGCCTTTGCTTGCGAAGATCGACATTTTTAATTACCGGAGCGAAGTTATCCGAGCGCCGCGTCTTTACTTCCACAAAGCAAAGCGTTTCGCAATCGAGCGCGATAACGTCGATCTCGCCCGTCACCTGCGCGTCGTTACTGTTCCGCCCAACAGGCACTTTGAAATTGGCGACGACGAGCCGATAGCCCTTGGTCCGAAGGTATCGAGCCGCCAGAGCTTCGCCGCTTTCGCCAAGCGACAGCATTCTGGAATGCTTAGTTTCCTTGTTTTGCTCGAGGTCTAAGATCGGGTCGATCATCTCACGGCATTATCCGTCAGAAACGCAGGCGATGCCAAGTGGTGACTAGGGATTCGACTTTGGGGGCGCAAAGCAGACGCGTGTAAGGCCTTTCCCATCGTCTTCGTAGGTGACCCTGTACATTCGCCGCCATGCATCACGGCCTTCGCCGGTGTAGACGTCGATGTGCTTTCCATGAACCGAAACACCGACATCGTTACTGACGAATTGACGCTTACCGAGTTCGCCGGGAAGATCGGGAATAGTTACTGTGCTTCCCGTCGGTATGACAGAATTATCGACGGCGACGGTGTCGGGCTGGAGTGGGCGATCATTAGCATCGAGTGGAGCGTCGGCTTTGTGCCAGCGGCCGTTGTAGTTGCCGAGGTACCAGCCGAAACGAGTCTTGCCCCATCCTTCGCCGTAGCCTTTGTCGTCATCGAAGATCGTGCGGAGAAACTCTGGGTCGAAGCTCATTT
>JBDTXM010000075.1:0-14685 GCA_040006215.1 Acidobacteriota bacterium
AACCTCAGCTAGCATCTTCACTGCTTCGATCGGTGTAAGAGTGTCGCGAACGGCACCGCCGAACGGGTCTCGCCCGCGATTGCCGACTGTCCAAAGGCCAAACGTAAATTTGTGTTCGGGCCTCGATGCAAATTTGTCGTCGCTCATAAAATATTCTGCTCCTGATCTGTTAGATACCTAAATTAAACGCCGACCGTAGGGCCGGATACATGCGTTTGTAAATCTCGTAATTTTTGTTAAGTATTTTTACGGACAGGGTCTCCGGCTCAATGCATTGGTCGATCGTGATCGTCTTTTCGCAAGCGTCCTCAACAGAATTCCAGGCACCAACCCCGACACCTGCAAGGATCGCCGCTCCGAAAGCAGCTCCCTCATCCGCGGCGATCGTCCGGACCGGTTGTCCGTAAACGTCGGCCTGAATCTGCTGCCAGAGTCTCGACTGTGCACCGCCTCCCCCCAGCCGGATCGAACCGATCGGCGTATCAAGCGACCGAAAGATCTCGAAAGAATCTCGCAGGCTGAACGCAACTCCCTCCATCACAGCCCGAACCAAGTGACCGTGCGTATGACTTGCCGTCAAGCCGACAAACGCCGCTCTGGCATGTGGATCGAGATGCGGTGTCCGCTCGCCCATTAGGTAGGGAAGCCAGATCGCGCCATCCGATCCGGCAGGCGCTCTTTCGGCTTCCTCGTCAAGTTCCACGAAGCCCTTCCGACCCCCGAAATTGTCGCGAAACCATTTAAGGCTTAAACCCGCTCCGAGTGTAACACCCGTCATGTGCCAGCGGTTCGGGATCGCATGACACAGCGTGTGTACTCGGCCTCTAAGATCAAGTCGCGGAGTCTCGGTAACCACGAATACAACACCGGACGTACCGATCGTGGCGCCAACGGTTCCGTGCTTTACGAGGCCCATCCCGATCGCGCCGGCTGCATTGTCGCCGGCTCCGGCAATGACCGGCGTGGCTTCTGCCAAACCAGTCGCCTCGGCGCCGGCTTTCGAAACGCTTCCCGTGCGCTCGACCGATTCGAAGACTTCCGGAAAAAGCATTCGATCGAGGCCCATCGTGTCCATCATCTCGTCCGACCACCGGCGATTTTGCACGTCGAACAACAGCGTTCCCGAGGCGTCCGCGACATCGCTTGCCTTATCGCCGGTCAAACGAAGGCGGACATAATCCTTGGGAAGAAGGACCGATCTCACGTTCGACCAGACCTCGGCTTCGTTCTCCCTTGCCCACAATATTTTAGGAAGCGTAAATCCCGTAACCGCTGGATTGCACACCAGCTGGATGAGGCGTTCCGCTCCGATCTTTTCCGTTATCTCGATACACTGTTTTTCTGTTCGCTGATCGCACCATAGTAATGCCGGGCGGAGTACGTTGTCGGCCCCATCAAGAAAGACCGAACCGTGCATTTGGCCTGAAAAGCTTACGGCCGCAATGTCGTTAGCTTTTATCCTATCCTCCGCGAGGATCCCTCGGACCGCGGCTGTAGACGCGCTCCACCAGTCATTCGGGTCCTGTTCAGCCCAACCTATATGCGGGGAAGCAATCGCCTTGTGATCGATCGTGTTCGACGCGACAACCTTTCCGACCTCGTCGATCAGAACGGCACGCGAACCGCCCGTACCTATATCTATTCCGAGAAATGCCGCCATTCCAGGTTAAATCGGAAAGAGCTAAACGCTTTAGACTAAAATTCTCGACAAAATTGCCGGCGGGAACTTTGGTTTGAGTATACAACTAAATAACGGATCGGCGAATCGCTCCGCGGAAGCCTGTCTATTTAGTTTTTGGGGTAGGATCGGCCATCTTCGTTTGGGCGCCGACGACATAACTGTCTCGCGACCGAACGATGACATTCGGCATGTTTATTCGAACCTTGATCTGTTTCCTTTGCCCAGTTTTGCCCTCGTCCTTGGGAATGAAACCAATGTTATATTGACGGCGAAGCTCTTCGGCTATCCCTTCGAAAGCGGCAGTCAATCCGCCCGGAGTCGCTTCGGGACGAAACACGCGCCCGCCCGTGTAATTCGCCAGCTCCTCGAGATACTTCCTGCCGACGGCATAGGCGGCTGCCGAATCACCTCTCGCCGTGCCGCCGCCCATTCCCGGAATTCCCATACCGCCACCGGGAAATGGTGAATTGATCGATCCGTTCATGTCCGAAAATGTGTTGTAGTAGATCGGAAAGATCAGAGCGTCGGCCTCTTCGGCATCGTCCAGAGTGGAATCGTAGTTAGCCTTTCGGGGATTTGATGTCGTGTCTACGCCGTCCGTAAAAAGAACGATCGCCTTTCGACCTTCAATGCCGTTCAGCCGCTTGCGGATCGAAAATGCGACCGCTTCATACAGCGATGTACCGTCGCCGAACCGGGTCTTTCGAATAGCGTTGTCGATCTCCTGGCGGTCCGTGGTCGGTTCGGTAAGCACGTGGACGCGAGAATCGAAGTCAACCACCATGACCCGATCCTGCTCTTTAAGTTGGTTGACGAAGGCTTTTGCGGCGCGTTGGATCTCCTCGATCTTATAAGCGGTCGAAGGACTGACATCAATTAGCAAAACGACCGTGAACGGTTTGTCGGACGTTCCGAAATAGGCGATCTCCTGCTCCTTGCCGTCCTGAAAGATCTTGAAATCACTTTGACGAAGATTAGGAATGTAAAGGCCGTTGCGATCGAAGACCGAGACCGGAATCGTTACCAGATCTGTCGCGATCTTAACCACATCGTCATCATCCGCGCTTGTCTGTACGCCCGTTCCGCTACCAGCGTCGGAAGAAGCGGTCGATGAAGCTCCAATTCGAAATTGCGGAGCGGCTACAATACGCTTTGGATTTGGCTTCGATTCCGAATAATCGTCCGGAGTATCTTCCTTTATAGCTGGCGTAGGCGTCGGCTGAACGCGTCGTCCGGACTGTGCGGATACGGCAAACGAAAGGGAGAAAGCGCAAAACAAAATGGCTAAAGTTATTTTCATCAAAATCTCTCGACCGAACCTTTGATGCACGATAAAGCGAAAAGGATGATAACTTTGGCATCAAGTCGATTCAGATTAAACACGTGTCCGGTGACGCCAGATCAAATAGACCGGAATCCCAGTGAGCGCGAGCAGATAGCCTACACCTGAGGTCGCAGGGGCAAGAATGGCGAGATCCACGATAAGAAGAATCGAGAGCACGATAAAGATTATCGGAACGGCAGGATAGCCCCATGTCCGATACGGCCGCGGAATGTCAGGCTTGCGGTATCGAAGGACGATGACCGCGAGCACCGCAAGAGCCCCGAAAACCAGTTCCACGGACACGATGTATTCAAGAAGCTGCGTATAGACGTTGCCCAATAGCGGCTTCGAGGGATCTACCGCGTCGTAGGTGACCGTTCGCGGCAAAACCAGCAGCGATGCCCAGACACATTGAGCAACAAGCGCCACAGCGGGAACGTGAAATTTATTGGTCGAACCCAGCCGCGCAAAGAAAAGACGGTCACGGGCCATAGCGAAATACACCCGAGCGCCAGCAAAAATCAATCCATTGTTGCAACCAAAGGTCGAGATCATTATCGCGGCCGCCATCACAATGGCCCCGGCCGGTCCGAAGATGTGTTCCATCAACGCAGTACCGACCCGATTTTGCGGAGCGGCCTGAATCTCAACCAACGGCAGCGTCACGACATACGCAAGATTCGCCAGGATGTACAACGAAACGACGATCACGCATCCGATCAGCAATGCCCGCGGAAGATTTCGGCCTGGGTCTTCCACTTCGCCGGCTGTGAACGTTACGTTGTTCCATGCCGATTGAGAAAACAACGGGCCCGTCATCGCGCGGCCGATCACGAGAAAAAATGCAACCGAGCCCGCCATAGCGGCGGCGGGCTGTGCCTTGATCAGGTCCCAACCGTTCGCACTCGGATGCCACCAGTCTGACGTGAACACGGCCCCGAGCGAATTCCAACCCACAAACAGTCCGATCACTACCAGGGCGAATAGCGCGAACGTCTTAGTGAACGTAAAGCTCCGCTGGATGAGCTTTCCCATCTCGAGACCGCGCGTATTTACGATCGTCAGGATGACTATTATTACTATCGCGACCAACTGCTGGGTCGACAAGCTCACCGCATAGCTCCCGAAAACTACGGGTGCCACGATAAAATTCCTATCCGTGATCGACGGCACGAGAACGCCGGAAAAGTTTGCGAACGCAACCGCGACGGCGGCGATCGTTCCAGTCTGAACGACCAGGAATTGTGCCCAGCCAAACAGAAACCCAACCCCAGGGCTGTAAGCTTCGCGCAAAAACACATAAGGCCCGCCTGCTCGCGGCATCATCGCCGCGACCTCGCCGAGACAGAGTGCACCCGTAATCGTCATTATTCCGGCGAGCAGCCAAACGACCATCAGCCACCCGGGCGATCCGACGAGTCGGGACGATTCGGCTGAAACGAGAAATACTCCACTTCCAATCATCGATCCGACAACGATCGCAATGGCGTCAACAAGACTCAACCCGCGAACCAGCTTAGATCCATTTTCGTCACGCGCATTTTTAGGATCTTCCAAGCTCGTTCCTCTCCTGCGAAAGATAATTATGAAATTTTGTGCAAGATTAGCACGATTTCGGCGTTCAGGCGTTAGAAACCTTGATCTGATCCCGAAATGGAGCGTCGGCAAAATGAAAAAAACATTCCTCGTCCTTGTACTTTCTTCGGTGGCAATCGCAGCAGGAGTCTTTTTCCTGACCAGCAAATTCACCGTTCCCACCGGCATTGCGAATACGTCGCCTGAGTCTACCCTCGAGCCAAAGCCCAACAAGACGATGCGTGCTTTCGCTTCGTCGGAAGAGCTGAAGGACTTCTTCGCAAAAGTCGCTGTTAAGCGGCAAAGGGAGGCACAGAAGCAGTTAAGCCAGGCGGGCGAGCCGCAAACTGACAGCGTAGCCTCGAACACTGCTGCTGCAAGCCCGTCCGCGGGTGAAGACGCGAAATCCAGCAAGGACGAGTCAATAACCAACAATCAGCACGCCGGGGTCGATGAGGGCGGGATCGTCAAACTTCACGGTGACCATCTGGTGATCCTGCGTCGCGGACGGTTGTTTACCGTCAGGATCGGCGACGATTCGTTAAAACCGGTTGACTCGATAGATGCTTATGCGCCGGGCGTAGACCCGCGAAACGATTGGTACGACGAGATGCTTATCTCGGGTGACACTGTTGTAGTCATCGGATACAGCTACGGCCGAGGCGGGACCGAGATCAATCTATTCGACATCGACGCAGCGGGGTCGCTCGATTATCGCTCGACCTATCATCTTCGCTCGAACGATTACTACTCATCGCGAAACTACGCGAGCCGTCTGATCGGGACAAAACTTGTCTTTTACACGCCGGAGTATCTCGGCTATGGCGATGCGACTTCGCGATTTCCTGCCATCCGCAGATGGCATAAAGGCGCCAGAGACGATGAATTTCAAACCATCATCCAGCCGACACAGATCTATCGACCCGAAAAACCCGTCGAATCTTTCAACGGCCTCGCGCTTCATACCGTAACCATTTGCGATCTCGCGAACAAAGGTTTTGCGTGCACGGCAACCGGTGCGATCGGCGCTCCGGGACGGGTGTTTTATGTATCGCCGGAGTCCGTTTACGTTTGGACGACCGACTGGAATTATGGCGGCGGTAAGTCAAAGGCAAACTCGACACTTTTCAAGATGCCACTCGACGGGTCGGCCCCAAGCGCTATAGGCGTAATGGGCAGCCCGGTCGACCAATTCTCATTTCTCGAGAGCGAAGACCGGCACATTAACGTACTTGTTCGTTCGGATGGAAACGGCGAACAGATGTGGGGTTCTGAGTTTGCGGCGGGTGATGTGGCACTGTTCCGGTTGCCGATCGATGATTTTTCAGACGGCAGCAATTCGGCACCTAGTTATCGATATCGCACCCTGCCTAAACCTCAAGGCTACACGTTTCAAAATAGATTCGTCGGCGACTATCTGTTATTCGGAACCGGCAGCGGCTGGGGACAGCCTGAAAAGACGAGAGAAGGAAACCTTTTCGCCGTCAACTGGAAAAATGGGGACATCGACACGCTCGACCTCGATCATGGCGTAGACCGCATCGAGCAAATGGGAAAGGATGCTGTTGTAGTCGGCACAAATGGAAACGATCTGTATTTTTCGCCGATCCGTCTCGGCCAGTCGCCTAAGGTGATGCAGAGCTACGTAAGGAAAAACGCTTCGCAAGGCGAACTGCGAAGCCACGGATTCTTTTACAAACCTGACGGGAAGGATTCGGGTCTCCTCGGATTGCCGATCGCCCGCGAAGGACGTCCCGGTTACAAACATCTGATCGAAGGCTCAGCCGCGATATTGTTTTTGCGAAACAGCGAACTCGATCTCGATGAGCTCGGCGAAATGGGAGCCGGAAATTTGTCCAGCAACAACGACGGCTGTCGTGCATCCTGCGTGGACTGGTACGGAAACGCTCGTCCACTATTCATTCACAATCGTGTTTTCGCTTTGCTCGGGTACGAGATAGTCGAAGGCAGCGTGGCCGACAATGCGATCCGCGAGCTTCGCAGGGTCAGCTATTCACCGGGCTACGTAAAGCGAAACGTAACAGAGGAAGAATAGTGCTTATACAGGACGGATCGAAACGCCGGCGCAGGTAAGGCCTTTGTTTATCGCCGCCGCAAAATCGAGAGCGTGAGGTCCATCGCCGTGGATACAGATCGTATCGGCCTTCAACTCTACTCTCGTGCCGTCAGCAGCCGTTACCGACTTGGATTCAACCATCTGGATAACCTGTTCGACCGCCTGACCCTGTTCGCGAATTAAAGCATTAGGCTGCGAACGCGAAGTCAGGCTTCCGTCCGGTTGATAGGTTCGATCGGCAAAAACTTCCGACGCCGTTTTCAAAGAAAGCTTTTCAGCCTCGGCGATCGACAAACTTCCCGCGAGACCGAATACGACGAGCGAGTCATCGCATATCTGAACGGCCCTCGCGATAGCTCGGGCGATGATCGCATCCTTCGCCGCTTGGTTATAAAGTGCACCATGAGGCTTCACATGCGAAAGCCTTCCGCCGAGCGATTCGCAAATACCTTTTAATGCCGAGACCTGATAGACGACGATATCAAAAACCTCATCGGGCGTAAGAGACATTGTCCGTCTTCCAAAACCCTGCAGATCCGGATAGCTCGGATGAGCACCCACCGCTACACCTTTCGCCAATGCCATCTCCGCGGTCACGCGCATCGTGGTAGCATCGCCAGCATGAAAGCCGCAAGCTACGTTGGACGACGAAATGTAGTCCATGATCTCGGCGTCGCTGCCCATCTTCCAGGCACCGAAGCTTTCGCCCATGTCGCAATTTATATCAACACTTTTCATCTATCTTCTCAGCGGTTCTGGCCAAAGATGCGCGAACTCGACCCCGACTTTCAGCATAGCCAGTTCACGGTCAAATTCGAGAGTGAGGAGTTCAGCGTGCTCAATATCTACCTCGTAAAACGCGACGCCGTCATTCGGTCCGAGTTGCGCTAGCAACGGCAGATCACGTTCGATAACATGAGCGATCCGCGGGTAACCTCCCGTAGTCTGATGTTCTGCCATCAGGGCAATCAGTCGGCCATCCGGCAGCAATTGAACCGTTCCAAAATTTACCGCCGATGATATCATCTCCGACGAATTCGTGATCGATAAAGCCTCGCCAGTTAGGCGGAAACCCATCCGGTCGGAATTCGTTGAGATCACAAAACCATCTGTTTGGAATGACTCTTTGCTTGCGTCCGTCAGATCGGTAAATTCGGCCCCGCGAACGAATCTGACCGTAGGAAATCGACTATATCTCGGAAGAATTGATGCAGAAGCCGCGAGCGAACTTTTTGCCGCCGGTTCGCTATTGAATTCGATCTTGTCGCCCGTCCGCAATCTTCTTCCTTCAAAGCCGCCGGCTGCCGCCGTAAGATTTGTACTTTTGCTCCCGAGCCAAGCGTCGATCTGAAAACCGCCCGCTACCGCAAGATAGGTCCGCTCGCCTTTAACCTTCGCTGCGAAGCGAAGCGTGTCACCTTTTGCGACATTTACCGTTCGCCAATTTGATACCGGTTTGCCGCTAAGTTCCGGCGACATATCGGCACCGCCTAGAGCCATAACACTATCTCGATCAAACCGGATCTCGCCTGCCGGAAAATGCATCTCCAACACGCCTTCGTTCTCACTGTTTCCGAGAAGCGTATTAATGATCCGTGTTGCAGTCCGGTCCATCACGCCGCCGGGGTTAACGCCAAGGGATCGAGATCCTTCCCGACCCAGGTCTTGAAGCGTAGTAAAGATCCCTTCTTTAACGATGGTCAAACTCATTCGTCTGCATTAACGAAACGGACCATGTCGCCCGATCGGAGAAAACAAGGCCGGGTAAAGCAGGGATCAAATAGCTTGACATCCGTGCGGCCGATTATCTGCCATCCGCCGGGCGATTCGAATGGATAGATCCCCGTTTGCCGGCCCGCGATACCGACGCTGCCCGCCGGAACTTGGGTTCGCGGTGAAACCTTTCTCGGTGCAGCGATACGCTCGTCAACTTTGCCCATATAAGCGAAACCGGGAAGAAATCCGATCATGAAAACCCGATATTCCACTGCGGTGAATATTTCGACAACATCAGCCGCCGTTAAGCTCGCGTAGTCCGCAACACGCTGCAGATCAGGCGAGTCCTTGGTCGAAAAACTAACCGCTATCTCGATCAAACGTCCATCGCAGTCGTCGGCTTCATTCAACTGCGGAAGAATTCTATTGATAACGCTCACCACTGCATCGAACGCCGTCAGATGAGACCCAAACGTTCGGCGAACAGTTGGAACGTCGAAGAAGATGGAGGTAGACGCGTAGGCGGGAACGGATTCGATATACCCGTCGAATGCCAAAGCGTCGAGATATTCCGCCAGCGAAATTGCCTTCCGGTTCAGTTCCACCGATATTTCTCGGCCGAATTCTACGGTGAGCGCTCCGGTTCCGAGCGGGAATATGTTCACGCCATCGACATTCATTTATCGTTTCCGCTGTTTCGGATCTAGGTATTCGCGCAGGCCGTCGCCGATGAAATTAAAAGCGAGCACGGTCAGAGCGATCGCGACGCCGGGAAAGATGAAAACATGTGGCGCGCTGAAAAGAATATCGAAGCCGCGCGACTCGTCGATCATGGTTCCCCAGCTAGGAGCTGGCGGAGGAATACCCAGCCCCAGAAACGACAACGACGCTTCCGAGACGACAGCGCCGGCCATGCCGAGCGAAGCCTGCACGATCAGCGGCTGGACTGCGTTGGGCAATATGTGCGTGAAAAGGATCCGCAGATTGCTCGCCCCGAGAGCACGAGCCGCCTGAACAAAATCATACTCCCGCACCTTCAATACCTGTCCCCGCATAACGCGGGCATACCCAACCCAACCGATCACGCACAAAGCAAGAACCACCTTGCCAAGCCCCGCCCCGAGAAACGCCACAAGTGCGATGGCCAAAAGCAGTCCGGGAAACGCGAGAAACACATTGAACACGTAACCGGACAGAAATCTGTCAAGCCATCCGCCGTAAAATCCAGCTATCGCCCCGATCACAATGCCAATGACCGAGGAGACGACAACGACCGTGATCCCGACCTCGAGAGATATCCGAGCACCGAAAAGCACTCGTGAAAATACATCCCTGCCCAACGCATCCGTGCCAAAAAGATGATCTGCCGACGGGGCCGCATATCTCGCGAGAAGATTCTGCGAGACCACGTCGTGCGTCGCCAAAAACGGCGCAAAGATCGCCGCTAATATAAAAACAGCCGCGATCGCGATCCCAATGTAAGTTAACCTGTTCATCTAGGAAAATCTTATGCGCGGGTCGAGCTTACGGTATATATAATCGGTGAGCGAATTAGCGAGAATGTAGGTAACGCTGATCACCAATACACATCCCTGGACCAATCGGTAATCACGTTTGTTTATGCCGTCCTCGAGTAGCAGTAACCCCAACCCTTGCCACGAAAATATCTTCTCCGTGATGATCGCGCCCGCCAGCAAAACGCCCAGTTGTAGGCCGAGTATTGTGACGACCGGGATCAAACCGTTTTTCAAGACGTGTTTCAGGATTACCTTTTTTTCGCTCAAGCCCTTGGCGCGTGCCGTACGCACGTAATCTTCACCCAGTTCTTCGATCACGCTCGAACGGATCATTCGCGTCAGGATCGCGGACAGAGCAGCTCCGAGCGTTACTGCCGGCAAAATTATGTCTTCGGGATGGGCGCTGCCGGTGGGCGAAAAGATCTGGAACTTCACTGCGAACAGATAGACAAGAAACGGGCCGATCACAAATGTCGGAAGCGATATTCCGAGCAAGGCAACCAACGAAGCAAAATTGTCGACCAGGGAATTTTTCCGGCTGCCCGCGAGCACGCCGAGAGGAACAGCGATACTCACGGCGATCAACATCGATGCCACCGCGAGTTTGATCGTGGAAGGGTATCGCTCCATGATCATGTCGAGCACCGGTCGGTCCGTTCGGAAGGATGTCCCGAGATCACCGTGCAGCAAACCCGACCAATAGTCGAGGTAGCGATTGTCGGCGCCGTTCCATTTGAAACCATCTTCACCCGAATACGAGAAAAAGAACGCGGGACGATCGAGGCCGTGCTTAATGTTGAAATTAGCGATCTGTTCCGCGGTCGCAGTTTCGCCTAGGATCGCCATTGCCGGATCACCGGGCACGAGCTCGATCAGCAGCGTAACCAGTGACACGACGGTCCAGACGACCAAAAGCATCAGGGCGAGCTGACGGGCAAAATTAAGCAGCCGGTGTTTCATCGATCTGACATGGACCGGCTAATTTTATATATAAACGTATGGATTCTCAAACACTTGCGGGAGCAGCGAAGCAGACTATCGCTTCGTAGCCGAGTGAATAGCCGCGATGCCGCCCGTCAGGTTTTGATATTCAACGTTATCAAAACCGACCTCTTGAATCAGTGCGGCCAATCTTTTCTGGTCGGGAAATTTAGATACGGAATCCGGCAGGTATTCGTAGGCTCCACGCGAGCCGCTGACCGCCCCGCCTACACGAGGCAAGACCTGATTGAAATAGAAATTAAAGGCTTGGCGAAACCCAGGAACGACCGGCGAGGAAAACTCAAGGACAACTAAGCGTCCGCCCGGCTTTAAGACCCGCCCGAGCTCGGTAATTCCATCTCGGAAATTCGAAAGGTTTCTCAGCCCAAATGCGATCGTAACGGCGTCAAAGCCATCGTCAGCAAATGACAGGTTCATAGCGTCGCCTTCGATGAACGGGATCGGCGCGTTGGCGGCGATCACCTTATTTCGCGCTATCGCCAGCATCGGGTGGCAAAAATCCGTACCGATCACGCTCGCTCGCGAGTTTCTGTTTAGCTCGATCGAAAGATCGCCTGTGCCGCACGCAACGTCGAGGACGACGGCATCGTCACGGTCGAGAATGTCGCGAAGCTTCGATGAGACGACGCGGCGCCATCTCTTGTCGATATGCAGCGAGAGGAAATGATTAAGGAAATCGTAACGGCGCGCGATGCCGGAAAACATTTCCTTTACGGCGTTCGCGTGAGCGAGTTCGTTAGCGGTTCGTTCGGACACGCGATTAGTTTACAGCTTTGGGCGTGCTTACGAGAACGGCGGCAACCGGTTGTTTTGACAGGATATCGGCGGCACGCTGTACATCGCCGAGGGCTAGATCTGCCACCGTTTGCCGTTCCGCGTCGAGCGAGACGGTTTTGTACGTGTCAATGTCGAGCCACGAATCGATCACGTCACGGCGTCCCCATTCCGCGGCGAGATCGGCCTTGGCGCCGGTAAATTCAGCATTGGTTATCGGAGCTTGAATGGCAGAAGCGATAACATCGTTCGCTTCCGTTCTGCCGGCATCGGGAGGCGTGGTGCCGGACATTCGGACCATGATCACGCCTGGTAGGATATGTCCCTCCGAACGTACAGAAACATCGGCCGTATGCTCGGCCGCTATTCTCGCTTTGATCCGGTGTTCGATTATCGACGCCAGGGCGATCGAGGCAGGGAAGTCCTTATCGTTTCGCGAATAGCCGCGTGCGATGTATCGCACCTCAAAACTGCCGGAGACGGGCGAAGCGATCGTCTGGACAGCGGCCACTGGCGCGTCCGGCTGGCGAAACGTCGACGGCACTTTCTTGTCGGCCTTTAACCAACTTCCAAAATTCCTGCGGGCCGCACGATAAGCGAGGTCCGAATCGAAATTTCCATAGATCGCGACCGTCGCGTTGTCGGCGGTCAAAAACCTTTCTCTCGCGTCAACCAGATCGACCCAATCGATCCGCGCAAGAGAATCGGTGGTGCCGTTCGCCGCTCTGCCATAGGGAAACGTGCCAAGCAGGCGTTTGGCCGAGGCCATGTCGGCGACGTAGGCCGGGTCTTTTTCGAGCTGCTTTACGCGCTCGACCTGTTCCGACCGCAGGCGAGCTGCCGTCTCTTTATCGATCGTCGGATTCGATACCGCCCGTGAGACACTCTCAAGCAGCGTCAAAAAATGCTCTGGTTTTGCGGTCGCGGTTATCTGAATGTAATCGTAACCGCCCGTTACTTCGAGGATGCCGCCTAGCTCGTCCTTATAGTATTCGCGGGCGTCCTGCGTCGGGAAAATATTCTCCGAAAGCAGCTTCATGACGCCTTCTTTTCCCTGTGGGTCAAAGGACGAACCGCTGTGGATGCGGACCTTAAGCACGACCTTGTCCGCTTTCGGGTCGCTCCACATCAGCATCTTAAGGCCGTTGAGAAGCTTTTCCTGCCTCGGCTTGGTGGCAACCGATTGGGCAAGTGTCGAAAGCGAAAACATGAACGAGAGCAGCACTGTTGCCGCGAAAAAATCGAATATTTTTCTGAATTTCATCGTAAATCTTACCGGACGGGAATTTCGTTCGGTGGTTAGTTGCGATAACGAGCAAAAATGTTGTCAGCCGAGCTTTGCCTAACGATACCAGAAATATTCGGGAGACGCCGCCGCCCTGCCGGCAAACCATTATTCTTTGCGTATTCTTTGCGACTTAGCGGCTCTGCCGGAAATCGGTCCCGAATTGAAAATTTTAGATGTCCACGGGCATCGCGTCAAAGTTAAGAGGCATCTATGAAAGTTGAATGTTCACGGACGTTTCTACGTGAAAAGTTAGCGAATTTGCTTAACATCTGTTGAAAAAGCGTTATAATCAAACAACTGGATGTAGGTCTGTCTGGAGCGGACCGCAATTTTGAGAGGCTGTAAAGATGGGAAAGAAACTTAAATATTGCAACTCATGTGAAGAAGGGTTTGCCGAAAGGTTCACATTTTGTCCGACTTGCGGCGGTTGGCTGGAGACGGTTGAAATGAGCCCGGTCGCCGAACAAGCCGCTCACGCGGATGATATCGTTCCGGCAGCGGAAATGCCTGAGCCCAAATTTGAGGTTCTGCGTCCCGCTGTGAATGAACCACCCGCACGCATCGAGGAACCGGAAATTCAGGCGCCTGAGATCCACGCGGTTGAACCGGAACCGGTTTCCTTTGCGGAAGAGACCAGCGGGCCCGAAATTCTGGCGGCCCAGGAGCCTTACATTGAGTCGATCCGCGAGGAACCGGAACACATCGTCGAGGCGTCTGCAGCGGGTAGCTATTCCGATCAACCCGCAACCACAGCTTTCTCCGAACCGGCCCCGGCGTTCACGGCCCCGAGCTCGTACGCTTACAGACCCGACGACGATTTTCACGTCACGGTCATCAAGGAGCAAAATACGAGCCGAAATAGCCTGCTTCTCGGATCCACGGTTCTGGTCATTTGTACAGTACTCTTTCTGACTGTGTATTCGCTATATAAAAAGGACTTTAGTATCGCGTCACTCGGTGATGATAATGTTCTTGCGTTCTTGCCGCAGATTGACCCGGATGAGGTTGAAATAGAAAAGCCCGAGATCCAGAAAAAGGATAAATCGGGCGGTGGCGGTGGTGGCGGTGGTGACGAGCAAACACCTGCTTCAAAGGGAGCTCCGCCTCCCATGATGTCGAAGCCCCTTGTTGCTCCGGACGCTCATGCAACTCGATTGACGGATCCTCTTGTGATGCCTGTTGGCGTAAAAGGGCCCGACCAGCCTAAGATCGATCCTAGCCAAAGATACGGCGTTCTTAATGGCGCAGACGGAGAATCGAATGGCCCCGGAACTGGCGGCGGTATCGGTACAGGTCGCGGCGGTGGTGTCGGATCAGGCAACGGCTCTGGCCTGGGCAGCGGCTCAGGTGGTGGTGCGGGTGCCGGAACTGGCGGCGGTATCGGCGATGGTGACGGCACGGGAGGAGGTCCTCCGGGAGTTATTCCGAAGGGCGAAAGCACGGCATTGGCTATCACCGCAAAACCGCGTCCCAATTACACAGACGCAGCGAGACAAGCAAATATCCAAGGTGTTGTCCGCTTAAAGGTCACCTTCCTTGCCAACGGCTCGATCGGCTCTATATCAGCTATCAGCGGCCTACCCAACGGTCTGACCGAACAGGCGATCGCGGCTGCTAAGAATATGAGGTTCACCCCGAAAAAGGTAAACGGCGTTCCTCAATCGGTAGCGAGAGTCGTAGAATTCAGCTTCACGATCTACTAAGCACGTGAAGATCAGTGTCAAATAAAAG
>JBDTXM010000076.1:0-14465 GCA_040006215.1 Acidobacteriota bacterium
TTGAACTTCCGCGAATCCTTGGCCAGATTATTTTTCAAGAATCCTCCGAAAAATCTCGTCAGCGGCGACCACGATTCGAGAAACGAGTTCTTGCCGCCCGCAAGTTTTGCATCGATCACCGGCTGAACCTCGTCGTTCGACTTGATCAGGTGATCGACGCACTGCGCGATGCTCCAACTCTCGGCCGCCGGTTTCCAGTTAAGCTGCTCGTTGGTCAACGAACCAAACGCCGTCCCGAAGTCTTCCGTAATTCTTTCTAATTCAGCGATCGTCTCCGATGTAGCATTTCTCATTTTCACTCTATCTCTCATTTGCGCCTCAGGGGCAAAATCCGTCTCCCGCAAAGCCGCTAAGTCGCAAAGAAATATCCCCTCTCTTCTTTACCTTCTTCCTTTGCATCTTTGCTCCTTTGCGGGAAATCCGTCTCCGGCCGGCAAGGCGCAAAGAAAATAATCTCAATCATCAACTATCTTCTCTCACCTCTCACTCCTCAATTTCTCACCGGCTTGCCTGTCTTCAGCATACCCGCGATGCGCTCCTGCGTCTTTCTCTCACCGCACAGTGAAACAAAAGCTTCGCGTTCGAGGTCGAGCAGGTACTGCTCGCTAACGTAGGCTTCGTGATTGATATCGCCGCCGCTCATTACTTTTGCCAATCTTTTCCCGATCAGCTGATCGTGATCCGAGATGAATTCCCCACGCCGCATCATATGCAGTGCGAGCTTCATCGCCGCCTGGCCCGATTCGCCCATCACGAGGATATCCGTGCGTTGCACGGGCTGTGTGTAACCGGCCGCATCGAGATTCAGGACCTCTTGTTTCGCGTCTGCGATAAGCCGGTCGCCGTTCATCGATATCGCGTCTGAATCACGCAGTATTCCCCAGGAACGGGCCTCTTGCGCAGATGTCGCGAACTTGCCCATCCCGATCATCTCGAAAGTTTTTTTCAGGAACGCAAGCGGGTCCGCGTCCGGCACACGTTTCGCGGCGTCCATCGCTCGCATCGTCATCTCTTTCGTACCGCCGCCCGCCGGTATCAGTCCGACACCTACCTCGACGAGGCCGATGTAAGTTTCGGCTGCCGCTCGAACCTTATCGCCGTGCATCGAGATCTCGCAGCCGCCGCCGAGCGTTAATCCATAGGGTGCGGTCACCACCGGCTTGACGGAATAACGCAGACGCATCACCGCTCGCTGCAGTGCCGAGACCATCATGTTGATGTCGTCCCACTCTTCTTCCTGGGCAGCGAGCAGGAGCATCATAATATTTGCCCCTGCCGAAAAATTTCCGCCTTGGTTCCCGACGACGAGTCCCTTGAAATTCTTCGCGACCTCGTCGATCGAGAAATTCATCATCGCGACCGTATCACCGCCGATCGAATTCATCTTCGAGTGAAATTCGAGACACGCAACGCCGTCGCCGATATCGACGAGCGAAGCACCGGGGTTTGTCTTGATAACACCCGTCCGCTCCTTGACCGATTTCAAAACGAGGACGCCGGGTCTGTCCGCGATAGGTTTGTACTCGCCCGAAATCAGGTCGTAGAACGAACGGTTTCCGCCTTCGTTCCTGTAGAAAGTGGTCGCCCCGGACGCTAGCATCTTCTCTATCGACGCCGGGATCGGCTGACCTTCCTTCCGCATCCGCTCTGCCGATTCCGCAACGCCGACCGCGTCCCAGCTTTCAAACACGCCTATCGTCCAACCGAAGCCCCACTTGATTGCGTTGTCAATCTCGACGATCGTATTCGCGATCTCGGGAATGCGATTCGCCGAGTAGCGAAACGTCCGCGACATCGTGCTCCATAAAAATTGCCCAACCCGATCTTCGCCCCATACTAGTTTTTTCAAACGAGCAGGAAGGTCTTCGATGCCTTTCGCGGCGTCAAGCGACGGGAATTTGGTCTTGGTCTGCGGCTTATATTCGAACGTGTTCAGGTCGAGCTCGAGGATGATGCGTTTACCTTCCGCGTCCGTCGATTTCTTGAAAAACCCGCCTTTGGTTTTGTCGCCGAGCAGCTTTTTCTCGAGCAGCGTTTTGATCAGCTCAGGCAGTTGAAATACTTCGCGGTCTTCGTCATCCGGAACAGCCGGATAAAGGTTTGTTGTCACGTGCGCAGTTACATCGAGGCCGACAAGGTCCGAAGTTCGAAACGTCGCCGACGATGCGTGCCCGATCGCTTTGCCCGTCATTTGATCGACCTCGGTCGGCGTAAAACCCATCTCGATCATCTCGTGGATCGTCGCCATCATACCGAAAACGCCAATTCGGTTCGCTATAAAATTCGGCCTGTCCTTCGCCGGCACGACGCCTTTCCCCAACCGCTGATCGAGAAAGCCGGTGATCTTGCACGCTACCTCGCCGCTAGTCTTGGTACCTGGGATCACCTCGGCAAGCTTCATGTAACGAGGCGGATTGAAAAAGTGGATACCGACAAAATGCGATTTGAATTCGTCCGAGAACGGTTCGACGATCGAGTCGATCGGAATGCCGCTCGTGTTCGACGCGATCACCGCTCCCGGCTTGCGGTATTTTTCGACCTCGGTAAATATCTTGTGCTTGATCCCAAGATTCTCAACGACCGCCTCGATCACAAGATCGCAATCCTTAAGCTTCGCAATATCGTCGGTAAAATTTCCCGTCGTGATCAGTTTCGCGTTGTCGCTGAGCATGAACGGAGCCGGCTTAAGCTTTTTCGCCGCCTCGAACAGCGAGTTGACGATCCGGTTCTTGACCTGCGGCGATTCGAGCGTCAAACCCTTTTCCTCTTCATCACGCGTCAACTCGCGCGGAGCGATGTCGATCAGCAGCGTCGGGATACCAGCGTTCGCCAAATGGGCAGCAATGCCCGCACCCATTGTCCCAGCCCCCAAAACGGCCGCTTTCCCTATGGTTAGCATCGCAGTACCTTTATTCTGGCCTTGGTCGTCAAGTGCGGCAGCGTTTCTGGTATTCGTCATTTTCCCTCTTAAATATCCCGATGTTTGAGCTAGACAATTATACTGAATGAACGTTCATTCAGCAAGGCATCTGGACCTGTTAGCAGCCATTTTTGAATCTGGTTACGCTTGCGTAGGTGGCGGATTTGTTCCAGTTGATCAGAAGATCGTCGTTCATAAAATTCTCCGTGTCGCGTTTTTCCGCGACGTGAGAGAGTCTTACACAGCTCGTGAGAAAAATGTTATAGGCATTTGCTCGAAATGAAGTGACTTTCTCGATATGATGCGCTTTTCTAGATATGACGTGGTTTTCCAGCTCGGCATCTTGGCCGCAAAAAAATCGTTAACGGATATCGCCGGACCGCACCTGGCAGCGAACCGGTCGATCGCCGGACGGCCGCAGGCGACAGGTGGTATTCCGGTGTCTGTCGGGTGCCTGTCCGTCAACGCCGTTTAAGGTCATTAGAACGTGTCGATAACCGTGACGCCGACGCTGCCAAAGCTGTTCAGATCGGCCAATTCCCGCGGTGAATCGTCGAGCGATATACGTCTGCCGATGAGTCTATCAGGCCGAAGTTTTCGCGAGACGATCATCGCCAGCATTTCGGGGTAGCGATAAGCCTGCATACCGTGGCTCCCAAGTATCTCGAGTTCGCCGCCGATGATCTTATCGATCGGGATCGTCGCATTATGTTTTCCAGCGTCCATGATGCCGACCTGAACGTGCTTTCCGCGTTTTCGCAAAGAACTGATTGAATTTTCCAATACCTCGGGCGAGCCTAGCGCGTCAATCGAAATATCCGCTCCGCCGCTGGTTGCATCAACGATCGCCGCGGCTGCGGGCTGGTTTCGAGAATTTATCGCGACCTCCGCTCCAAACGAACGAGCAAGATCGAGCTTGTCATCGCTGATGTCCACCGCGATCACCCTCGCACCAAAAGCTGCCGCGACCATGATCGCTGAAAGCCCTACGCCGCCGCAGCCGTGGACTGCCACCCATTCGCCATCTTTCACCTGTCCCTGATCGACAACGGCCCGATATGAGGTCGCGAATCGACATCCGAGCGACGCCGCGGTGACAAGGTCGATCTCATCCGGAAGCAAAACAAGATTTTCGTCCGCAAAATCGACCGCGACATATTCGGCAAATCCGCCCCACGCCGTAAATCCCGGCTGAAATTGCCGGTCACACACTTGGGGGTTTCCTGCGACGCATTGTTTGCACGTACCGCAGCCGCAAACGAACGGGAACGTGACCCGCTCGCCTCCGTTCCATTTGCGGACGTCACGGCCAGATTCCATGACGATGCCGGAGATCTCGTGTCCCGGCACATGAGGCAGGCGGATGTCGGGGTCATTGCCCATCCACCCATGCCAGTCGCTCCGGCATAACCCGCACGCAACTACCTTTAGGACGACTCCTGAATCGCTCGACACCGGGTCGGCAACCCTCTCGACCGTCGGCACGCCCCCAAATTCATCGTAGATCACTGCTCGCATCATTAAAATTCGCCGCTCTGAATCGCCCTGCCTATATTGTTTTCTATTACAATTTTAAACGACATGTATTTCTATAACTTTATCAGAATCGGCTTGACAGCGGCTTCAATATGCTGCAAAATCTGCCAAAACGTAAAGCCTATTCCCCACATCTTTTTCACGTTGGTGGTGATGTTTTCCTGGTTTTCGTTTATTAAATCCTTAAAATATCAGGAGTGCATCAATGAAGAAGATTTTCGCTTTGGTTATCCTCTCGTTCGTCTTTAGCCTAGGCGTTCTCGCCCAGGACGGCGGCACAACGGCAGCTACCGCAAAAACCGCCGACAAGCCGAAACGCGGTCCGGTTTTCCGTCCCACCAAAGACCAGATCAAACAGGTACAAACTATCCTCAACGACAAAAAGCTCTACACCGGCGAAGCCGGCGGCACCTATAACGACGCGACCCGCGACGGCATCAAAAGCTTTCAAAAGGACAATGGTCTAAAACAAACCGGCACTCTCAATCGGGCGACGCTCGAAAAATTCGGCGTGACCCTGACCGATACCCAAAAAGCCATTCCTGTCTCGCCGAATTCGTACGAAACGGAAACAACTGCAAAACCCGCCGCGCCACCCTCGTCGGCGAAAAAGCCGACCACCATCTTTCGAGCCAATAAAGACCAGATAACGGCCGCTCAGAAGGTTCTGAAAGACAAGTCGTTCTACTCCGGCGAAGCAAGCGGAAAACTAGACGACGCCACCCGCGACGGCCTGAAAAAATATCAGGGAGCCAACGGCGTCAAGGTCACCGGCACTCTCAATCAGGTAACACTCGAAAAAATGGGCATCGAGCTGACCAACGCCCAAAAAGCAGCCTCGACAACCAACTAGGTTCTCGGATTCGATACATTACCTTTCGGGCGAATGGCGAATAGCCGGTTCGCCCTTTTCTATGCGTCTCTGACTTTGCGGGAAATGTCGTTTTGCCTCATTATCTTTTTATGAAAAAGGCCGCCATCGCATTGACCCTTCTTTTTATTTGCGGTATCTCCGTCGCCGCCCAGTCGGAAAAGGACAAAGCCGCCATCCGCAAAGTGATGGACGACCAGTCCGCCGCCTGGAACCGCGGCGATATTGAGGGTTTTATGTCCGGTTACTGGCAGTCGGAACACCTCACCTTCATCTCGGGCACGACCGTCACCCGCGGCTGGCAGCCGACACTCGACCGGTACAAAAAAGGCTACTACTCGCGCGAAAAAATGGGCACGCTGACTTTCTCAGAACTTGAGATCACCATGCTCTCCAAAAACGCTGCAGTTGTTCTGGGAAGTTGGTCACTCAACCGAACTAACGACAATCCCAACGGAAAGTTCACGCTTACCTTTCGCAAATTCAAAGAAGGCTGGCGAATAGTGATAGATCACACGTCTTGATTAAATGCTTTCTCTTGACGACCCACAATGGAAAAAGTTTAAGGGCGGTTATCGCTTGCCGTACGATGTGTCGATCCCTTTGAGAAAACTAGAAGCGGGAGAAAATGTCTGGAATGAATTTTGGAACGAGCTTCACCATCAAGGTTACGTGGATGAGGCATCGTATGCGGCGGTTCCACATCTAATTCGAATTGCCAATAGTTCCCCAAGGAGAGATTGGAATCTATATTCCCTTGTTGCCATTATTGAAGTTGAGCGACATCGTAGATCGAACCCGCCAGTTCCGGCCTGGCTTCAACCCGACTACGATTCCGCTTGGAGGAAACTCGGAGAACTCGCCTTAATAGATCTCAAATCAACTCAGGATGAACTGATCATACGAAGCACCCTGGCCGTCTTCGCGATCTGGCGTGGTGCCATCAAACTCGGTGCTTTGCTTATCGACTTGGATTTATCGGAAATCGATGAACTTGCTGAGGAGCGCTTAATGTGGTCGGAATTGTATGAATCAAAATGACATAAACAAAAGCTGGGCAATATTATTCGCTCGCCTCGTTCTCGGCCTGATCTTTTTTATGGCGGGCGAGTGGAAGGTGTTTCAGCTTGGGCCGATCGAGCATGTCAAGCTGTTCTTCCTTCCGTACTCGGACACCTTTCTCCCCGTGTGGTCGTTGTGGGCGATGGGGTTTACGATCCCATTCGTCGAATTGATCGCGGGCGGTTTGGTTATCATTGGGCTGCGAACTCGTGACGCTCTTGTTGCTCTCGGTTTTGTTTTGGCAGTTGTGACCTTTGGGCATCTACTCAAAGAACCGCTCTACGAATTCCACACTCATGTCATTCCGCGTCTGGCTCTGCTGCTTTTCGTATTGCTGATGCCTCGCGAAGCCGACGGTTTTTCGCTCGACCATCTTTTACGAGTCCGCAAAAGAACGCAAAATACCGAACTCGATTCCGAGGTGGTTCATTGAGAAAAACTCTTGGGTACCGTTTATTCGGAATTGGAAAGATCCCCGCGGCCCTAATGACCGAGCTTCAGTCTGAGCTGATCGAAGTTTCGGACGAGGGCATCCACGGCTCTGTCACAACCAAAAATTTCCGCTCGCCCGGAAAACGCGAAAACTGGCGGCGCATCTGGTTTGGTGGGTCGATCGTGGTTACGGGCATGAGGTTAGTTGCACTTCGGCATTCTAATTTTGCGGTAAACGTTCCTTTTATCGACAAACGGTTTCGCCTGATGAACATCTCGCTCGAACCGACCGCGACTATCCTGATCGCGTTTGACGCGTCGCTATTCCACGCCGATTGGTCGGGCCAGATCGAGTATCGATATCGCACGCCGTTTGCCGCGACAGTTCTCGAAAAGATCTCCCTTCACAGCCACCTCGCCGCTTAGGAATGGTTCTTGCACCTTCGAATTTCGGCGTTCGATATTCGGACAAAGAATTTTGCTAAAAGGGGTGAAGGACAATGGCAGAAGAAGAAAAGGATCCAAAGGTACAACTCAAGAAAATGCTCGAAGGCGTCGATTTCTGCATGTTCACGACTTTTGCGGGTAACGCATTTCATAGCCGTCCGATGTCGACGCAGGAGCTCGATGACGACGGATTTCTCTGGTTTCTATCGGCGGATGACACGAGAAAGGCACGGGAACTCGGGTCCGACCACCGCGTAAACGCCGCGTATTCTGACCCGGCCAAGAATCTCTACGTCTCCGTGTATGGAACGGCAGAGGTCGTCAAGGACAAAGAGAAAATAAAAGAACTCTGGAATCCGATCTTTAGGGCGTGGTTCCCGGAAGGACTCGACGATCCGACGCTCTGTGCGATCAAGATGAAAGTGCACGAGGCCGAGTATTGGGAATCGGCATCCTCGTGGAAGATCATACAGCTTGCCTCGTTCGTCAAAGCCGCGATCACCGGCAACGAATCGGACACCGGCCAGCACGGCACGATCACACCGTAAAGCTGATTTGAATTTTTTCTCGGCAATCGTGGATAATGAGGCGCTCGTTTCATTATCCATTTTTACTGACCGGAGAAAAACAAATGCGAAAGCTTGCCCTCGTTTCACTCTTTCTTCTCATTCTAGCCGCGGCGTCGATCGCTCAAAACTACTCGATCGAGCAGTATCTCAATATCAAGTCCGCCAACTCGCCGAGCTTTTCTGCAGACGGCAAAAAGCTGGCGTACTTGAGCAATGACAGCGGACTGTGGCAGATATGGATCGTCGATCTCGCCGAGAACAAGCCGCGAATGATAACGAGCTATGAGGACAACATCGGCTTTGTGAAATGGTCCCCCGCCGGCAACGCTATTCTATTTGGAAAAGCGCACGGCGGCGATGAGAACACGCAGCTTTACTGGATGGCAAACAACGGTGTCGAGATCCGCGAACTCACTAGGGAACCCAAAGTCCGGCACAATTTCGGCTCTTGGTCCGAAGACGGCAAGACGATCTATTACGCCTCGAACAAGCGAAATCCCATCTTTTTTGACATCTACTCGATGGACCTCGCTAGCGGCAAAGAGACGCTACTTTATCAATACGACGGTAACAATGATTTCTCCGCCGTTAATCCGTCCGGAACCAAGATCATCGTTTCCCGCGACGGCACAGAACTCAGCCTCGACAACAATTTGTATCTCATTGATCTCGTATCGAAAAAAGAAACACTGCTTACACCGCATAGCGGAGCCGCCGAATTTGCCCAGGCACACTTCACCGCTGATGGCATCGTATTCACGCACAACGACAACCGCGAATTCATTTCGCTCGCCCAAATGCGAAAGAAGAATGCCGCGGGCGACGATTGGAGCGACGACAACCGCGAGGTGCGTATTCTCGACGACTCAAAATGGGACGTCGACGATTTGGAAATGCCCGCGTACGGCAGCGTGATGGCGTACACCCTGAATCACGACGGCTTCTCCGAACTCTATCTCCGCAAATACGAAACTGGCGGCAAGCCGTTGATTGCGGTAATAGATAAAACCGCCGAGGCAGTGAAGCTTCCCGCTCAGGGAATCGTCAGCGCGTTCGACTTCAATAAAGATCAAAGCAAACTAGCCTTCACCTTCAACTCGGCCACACAAAACGCTGACATTTGGGTTTACAATCTCAAAACGAAACGGTTAACTCAGGTTACGCATAGTGATAAGGCCGGGATTGATCCGAAATCATTTGTGGCCCCAAAACTCATCAAATATAAGAGTTTCGACGGCCAAGAAATCTCGACCTGGTGGTACTCTACACCTCAGCATTGGGTTTTCGACGGAGTGAATGATGTGAAATATATTGTCAGTGTTCACGGCGGACCCGAAGGGCAGGAAAGGCCGGGCTTTAATGGGCTATACCAATATTATCTGTCGCGGGGTTATCGTATTATCGCAACAAATGTACGTGGATCGACTGGGTACGGAAAGACGTTCACCCATCTTGATGACGTAAGAAAACGAGAAGATTCGGTTAAGGATTTGGCTTCCGCGGTCGACTTCTTTAAAAAGAATCGGGGCAACGATGACTCTCAGAAGTTCGCGGTGATAGGCGGAAGCTACGGTGGGTATATGACGCTGGCGGCGATCACGCTTTATCCCGATCTGTGGGCGGCTGCGGTCGATACGGTCGGCATCGGCAACTGGGAAACTTTCCTCAAAAACACGAGCGGTTATCGACGCCGTCAGCGCGAGGTTGAATACGGCCGTCTCGACCGTGACATCGAATTTCTCCGCTCCATATCGCCGATCACAAAGATCGATCGCATCAAATGCCCGCTGTTTGTGATTGCGGGAAAGAACGACCCGCGCGTTCCATGGACCGAAGGTCAACAGATGGTCGATGCCCTCAAAAAGCGTGGAGCAATAGTTGAATGGAAACTCTACGACGACGAAGGCCACGGCGCCGCCAAACTAAAAAACCGCCTCGACCTTTATCCGCGAGTAGCCGATTTTCTCGATAAATACATGAAATAGCCGAGCCCCGACACTCTCGTCCCGATACGCGTCGCTTCGACGCGAAGAACTTCCGCAGTGATCAGATCTGGGTCGATCTTCCGGTTCGATTCGATTCCCTCGCCGCGTCCAACACTCGCTGCACACGCGCACCGTCGTCAAACGTTGCCGCGTACTCGATCTCATTTCGCCCCTCCAAGATCGCATCCACGATCGCCGGTGCAAAGGCCATAAACCCGCGTGCAAATCCCGTATCGGGCACGCCGTCAATGTTCGCGTTCAACTCTACCTCGATCTGCCGCCATTCCTTATCGCCGGTCTTCGCGACAAAAACCTCTCCCCGGTGCGTGATCCGCATTGCGCCGTCTTCGCCAAAAAACTCGAGCCGGTTCATGTATTTCGGCCCTTCGGTCATTGAAACGGAAACCAGACCGGTCGCATCGGACGCGACCTCACTATCCGCAAAACGCAGGATCATATTTGCCTGATCGTCGGTTGTGACATCGCGCCAATTGCCATCCGGATCTTTTCTTTGTTTGACATGCGTCTGAAGCTGGCAAAAAACAGACGACACATCCGCACCCAAAAACCACTGGAACGAATCTATGATATGTGAATTGATCGCGCCCAATGCTCCGCCCCCCGATTCGATGTCCGACCACCAATTCCATGGGATCTCGGGATTCCCTCGATGCGGAGCCTGAAAAAGGTATTTTGCATGACGCACCTTTCCGATCTCGCCAAGCCGGAGCATGACGTATGCTTCCTGTCTGCCCTGCTGAAAACGCAATTCGTGATCGATGAGCGCAAGTACGCCCGCCGATCTTGCCGCATCAGCTATCTCTTCGGCCTCCGCCACGTTCATCGCCATGGGCTTCTCGCACAACACGTGTTTTCCCTGCTCCATCGCGGCCAACGCCATCTCACGGTGATAAATCGGCGGGGTCGTGATGCAGATGAGGTCTACTTCCTCATTGCGAATGGTGTCTCGCCAATCGTCGGTGAATTGTTCGATCTCAAACGCGTTGGCCGTCGAGCGCGCGTTTTCAATACTCGCACTCGCGACCGATACGGTCCGCGCCTTTTCACACGCCGCAAAGGCCGGTATCTGCACCGTCCGAGCAAAACCTGTCCCAATTATTCCTATTCCGACCCAGTCTTTCATATCAGTCAAATATACCGGAGCCTGTGCGCAAAAAGAAAAAGCGTAAGGAAAATTCCTCACGCCGAATATTAAGAAATATTTTCGAGCTTATTGATCTAGCCCAAATTCCATGCTGGCCGCCATGCTTTTGATTATGCTGTTTCCGTTATTCAAAAAATGCTGATAGGTTTTTCGGTCTTCTTCGCGAAATTCGATTATCTCGATCCCTACGAGAAACTTGTCGTCGCTTACCTCGCTTTCTGTCGGTTCATACCGTCTTCCTATAGCGGTCATCCGCACCTTTCGCCCAACCAGGTCGAGCTCAATGTTCAGCGTCCGATCCTGACCGACCAAATAGTCTTCCTTGATGCGGATCGCAGGCACCAGCAGCGACATTCCCGAATCGCTAAGATCGATCGTTCGACCGAGGATGAACATACCCAAGTTTGGCGATTTGAAATTGATCAGGTCTTTCTGCGGCTCGAACCAAACTTTCGCAGGCACGCAGTATTTTTTACGCGAAGACGCCCGAAATTCGGCGATCGTTTTCGTGACTTTTAATACTACGTTTCGGATCATTTCAGTGCGGAGAGAACAACTAACTTTTTCTGCGAGAGGACAACGGGGGTTGATATGCTGTCCAGTTTAAATCAGACGACCAATCGCCGCCCTATTCCATCAATTTTTTATTTTCTTCCCGCCATTGTCCTTGCTGTCGAGGTGCGGCGTTCCTTTCTCGTCCAATTCGACCCAGAACGACAGCTTTCCGCTCTTGCCATATTCTGCAGGCGTGGCGTATGCGGAATATTTCTTTTTGTCCGACGAGAGCTTTAGCTCGTAATTATAGCCAGTCGAAACTGACGATAGGACGTCGGGCGGAAGCAGTGCCATCTCAACCAAGGCCCGCATTTCACCGAACAAATTTTGGTTCTGCGTAGCATAGACCATCTCGGCCTTTGAGATCCGGTCGAGCATTGTCTTGGCTTCTTCGTGATGCGTGTCGATACGCAGCTTGTAAAAATAATTCTTACCCTCGGCCTTGATCACCGTTTCGGCCGTCTCATCTACCGTCAGGATGACCCAAACACCGTTTTCACGCCGAAGCTTTATCTGCTGCAGCTCCAGCTTGTCCGGGTCATCGCCCGGCAGTTTCGCCGTGACCGTCGCCTGATCGCCGGTGGTTATCTCACCATTTATCTGTATTTCCTGCGGAACACCTTGCGACATCGCTTCGAAATCTACGTCGAATTCCTTTAGCTCCGAATCCGTCAAGCCTTCGATCGCGGGCCGCAGGTTGGTCAGAAACAATGCCTCGCGAAACTTCTTGTCCCGGAGCTTCTGGTAAAACGCCCGAACCGTGTCGGCAGGTGAACCGGGTTCGATCTTTATCGTAGCGCCTTTTGCCGACGCAGCCGGATCCGACGGATCGGCCGAACTGTTCTGCGAATTTACGGCCGACTTGTCCGCAAGCTTCGCCTCGGCGGTGCAGCCGCAAATAAACGCTAACAGAAAAAACGTAGCAACGAACGAGATCTTATAGGTCAGGGACATTTCGAATTTCAAATCTCCGAGGTTGAAATGAAGAAAAGTGGGTTTGTCGGTGAAAAGCGTCCCAGCAGAAAAAAAACGGAAAGGGCACGCCATTGCTATTATATGGCGCGCCCGTTAAAAAAGGCAAAACATTTTTTCTCGGCCAGGTTATTCCGCTGACTTTCCTCTAAGCCACATCTCACGGCCGACCAAATAAAGCACGACTGAGAGGATCGCGAACGGTATCAAGGCTAGTATATCTGCGTATCCCCCGTATCCTCCATCCACAAAGGGATTGTGAATCTTTCCCCAACCGGCAAAAAGGTCGGGGATTCCGAGACCTTCGGTTGCTTTTGAAAGATCGAGTCCAGCTCCCAGCTTTTCATTCCACGATATCGTCGACGCAAGGGAAAGTTTCCAAACCGCGAAAACAGCGATCAAAATTCCGGCGATGGCGCCTCCCGCGATGTAACCCGACGCAAGAAGCACACCATTGGACTTGTCAGTTTCCGCTATCAACTGCTCCTCGGTCAAATTTCTGGATGCGAGTTTTCGTTTCAGATAAATATCGACCAGATAACGCACGATTCCACCAACGAATATCGGGGCTGATGTCGATATCGGTAAATAGATCCCGACTGCAAACGCCAGTGATGGCACGCCCGAAACCTCAAGAACTACCGCTATCATCGCTCCTAAGATAACCAGCCCCCAAGGCAGATTTTGCCCGAGAACGCCCTTGATGATATAGCTCATCAGTGTCGCCTTGGGCGCGTCATACCGAACGAGGTCGTTGCCCTCGTCATCCTTCTTTATGATCCCGTTGATACCCGGATCGACGAAGTAAACCGGCTTGCCGGATGTATCGACGAGATATTTGCCAACCTGTCCCATTTGCGGATCCGTGTTCTGCCAAACGCGGTATGTATTTGCATCACTGTCCGTAAATTTGCCGCCCGCCTTTTCCGCTTTGTAAGTTCCGTTCTCACGGAAAAGCTGATCTTCGGTAATTGTGACCTTGGCTTCGACCGAGGCCGGATCGACCTTTTGATAATAAGTACGCGAACTATTCAGAAAGATAAGCAGTGAGCCGAGAACAAGTGCCGACGCCAGTGCTCCGACAAGGATCGCTATTTGTTGATTCTTTGGCGTCGAACCGACCCAAAATCCTGTTTTTAGGTCCTGCGAAGTGGTGCCGCCATTAGATGCCGCGATACACACGATGCCGCCGATCGAAAGAGCAGTCACAAAATACGGATCAGGCGATGTCCATCCAAGTGCCAGGAAAACGAGGCAGGTGATCAGCAGAGTCGCCACAGTCATGCCGGATATCGGATTTGAAGAGGAGCCAACCTCCCCAGTAAGCCGGGACGAAACAGTCACAAATAAAAACCCCAGAATGACGATCAGGATCGCGCCGAAAAAAGAAACAAATGGATGTGCAAAGACGCTCAGTCCAAGTTGCGGAAACAACATTATTCCGGCAATCAAGGCGAGAGCACCCACGACGACCCATTTCATCGACAGATCCTGGTCGGTACGAGGCAGCGCCGACCCGTCTTCGGTAGCTGCGCCGCCGCGGAGGTCTGCCAGACCGCCTTTTAATCCATGCCAGATCGTAGGCAGGCTGCGGGCGAGCGAGATAATACCGGCCATCGCAACGGAGCCAGCTCCTATGTACAAAACGTAAGCACCGCGAACGCCGTCAGGGTCCATCTCAGCGATCGTTTTGCCTAACGCGGGGGCGACCGCCGTTGTCATCCCTCCGCCGAAGAACTTGATCATCGGAATAAGCACGAGATACGACAGAATACCGCCGCCCATCATCAATCCGGCGATCTTCGGACCAATGATGTAGCCCACGCCAAGCAATGTAGGGTCGTTAGAAAGACTGACCGAACCGCCTTTGAAAGTCGTATCGCTGAATTGTTTCGTCGGGGTTCCTTTCCAAAGCGAGAACACTTGCAACAGGACGTTAAATAAAAATCCG
>JBDTXM010000077.1:0-14206 GCA_040006215.1 Acidobacteriota bacterium
GGACACGCGATCACGGACCCGACGTCTCAAGACGAAGGCGGCGGGGTCAGGATCCATTTCAACCCGAGGTTCTTTCGCCGGACCTTCGAATCATCTGCTGTGCCTACGTTCGATTCGCGCGAGGATACTTTACTGCACGAGCTGGTCCACGCTATGCGTTTCTCGACGAACCGTTTCGCCAGGAAACCTTTTCTCGATGCGCGTCACGAGAATTTTCCGGACAGCGAGGAGTTCATTGCTACACAGATCCAGAATATATATCGCGGAAGCCGTAGGCAGAACGACCTGTACGATCCGTACCAGAGAGAGGTCTTTATGCGGAAGGACCAAATGTATGAGTGGCTGGCGCAGGACGCAGAAACCGTAATGTTTCTGAAGTTTTTTCTCGATACCGAACCGGTCGCGAACGCTGCCGCTCTTTTGAAACAACCGGAATATAACCCTTTCCGTGATTACAATCAGATCGCGAAACGGTCACACGACATTTACGGGATAAAAGAATTCGAGAGGATCTAGTCAGGCTTGTCACAGGTGAGCGTGCCGTCCGGAACTTTGAGCGTTCCGTCCATTTTGTTGCCGGCTATCGTGAACCTCCACACGCCATTGTTCATCGTGCACTCGACCGAGGAAGCCTTTTCATCATAAGTGCACCCATATCTTCCGGCTGGCCATTTACCACTTTGTCCGCTTTAATTTGAAACTTTCCCTTTGCGCCAGGCTGGGTGGCCCGGTAGAGGACATCCTCGTCGCGACCGGAAGAGTTTTTGACGGTGCAGATGGATTCGCCAGTCCAGGTGCCAGCCGGGCCTGAAGCCGCAGATGAGATGCCGGGCGTCGAAAAACCCGCGCAATTGATCGAGATCGATAATACAAAGATCGACACGTAGTTCATGCTTACGTCTCCTTAGAGAACAGGTTTAATTGATCTTTTTCAAGGTTCTGAATTCGCTCTTTCAACTTTCGGATCTCGTCCTTGGTTCTTTCGAGGCCTTTGACATGAGCATTCTGTCGCTTGTATTCGTCGAGCGGCTGGACGGGCGTGCCCCACCATACGCCAGCTCGAACGATCTTGCCCGGCAGAACTCCCGCCTGCGAGCCGATGACGGCGCCACTTAATACGCGGGCGTGATCGCCCATTCCCACCTGGCCGCCGATCACGCAATCGTCCTCGATCACGGTGCTGCCGGAGATGCCGGTTTGAGCGGCGATCACAACGCGCTTTCCGACCTGGACGTTGTGGGCGATCTGGACGAGGTTGTCGATCTTGGTTCCTTTGCCAATGCGGGTCTCGCCGAGAGCACCGCGATCGATGCACGAATTCGCGCCGATCTCTACGTTATCCTCAATAACGACCGTGCCGATCTGGGGAAACTTGACCAACTGATCGGTCTCGCGAACAAACCCGAAGCCATCCGAGCCGATGACAACGCCCGCGTGAAGCGTCACCCTACTGCCGAGCGTGCATCCGTCCTCGATAAAAACGTTGGAGTGCAGGACGCAGTTCTTGCCGATCGTCACGTTATCCCCGCACTTCGCTCCGGCCCGAAGCTGCGTGCCGTCGCCGATCGCCGAACCTTCGCCGACGCAGGTAAAGGCTCCGATAAAGACGTCTTTCCCGATCTTCGCGTCCTGAGCGATAACTGCGGACGAATGGACCTCGGCCCGGCGTTTTTTGGGTGGATGTAACTGTTCGGCTATTTGGGCAAAGGCGAGTCTGGGGTCTTTTACTTTGATCAGCGAACCCACGAATTCGTTCGCGGCTCCGATGGGGACGATCACACACGATGCTTTGGTCGCAAAGTCGGTACCGGCCTTTTCCGCAAAGGCGATGTCGCCCGTCACGGCATTCGAGAGGTCTGCTACACGAGAAACCTCGATCTCACCGTCACCTACCAACTCTCCGTGCAAAAATTCAGCTATCTCGTACGTTTTCATTACGTACAATTTAATTGTTTTTCAGGAAAATGTCAGTTCGATGGCGCTTTACGCCCGCTGGCGCTCGGCGCTGTTGACCATGGTTTGGAGGAATATTTCCATGCCGGTGATCTCGATGCCGTACCGGTCGTCGAGGCGTTTCAGAATGGACGCTGCTTCGCTGTCGAAGTAATTCAGATCCGCAAGGTCGATCAGCACCCGCGTTCCAAATTCGGACTCGAGCCCGAGAGCGATCCGTTCAAGCAGTAGAGCATCGTCGAGAAGCATTTCGCCTTCGACGCGAAGGACCGTTTTTCCCCGGTCCAGATCATCGATCTGCTGAATATTGGTTGGCATACGAATCCCTTTGATGCATCACTACGGAACAGGGAAGCTTTTGTTTCGAATCTTTACACAATTTTACATTAATTTTCGCGAAAAAGCGGTACCTGAATTAAAACTTGGGACAGTTAAATAAAGGGCAGCAAATCTACTTTCGTCGGGAAATGTGCTCAAGGACATATTAAAAAGACTAGTATAGACTCATGAGCGAAATTCTCGAACAGAATGAGGCGGTAAACGTCGCCCTGTCCGTCGTCTGGCACGGCTCGGCCGGAAAATTTGAGTCGCGCGTGAGCGAGATCAGTCTGGTCGGTTGTTTTATTGACAGTATGGGGCAAGAGGTGATGGGCGAAGCGATCAATTTCAATATCAAGCTGCCCTCAGGTATCTGGGCCTCACTGCAAGGCGAAGTTACTTATCAGGAATATCCCGTAGGATTTGAATTGCGTTTTACCGACCTTAAGGAGGAGAACAAAAGATTACTCACACAGGTAATTGCGGAACACGGAGGCAAACAGGCTCAGGAGATCTTACGTACGCAGGTAGCCGCGACGCCCGCGGCCTCAACGGTCGCGGAATCCAAGCGCATCTTGATCGCCGATGATGATGTATTGACCTTGAAAATGCTCGCCGCAATTCTCGAGGCAGACGGTTACGAGGTTATTTCCGTCGCAGATGGGCGCGAGGCGTTTCGTATTTTACAGAAAGACGCCGCATTCTGCGCGGTCATTTTTGACATGATGATGCCTCACCTTGATGGACTCGATCTGATCAATTATATGAAGTCGGACGACCGCACCAATTCTATTCCAATAGGCGTAATTACCGGAGAACAGGATCCGATGATATGGGACAACAGTATAGCCGCCGGTGCCAGCGTCTTTCTCCCTAAGCCATTTTCTCCGCCTCAGATCCAAATGATGATGTTCATTTTGGTCCGTGGGGCGGAGGAAGTGATCGTGCCATCTCCCCCTAATTAGTACTTATCAAAACCAATGGTAAACACCGAAGGCGAAGTCATCGCTGAACGCAAACGGATGGAAGAGCAGATTTTGCTCTCCGGTGCGATCGTCGAATCTTCGCAGGATGCGATCATGAGCAAAACTCTTGACGGAATAGTCAAGAGTTGGAATCGAGGAGCAGAGGCCATCTTTGGTTATCGGGAAGACGAGATGATCGGCCGCCATGTCTCTGTTCTATTCCCGCTCGAGCTTCTCGAAGAAGAAGCCGATTTTATTCAGAAAATAAAAAACGGCGAAAAAATAAGACAGTACGAAACCATCCGTGTAAAAAAGAACGGCCAACGATTTCCGGTTTCGCTAACGCTGTCGCCGATCACTGACGATAAGGGCAAAATTATCGGCATTTCCAAAATTGCCCGTGATATCACTGCTCAAAGAGAGGCCGAAGCGGAATTAAAGATCGCCCGCGATTCAGCCCTCGAATCGACCAAACTAAAATCGGACTTTCTGTCGAACATGTCGCACGAGATCCGAACGCCTATGAATGGCGTTATCGGGATGACCGACATGCTGCTGACGACCTCGCTGACCAAAGAGCAGCGTGAACTGGCGGAGATAATCAGGTCGAGCGCCGACGGACTTTTGACGATCATCAATGACATTCTGGATTTCTCCAAGATCGAAGCCGGAAAGCTGCATTTTGAAACGATCGACTTTAATTTGCAGAACGCCGTCGAAAGCACCGTCGAACTCTTTGCAGAGAGATCTCAGAGTCGGGGCGTCGAGCTCGCCTCGCTAATCGAATCGAATGTCGACGTAAACTTGCGGGGCGATCCGGGAAGGCTACGTCAGGTTCTCACAAATCTGATCGGCAACGCCGTCAAATTTACAGAGAAAGGTGACGTGGTCGTCCGAATTTCAAAAGAAACGGAAACGGAAAACAGCCTTCGGCTTCATTTTCAGGTCAGTGACACCGGTATAGGGATACAAACCGAAGTGCAGCAGGAGCTCTTCAAGGCATTTACTCAGGCCGACAGTACCATGACCAGACAATACGGCGGAACGGGTCTTGGGCTTGCTATCTCCAAACAACTCGTCGAAGGAATGGGCGGCGAGATCCGCGTAGATAGCGAATACGGAAAAGGCTCCGTATTTTCTTTCACCGCGAATTTCGAAAAACAGTCGAAAGAGGACACGAGGGAGATCGTCCCACTTTCCAGTTTAGAAAATCTTCGCGTGTTGATCGTCGATGACAATAAAACTAACCGCACCATGCTGAAGCATCAGGTCAGTTCGTGGGGGATGCTTGCAAACGAGGCCGCCGATGGACCCACGGCACTAGTAAGATTGCGCGAGGCCGCAGAGAACAAAGTCCCTTATCGCCTGGCGATCCTCGATCTGATGATGCCGGGGCTGAATGGGTTTGAGCTCGCGTATTTTATTAAAAATGACCCTCTGCTCGGCGATGTCAAATTGATCCTAATGCCTTCGTTCGGTCAACGCGGTCATGCAGAATCTGCCAGGGAAAACGGTATTGACCGGTATCTTGTTAAACCTGTCCGGAAAGCTGACCTTTTTGACTGTATCGCCGCGTTAATGGCCGAAGAGACATTACCTGCGGGATCGGAGAATAAGGTTCGGCCCGCGGTTCGATCCGCTCGCAAGGCCGCTGCCAAGCCCGATTTGAAAAAAAATGTACAAGACAGTTCAGGCATCATCTTGATCGCCGAAGACAATCTGGTCAATCAAAAATTAGCGCGAATGCAGCTCGAACAGTTGGGATATCAGAATGATATTGTCCCGAACGGTTTGGAAGTTCTGAAGGCGTTAGAGCTCGGACGGTATTCTTTGATCCTAATGGATTGCCAAATGCCGGAAATGGATGGATACACGGCGGCAAAAGAGATCAGGATCCTCGAGAAAGGAAAATGGCACATCCCGATCATCGCCATGACCGCGAACGCCATGGAAGGCGAACGTGAAAAATGCCTGGCAGCCGGAATGGACGAATATATTATCAAACCGGTAAACATTGAACTGCTTTCCAGAACAATATCCGGACTGCTCGGAACGAAAAAAGATCGACGCAGGGTAAAACAGTCTGTGCTCGAAATTGCACCGGCAGATGTTGAAAGGACTGATTTGGTGAATCTGACGTCACTCGACAATTCCGTCTTGGATCAGTATCGAGCACTTCAGAAGGCCGGCACCCCCAATCTCATAACCGAACTCATTGATACATTTGTGGAAGATTCGATCCGACGTATGAAGATCTTGAAAGCGGCGGTGACTGATCAAGATCGTTCAAAGATCAAGGAACAGGCCCATACATTTAAAGGCAGTGCCGGAAACGTCGGCGCGTTGAAACTGGCTATGTACGCCGAACTGATCGAGCAAAAGGTGAACGACCTGGTCGCAGCTCAGGCACTGTCGAACGAGATGGGAGATGAGCTCGAAAAAGTCATCGAACTAATCAAGACCTCTGCCCAAAAGTCGTGACATTTGCCTCTTTCACCCAAGCTGCTCTTCAGACCCCGTTCGATCAATAGCCGGCCGCATCTGGTGTCTGTCCGGTTCGACCGGCAAACGATTTCCCCGGAACGGCCTAGGCGATCAAAGCAGCATGGTGATCGGATCTTCCAGCATCTGTTTGAAGGTTTGCAGGAACTTGGCTCCGGTCGCTCCGTCCACGACGCGATGATCGCACGACATGGTGACATGCATGATGTCGCGAATCACGATCGCGCCGTCTCGCACAACAGGTGTCGGCTGGGCTCCGCCGATGGCCAAAATGCCGGCCTCGGGCGGGTTGATGATCGCTGTAAACTCTTTAATACCAAACATTCCCAGATTTGAGATCGAGAATGTCGCACCAGTATACTCATCCGGCTGAAGCTTTTTGGACCTGGCTTTTGCGGCGAGGTCCTTCACCTCGGCCGCTATGTCTGAGATGCCTTTCAGGTTCGCCCCCCGGACCACAGGCGTGATGAGGCCCTCGTCGATCGCAACCGCGACACCAATGTCGGCCTGCTGATAAAAACGGATCGTCTCGTCCTGATAAGACGAATTGACGAAGGGATGTTTGACAAGTGCCATCGCAGCAGCCTTGATGATAATGTCGTTTACGCTGACTTTTGCTTCGTCGGAAAGTTTAGCGTTGACCGACTTTCGTGCCGAGAGGACGCTATCCATTTCTATCTCGGTGGTGAGATAAAACGTCGGGATCGGTCCGATCGATTCTGCGAGGCGGCTCGCAATAACGCGACGCATTCGCGAGGTCGTTTCATCGTTAAACGCCGACGCATCGACGACCGTCGACGGAGTAAACGTTCTTGCCGCCGCCGGCTTCGAACCACCCGCTAGGGCTTCTTCGATATCGCGTTTGATGATGCGGCCATTGGGTCCGCTGCCAGCGACCGTTTTTAGATCTACACTGTTTTCGGCGGCCATTCGAGCAGCGATCGGCGATACGATCATGCGGCCATTCGATGGAGGTGCCTGATCTTGCGAAATGGCTGGCCCGGTCGATTTCACGAGATCAGCGGGTTCAGGCGTTTCCGCTTTGGGCTCTTCTGGCTGTGGCGTTTCGGCTTTAGGTTCCTCGGCGACGGGTTTAGCCGATCCGCCATTTGATGAAATGTCTTTAAGCAGGCCGCTGATATCTTCGCCGGCCTTTCCGATGATCGCGATCGGTTCGCCCAACAGGGCAGTCTCGCCCGCTCCTTTCAATATCTTTAAGAGCGTGCCGCCCGAGAGCGCGGTCATTTCCATCGTCGCCTTGTCGGTATCTACCTCGGCAAGCGTTTCGTTCGCGTCATAGTTGTCTCCCTCGTTCTTTACCCATCGCGAGATCTGACCTTCTTCCATCGTAGGCGACAGCTTCGGCATTAAGAATTTTTCAGCCATATGATTAGACTAATCCAAACGTTTTAACAATTCCAAACCCTCGGCCCATTCTCCAAAACCCGAGCCGACATTGATATGACCCTTGGCCCCGACATTGACCAATTCGCTGCCCCAGGCATCCGCAAAGTGCTTCGCCCTTTCGAACGGGACCCACTCGTCATTTGTGCTCGCGACGACGATGGATCGAAAGGGAAGCGGCTTAAGTGGGACGGGATCGAACCCGGTTGATTCGAACGTAGCCTTGTATTTCCTGGTTTCGCAATCACTCGGAGTTACAAGCAAAGCACCTTTGATCTTAGTTCCGTAATGCTGTGCCCAATGAGCCACAGTCGCGCAGCCAAGACTGTGAGCAACAAGGACAACATCTTCGGGGCCTGCCGTCTGAATTTCGGACTCGATCTTCGCGGTCCATTCCGAACAGACAGGTTTGTCCCATTCCGATTGTTCGATCCGCCGAAACTTGCGGGGAAATTCACGTTCCCAACGGCTCTGCCAATGATCTTCGCTCGAATTTGTAATGCCGGGAACGATCAGATAACGTGCACTCATGTTACGGTTTTACTGGAACTTTACTGCAAGAACAAAACAACTTGAAAGACGCTTCATCTGTCAGGAATTTGATCTTTTGTCGGCGATCATCCGCAGCCGCTCTTCACGTGTTTTCTTGCGTTCGTTATAACCCTTGTCGCCGTAAGGCTCAAGCTTTTCGAGCCAGAGATCTTCCAGGGTTTCGAGGTCGGCGGCGTAGTCATAATCGGGGTCCTCACGAGGAACGATCTCTTCAAGGACCTCAAACGTAAATTTCGAGGCTCCAAGCCGCTTCCAATCATTCTCGAGGCTTTTTACCGTATGAGCGCCCGCGTAAAGCTGGAACCGAATGCGGTTGAACATCGCGTCGAGATTCATCGTCGAGCCGACGAAAACCTTATCGTTCACAAGATTGCGGATAAGAAAAATACCCATCGGCCGTCGAGAGGCTTTATAAGCCAACTTTGCTTCCTTCTTATCCATTCAAACGTACTCCCTGATCGACGGCGTGCTTATAGGTAACAAACTTCTTTCACGGCTGCGACGATCTTCTCCACGCTCGGCAACGCTGCGGCCTCGAGATTTTTTGCGTAAGGCATCGGCGCCTCAGCGGTAGAGATGCGTTTTACCGGAGCGTCCAGATGATCGAAGGCGTGATCCATTACCTGGTACGTGATCTCGGCACCAACGGACGCAAACGCGTGCGACTCTTCGGCGATCACGAGCCGGTTGGTCTTTTTGATCGAATTTACGATCGTGTCGATGTCGAGCGGCTTTATCGTACGCGGATCGATAACCTCGACAGATACGTCAAAATCCTTCAGTATCCGTTCGGCGGCTTGCAAAGCAAGCGGCACGGTCATTGAGCGGGCGACAATCGTACAATCCGTCCCTTCGCGTTTTACATCGGCCACACCGAGGGGGATAGTGAAATCTTCGTCGTCAGGTACGTCGCTCTTTAGGCCATACATGCGTTCCTGTTCGAGAAAGATCACGGGATTGTCGTCGCGGATCGATGATTTGAGAAGACCTTTCGCGTCGGCTGCTGTCGATGGCATGACAACTTTCAGACCGGGGAAATTTCCGTAGAATGCCTCGAACGCCTGCGAGTGCTGTGAAGAAACCTGATAGGCCGAACCGTTCGGCCCGCGGAAAACTATCGGCACCTTGAACTGGCCGCCCGACATGTAGAGCATTTTGGCCGCATGGTTGATGATCTGGTCCGATGCTAGGATCGAAAAATTCCAGGTCATGAACTCGATCACCGGCCGCAAACCCGCCATCGCCGCACCCACACCAACCGCCGCAAAGCCCAACTCCGTGATCGGTGTATCGACGACGCGCTTGTCGCCAAACTCTTTCCAGAGTCCACGAGTGACCTTGTAGGCGCCGTCGTATTCTGCGACCTCTTCGCCCATAAGAAAGACATTTTCATCTCTGATAATTTCTTCGCGCAATGCTTGATTTAGAGCATCACGAATCGTTAAAACAGCCATAAAATGATTCTTGACTATGCGTAAACGTCGGTAAATAATTCCTTTTCGTTTGGCAACGGACTTTCTTCAGCAAATTTAACGGCCCGATCGACCGCCGCGATTGCTTCCTTATCTATCTTTTCAAAATCTTTTTCGCTGAAAACTTTTGCTTCCTTCAAACTGTCTTTGAATAACGCTATCGGGTCGCGCTCCTGGTATTTGAGGATCTCGTCACGTGTCCGATAATTTCCGGGGTCGGACATCGAGTGGCCCATGTAACGGTAAGCACGGACTTCGAGCAACGTGGGCGAGCCGTCTTTTCTCGCCCGAGCGATCGCACGTCGCGTCGCGTCGCGAACGGCCATGACGTCCATTCCATCTACAAATTCGTTGGCCATCTCGTAAGCCTCGGCTTTTTTGGCAATACTTCGCGAGCTCATTGCACGCTCCTGCGAAGTTCCCATTCCATACTGGTTGTTCTCGCAAATGTAAATGCAGGGCAGCTTCCAGAGTTGGGCCATGTTGAGCGATTCGTGAAAAATACCCTGATTAACTGCAGCCTCGCCAAAAAAGCAGAGAACGACCTGGCCCGAATTCTTATATTTTGCGGCATAAGCCATCCCTGTCCCGACGCCGATCTGGCCGCCGACGATGCCGTGGCCGCCGTAGAAGCCAAGCTCCTTAGAGAACATGTGCATCGATCCGCCCTTGCCGCCAACGCATCCGCCTTCTTTGCCGTAAAGCTCGGCGAGAACGGATTCAGGCGTCATGCCCTTGATCATTGCCTGCACGTGATCGCGATAGGCCGTCACCACCATATCGGTTTTCTCGAGGGCCATCATCGACCCGACTCCGATCGCTTCCTGGCCTATGTAGAGATGACAGAACCCGCCGATCTTTCCCATTCGGTAAACCTCGGCACATTTCTCTTCGAAATGGCGGCCGAGCACCATCTGATAAAGCATGTCGCGTAAGAGTTTTTTATCGGTTTTCTTGATCGCTTCGAGCTGTGACGATCGCCGTTTTTGAAATTCGGCCTTGGCCTGCTCTACGTCGACAAAATCCGTCGCGGGATGTTTTGCGGAAATAGCGTCGAGAGCTTTTCCTTTCCCGTTTTTCGAGAGCTTTGCGGCTTTATTTTCCGCTTTGGTTCGGGTTGCTGCTTTAGGCAAGGTCAGATCCTCCAATAGATAAGGGCGAAGTCTCACTAATCTGCAAAAGGAATATTATAGGCGAGAGGCGGAATTTCTGCAAAATAATGAGTTTTTGAAATGAAGGAAATTCCGTTGAAATGTTATATTTTAGTTGCTTTCGCATCCCTATGAAGTACCTTGTGTCGAAGAGTTTTTTGTTAATTATTTTGATACCTCTGGCGTGTTTTGCCCAGAATCCGGCGAAATGGACTCTTTCGTCACCGTCCAAGAATCAGGAAATGCGTGCCGGCAGCAGTCAAAAGGTTGAGCTGAAGGCAGAGATAGAACAAGGCTGGCATCTTTATGCACTGGAACAGCCGGCGGGCGGCCCGATCGCGACGACCATTAAGGTCACCGAAAATAGCCCCTTCGTGATCGATGGGCAGATCGAATCTCCAAAATTCGCAACCAAACCCGATCAGAATTTCATCGTTGACGGGAAACCCTTGGAGACAAGGTTTTTTATCCACAGTGCAGTTTTTAAGGTGCCTCTTAAAACGACCGCTAACTCCAATTCTTCGCAACTTTCGCTAGACGTTCGATTTCAGCTCTGCAACGACACTTTTTGCTTGCCGCCGAAGACGGTGCGGGTGAGTTTTGCAGGGGCCGAGGATGTGAAACGGTCAGTAGTGGCGGCATCAACACCGGAAGCACTGACTCCCACGCAAACAGCACCAGTAAGCGGTCAGCAATTGCCGACCGATACATGGAAATTTCTCTGGCTGGCGATCACGCTTGGTGCATTATCGCTGCTAACTCCGTGTGTATTTCCGATGATCCCGATCACGGTTTCATATTTCACCAATCACGCCGGTGGGAGCCGTGCAAAATCGATACGCCTTGCTTCGATCTATTCGTTCGGCATCATCGCGACATTTACTATCGTCGGAATGCTGTTGGCTATTTTTGTCGGAGCCGCAGGGATAAATTTGTTTGCCGCCAATCCGTGGGTCAACCTACTGATCACTGGCGTATTCCTGTTTTTTGCCTTCAATCTGTTCGGAGCTTATGAACTGAACATCCCGACTGGCGTGCTCACAAAACTCGACGTTTTGACCCGCAGCAAAGAGGGTGAGGGAAGCGGTGTGGTCGGGGCACTTTTGATGGGGCTGACGTTTACGCTTACATCGTTTACCTGCACTTCGCCGTTTGTCGGGACGATCCTCGTTTCAGCTTCGCAGGGGAATTGGAAAATGCCGCTGATCGGTATGTTGGCTTTTTCAGCGGTGTTCGCTTTACCGTTCTTTGTTCTGGCTCTGATCCCACAATTGGTGTCACAGCTTCCACGTGCCGGCGGCTGGATGAATTCGATTAAGGTCGCGATGGGCTTCCTTGAAGTTGCGGCCGCGATGAAGTTCCTATCGAACGTCGATCTTGTTTGGAAATGGGGTATTTTCACCCGCGATGTTGTGCTTGCCATTTGGATCGCGATATTTGTTGTCCTCGCGATCTATCTTTTAGGTAAGTTTCAGCTTTCGCACGATTCGAAGCCCGAGCGTCTCGGTGCATTTCGCATGATATCGGCGGTCGCAAGCTTGGCGGTTAGTTTTTACCTGCTGACTGGCCTGTTCGGGGCAAAACTTGGTGAGATAGAATCGTTCCTGCCGCCTGATCTCAATAACACTTCGTCACGATTTTTTGGCAAAGGCGAAGAAGAGTTGAAGTGGCTCCCAAACGACTATCAGGGAGCACTGGCGAAGGCCAAAACCGAGAACAAAAAGGTGTTCATCGATTTCACCGGCTACACGTGCACGAATTGCCGCTGGATGGAAGCGAACGTCTTTACGAAAAAAGAGGTCGAATCGGAGCTGGACAAGTTCGTGCTGGCACGTCTCTACACCGACGGTGAGGGCGACGTCTACGAGCAGCAGCAGCAGATGGAGCAGGAGATGTTCGGGACCGTCGCTCTGCCCTACTATGCGATAGTCTCCCCGGACGGCAAGACGATCGCGTCATTCCCAGGTCTAACCAGGAACGTGCCCGAGTTCGTCGATTTTTTGAAGAAGGCTCAAAATTGATCAGGCGCCCAATTCTCCGCTCTAGCAGCATATGAACGTGATCTAGCGATGGCGTTCGTGTTCACTGTTCAGGGTTGGTAAGTGTACAGGATGTTCAGGTGTTCAAAATGTTCATTTTGTTCAGAATGTATACGTCGATACACGTCCGGCAGATTCTCAGGATATTTCACAAAAAAGGTGTTATCGCATATCATAAGCAGTAATCTTAACGAGTTAAATGAGCACAGTTAAATCCTTTAAGGTCGGCGACGTAGGCTTTGGTTCGGGCGAACTTTCGTTTCTTTTGGGGCCCTGTGTGGTCGAGTCGCTGGAGCATGCGCGGAAGATGGCTGGTGCGATCCAGGAAATAGCAACGCGGGTCGGGGTAGGGTTTGTTTATAAGTCATCGTTCGATAAGGCGAACCGGAGCTCGATCGATAGTTTTCGTGGGGACGGAATGGATTTTGGTCTGGACGTCCTTGCGAAGATAAAGGAAGAATTCGGCGTTCCCGTGATCACAGACATTCACGAGCCCTGGCAGGCCGCAAAAGTCGCCCAGGTTGCCGACATTTTGCAGATCCCGGCCTTTCTATGCCGTCAGACCGATCTGCTGATCGCCGCGGCGAAAACGGGTAAGGCCGTGAATGTAAAAAAAGGGCAATTTCTGGCTCCTTGGGATGCGAAGAACATTGTCGACAAGCTGCAGGCCGCGGGCTGCGAAAAGATACTTTTGACCGAGCGCGGTGCGAGCTTTGGATACAATAATCTGGTCGTTGATCTTCGTTCGTTTCCGATAATGCGTGAGTTTGGCGTTCCGGTCGTCTTTGACGTCACGCACAGCCTCCAACTCCCCGGCGGATTAGGGAAAGCAACCGGCGGACAGTCGCAATACATCGAAAACTTCGCCAGGGCAGGAGTCGCGTGTGGCGTGGACGCCGTTTTTATGGAAGTCCACGACGACCCAGCAAAAGCTCCCAGCGACGGGCCAAATCAGTTACCGGTCTCACGGCTTGAGAAATTGCTGTCAAAATTGAAGCAAATACATGAATTGATCTCTCAATAATCTCTAATTCAACGAACCTGTCACAGGATGAGGAAATAGATGCTATGGCTAATGTTTTAGGATTTATCGTCCTTGCGGCAGCGGTTCTAGGGTGCAATCTTTCGAATCAGAAGCCTGAGAATTCGAATTCGGTCGATTCGACGCGGCCCACGCCCACGGCTACGTCAAGTCCTAGTCCGACGCCTACGGCTACTCCGAAGCCGACGATCGGCGCGACACTTAAAAAATCGGTCGGGAAGTATCCATACGAGATCAAGCTGCTTGATAACGCGGAACTAAAGGCGCGGCTACAGAAGCTGATGGGCAAAGATTTTGCCGACATGAAGCAGTTTTGGAATGTGGAGACCCCGCTCGAGGGTTCGGGAAAGGTGCTCAAAGCGTCCGGCTGCGAACAGCATAACTGCGGGTCGAACATGTACGTTCTCTTTATCGATCTCGATACTGACAATATTAACGTTTATCACACCGGCGATCAGCACAACACATATTTCGAAAAGGGCAGAATTAAGCTTCCGCCAAAGTATGCCGCGGACGTCGAACCGGAATCGCAGGAAGACGAAGAAGACAAATAGGTGCGGTGTGACTTCGTCGCTCGATCATAAACATAAAGAATGAATTATTTCGCAAAGTTATCTCTTTTTATCGCGCTCACGGCGGTATTTTGTATTTCCGGTTGTGGGCAGGACACGACAACTGCGGCGGCCTCGGCGACGTGGCAGGTGCAGAAATACGATCTTAACGTTACGGTCCCACAGAACGGCGCTGACCGTACGATGACGGTAAAGGCTATATTGACGTTAAAGAACGTCTCGCGCGGGCCGGCGGG
>JBDTXM010000078.1:0-14173 GCA_040006215.1 Acidobacteriota bacterium
AACGATCCCGTGATCATCGCAAAGATGCCGCAGTTCCCGGAAAAACTCAGGCGGCGCTTCGCGAACTCCAGCCATCGATTGGATCGGTTCCAGCATTATCGCAGCCGTGTCGTCGCCTATGACGGCTTCTACGCTCTCAATATTGCCCAATTCGGCCGAAACGTGCCCCGGAACGTTGGGCCTTCCGATCTCGCGGTACTTTCCTAAGAACGTGGCGGAGATAGAATCTGCCGTCCGGCCGTGAAATCCACCCGTGAAGGTGACGATCTTTTCTCGTCCCGTGGCCATCCTGGCCATCCGCATGGCGTTCTCGTTGGCTTCAGTGCCAGAATTGCAGAAAAAGGCCTTTATGAGGCTTTTAGGAGCGACCGAGACGAGCTTCGCTGCGGCCTTGGCACGGATATCCGAGTACACCAGATTTGAGTAGAACAGTACTTTTTCAGCCTGATCCTGGATCGCTTTGACGACATGCGGATGCGAATGTCCGGTAGCACAGACAGCGTGCCCGCCGTATAGGTCAAGATATTTCTCGCCATCGCTGGTCCAGACCCAAGCGCCGCGGCCGCGTTCGACCGCGATATCCATCTTCCTGTAAGTCGCAAGCTGGTTCAGGTCTTCCGACGCCTTGATCCGCTCAAATTCAGTTGCCATTTCCGTTTTCATCGATATATTTTGGCTCCGCCGGAGCCTTGAGATACAAAAGGGTCAGCACGACGCAGGCTCCGATCCCCGCATATGGACTCAGGAACGACATCGCGATCGTGACCAGAAATAGAAGGGCCGAAACACCGTATGCGATGGTCAATCGTCGAATATATGTCGGCGAGAGGTCCGGGTCCGTCAAATTCCTTACGACTGTCCCGTATATCCACATCAGAAACCAGCCGACCGCCGGTAAAAACAGCCCAAAGGCATAAAAAGTCGCCGCGGCCTGCCGATGTTCCGGGTCTGCGATATATTCCGCCAACACTGCTGTCGGGAACGGCAGAAAAGATATGCACATGAGGAAAAACACATTCAACAGGACGAAATAATGGTCGCTTTTCTTAAAAAGGTGAAAGATATGGTGATGATTTGCCCAATAGACGCCGATCATCACAAAGCTGAATATGTACCCGAAATACGAGGTCCACAGATGCCCGAGCGCCGTCCACAAGCTCTCCCCACCTTCCAAATGGGGAACCTTGATCTCCAGCACGAGCAGCGTGATCGCGATCGCGAAGACCCCGTCGCTAAACGCCTCGATCCGGCTCGTCGACCGGTAAACCATCGGTTTCCCCTGCCGCTTAGCCATATTCAAGGATTGCTGCCTGGAAAAACGAGTCCCGTTTCCTCATCGAGCCCGAACATCAGGTTCATGTTCTGCACCGCCTGACCCGCCGCACCCTTAACGAGATTGTCGATGGCGGAAAAGATAACAATCTGCTTTCCATCCGAATGGGCCGCAATGTCGCAAAAATTCGTGTTCTTTACCCAGTTGATATCCGGCGATCCATCGACCACCCGAACAAAGAACGCCTGCTCGTAAAAATGCTTAAATAGATTACTGAGGTCATCACTCGTAACATTAACAGTTGTCTCGAGATAGCATGATGCAAAGATCCCGCGTGAAACAGGCAGACTATGCGTCATGAAGATGAATTCGCTAGTGAAATCTCCGACCTCCTTCAGATGCTGCTCGATCTCGGGCAAATGCTGATGCTGAAAGGGCTTGTACGCATAGAACGAGTTCATCCGTTGCGGATGGTGTGTGTTCGCAGCGGCTTTTGCTCCTGAACCGCTAGAACCTGTCTTCGCGTCCACGATGATCCGTCCATTGATCAACCCGCTCTTGACCATCGGAGCCAAAGCCAACAGCGTCGCAGTAGCAAAACAGCCGGGGTTGGCGATGTACTTCGCCTCTCGGATGGCTTCGCGGTTCGTCTCGGTCAATCCGTAAACAAATTCGCCCTGAAGTTCTGTCGCAGTGTGGTCTAACTTGTAGTATTGCTTAAAGATATCGGCATCGTCGATCCTGAAATCACCCGACAGATCGATAGCCTTCACGTTTGGCGGCAACTTCGGGATCAACCCCAAAGCCTGCCCATGCGGAAGCGCGAAAAACGCCACGTCAACGTCTGTTAGCGTCGAGAGGTCGTCAGGCGCAGTTTCAAACCGGAGGTCGGTCAATCCAAGCAGGTTTCGATGCACGTCACTTACGGCCTTACCAGCCTGTTCATTGGCAGTGACCAAAACTATTTCGGCGGTCGGATGAAACAGCAATATCCGTAGCAATTCACTCCCGCCATACCCAGACCCGCCAAATATTGCAATTTTTATCGCTTTCTCGCTCATTCGCCGTCACTAAATTCGATCAGGTCCCACAGATTTCCGTAAAGATCCTCAAAAACCGCTACCGTGCCGTATTCTTCTACTTTAGGCTCGCGGACAAATTTCACACCTTTGCTTAAGTAAATCTCGTAATCACGCCAAAAATCGTCGGTCCGCAGGAACAAGAACACGCGACCGCCGGTTTGGTTGCCGATCCGGCTTCGTTGTTCGTCCCCAACGCCTTTTGCGAGTAGAAGACAGCATTCGGTCGAACCTTTAGGTGCGACTTTGACCCAGCGCTTGGTTTCGCTCTGCGGTGTGTCGTCAAGCAGCTGAAAGCCGAGCTTCTTCGTGTAAAACTCGATGGCTTCGTCGTAATCGTCGACCACCAACGCGATATGAGCGATGCTTTGCTTCATAATTTAGGCAATAACGGCCTCTCGCAATAGATCCACAGGCTTCGCCAAACTAAACAGCCTCTCGCCATTCCTGCGGGCGTTCCCAGCCTTCAAACCGAATTCCGACTCGATAAAGTCCTCGCCCATCTGTGAATCCGTCACCGACCCGGCGACGACGTCGATGTCGATCCCAAGCCGGCTCAACGTCGTTATCCCGCCAATCACTCCCACATAGTCCGAGGCACAAAAGACGAACGAAGCGGTTGCCGCCTTGATCTCCTCGTCCTTCAAAACCGTGTCGACAGAATAGCCGCCGATAATGCCATCGCCAAGCTCGGCAACGATCAGATCTGGTTGAAATATATTGAGATGATTGAAGATGGATTTGGCGACCGGAGCGAGATCGCTGTACGCCGCGGTCGAGGGAAGTCCGCAATCGAGAAAACTGGCTGTGACGAACGCCCCGTGGTCCGCCATGTTCAACGTGTCGCGCAGACATGCGATACCGGAAAGCTTCGCCCCTGCGACTTTCAGCCCGGCCCTGTGTGCCTGCTTGATCAGCTCTGTGGCCGCGACCGTCTTGCCGGAATTCATACAGCTTCCCGCGATCATGATGATCGGAGCCGAGGGCTCCAGCGTATCAGTCGGTTCCAGTCCGCCATCGCCGATATTCGTGACAAGACCGAGCTCGTCACACACCGCTCCCAACACCTCCACCTCGATCGCATCCGAAAGCGAGGAATGATGCCCCGAGCAAACCCCGATCACGCCGCCCATATTCAGCAGATTGAGACGGTCGCCAACCTTTAGCGAGTTCGGGACGTCGCCAACAAAGCCTTTCAAGGCTCTGCGTCGTCCCAACACGCCCATCAGGATGTCGCCCTTATTGATCTTGGCCAGCCGTCCAGAGGGGAGCTCGATATTTCCGTAAGTCACGCTTTCCGAAAGGCCCCGCACTACGACAACATCACCCGCTTTCGGCTCCGCTATCGAGTCTGCGATGTTTACCACGTGCTCCGGATCAATCGGACTCGCGGCAGAGCCAATTTTATCAACTTCAATCATTTTCATAGTTACACCCCATGAGCTAAGGCCGAGCCTTCAAATATTTCCCAGATCTTACGCATTGCCACCCGCTGGGCCCGCTGATCCTTTACAGCGACAAATATCGTGTCATCCCCCGCGATCGTCCCGACGATCTCCTCGATTCTCGCGCCGTCGATCCGAACAGCCGCTGCCGAGGCCAGTCCCGAAAAGCACTTCACCACGATCATCGCTTCGCCCGCCGGTGCCAGACTCTGAATCCCAAAAACGCTCTCGTTCGTCCTCTGCGGCTTCGTGTAAACCCCATTCAATTTTACGATACCCAGCTCTTCCAGATCGCGCGATATACTAGCCTGCGTTACGATAAACCCGTTCTTCCGAAGTATCTTCGCAAGCTCCTGCTGATTAGCCACCGGCCGCGCCGATACGAGGTTTAGAATGATTTCCTGTCGCTCAAGTTTTTGCATAATCGATCTCGAATATGCATGCAAGCTGCATACTCACCGAATAGATGTATAAAATACGACAATAGTTGTCATTCAGTCAAACCCTACCGAAGCTCAAGGTCGCCGTTGCATAAGCCCGCTCGTAAGCAGGGCGATTCATCCATTCCGCGATGCGTACCTTCCCCTCCGTGCACCACGAATACTGCCCGCGATCGAACCTGTCGTTTCTCATTTCTCGCTTTCACGGCAAGCATCATCGCACGGCTCGCGGCAGAAGTGTTATAGGCATTTTCTCGATATGCACGATATTCCGATTATTCTCGATATTCTCGAAACGACGTGGTTTTCCGGGTGACGGATCCAGATTTGCTCGATTTTCCGGCCTACCGTTTAAGTCACACTCAGAAAAGCAGTTAGGAGATCAAGCCCGCTCAAGCCTGAGCGTCTGAAGCCCGTGTTTACTGGGCTTCATGTCGCGGCGATTCGGTAAAAAAAGCAAGAAAACGTGGTCGATGAAAAATGATGAAAACGGCAAGCGGGACAAGCCGGACACACACCGGACGAACACGTGAATCCGGTGATCGTCCAGCGATTGGTCCGGCTCGACCGGTAACGACTGAAGTCTGGCAGAGTCAGCGGCAATTTATGCCCCAATGTTTAGAACAGCGAGAGCTTGATCCTTAGGTATTTCTTCGGATTCTGACGAAAGTCGTAGATCAGCTTGGTGCCTTCGCTCGATAGCTGGTTTACGTTTGAAGCGGTTTGGTTGATGTTGTTGTAGAGGGTTTCGTCGGTAAATAGCTTGCCGATCGTCCCTTTTCCGCCCTGAGCATCACCAAGCATTTGTTCCAGCTTGGTTGAGGTGGAATTGAACCTCGCCAGTGTGTCGCGGGCATTGTCGTAGAGGGCTTCGTCCTTGAGGAACTTGCCCGCCGATCCTTTGCCCTGCGAGAGATCGGCTGATATCACCTTGAAATCGTCGGCTATCCCGTTGATCTTGATCGCCGAAGCCCGGAGTTCTGCCACGGCGGCCCGTGTTTCATTGTAAAGGGCATCGTCATTGACGATCTTCCCGGCGGTGCCCTTGCCGGCGTGCAGGTCATTGGAAATGGCCTCAAGATGTATAACGGTCTTGTTCAAGTTGTCGTATAACTGTGGGTCCTTCAACAGCTTACCGGCACTCCCGTTGCCTTTGTTGATGCTGTCGATCGTCTCCTGCAGGCGCTGCATCGTCTCGCGGGCTTCGACCACGGTCGAATCGAGGTTCTTGTAGAGAGTCTCGTCATTCACGATGCGCCCCAGCGTTCCCTGGCCCTGATTAGCTTTATTGAGGATCTCGTTGGCGGGGATGGCGAGCTTGTTGATCTGCTTGAGCAGGTCGTTGCCCGTCGAGGTGAGCTGATTGATGCCGACGGCGGAGTCCGACACGAGTACATGATTATCCTCGACCGGTGTTCCCTGGGTCGTTCCCGGCGTGATGTTGATCATCTTGTCGTTGCCAAGCACGGATGTCGATATCAGCTGAGCGGTCGAATCGGTCCTGATCAGATCGGTCATCGGGTTGCCGTTAAGCGATTTTACGACCGAAAACGTTGCTTCGACCTTTTGATCCGGCGTGGCGTTCTCGGGCGCGAGAAACTTGACGTCCTCGACCTTGCCGATGCTGACGCCCGCCAGTTGGACCTCGGCGTTTGAGTGCAAACCGTCTGCCGTCTCAAATCTTGCTTTCAGATGCAGCCGTTTCTCGAACGGGTTAAAGCTCCCGCTCGAATTGAGTATGAGAAACCCCAATATTAAAAGCCCGGCCAGCACGAAAAGGCCGACGCGCAATTGACTGAACGAAATGGAACTCTGGGTTCGTGGCATTTTACTTTAACTTCCGCGAATGAACCGGTGAATATAGGGGTCGTTGACCGCTCGAAGCTGCTCGTCCTTGCCGCTGAAGATGATATTGCCCTCGCGCAGCATTATCACCTCGGTATTGATCAGGCAGAGGCGCTCGCCCTCCGTCTCGAATAAAACCTGTCCATTCTCGTCCACAATAGCATATTCGGATGAGAGATAGTCCAGGTTGTTCATCTCGTGCGTGACGAAGATCGACGATACATCCTCGAGGTCGCGAAGCTTGATCGCCAGCTCGCAAATGGTTCTTGCCGTGGGCGGATCGAGTCCGGCGGTCGGTTCGTCGAACAACACGATGCTGGGGTTGCCGACAAGTGCTCGGGCGATCCCGACGCGGCGCCGCATACCGCCCGACAGCTCGGCGGGCATTTTGTCAATAGCGTCCTCGAGATTGACGAAGTGCAGCATCCGACTGACCTCATGCTCAACCTCGTCTTCATCTACGCCAGCCTCATGCAGGCGATAGGCGACGTTGTCGTAAACGGAGAGCGAATCGAAAAGGGCCCCTTCCTGAAAGACCATCCCGATCTTTTTCCGGACGGCCATCATTTCGACCTCGTCGTAGCCAGTAATGTCCTCGCCATCAATTATGATCGCACCGGAATCAGGTTTTAGCAGGCCCAGAACCAGATTGATGATGGTTGATTTACCGCTGCCCGAACCGCCCAGGACGATCTTGGTCTCGCCGCGTCGGACGCGAAAATCGACCTTGTCGAGAATCACCTGGTCATCAAAAGCCAGCGAAACCTGGCGAAACTCGATTGCAGGCAGCGTCCGCTGAACATCGTCGGTCTTCGCGTCAAAGGATGTCTCCTCGCCGTTGTCGTAGGGCAGATCGGTGTCGCGTGATTCGAGGTCCATGTTTGGTTAAAAGAGCGTCGTATCGAACACGGCCTGGAGCACCTTCGAGATAAAGAAGTCAGCGATGATAACGTTGATCGAGGCGGAAACGACCGCACTTGTGGTCGCCCGGCCGACGCCGACAGTTCCGCCGGAGGTGGTCAAGCCTTTATGACATGCGATCAAACCGATTATAAGGCCGAAAATTATTGGCTTCATGAAGCCGCCAAGGACATCTTCGATATCTACTCCGTTTCTAACGGATGCCATGTACGTACTCGAATCAAGCCCGTAAAGTTGATTGGCCACAAGGCCTCCGCCGAACAGCCCGAAGATATCCGCGGCAACGGTCAGCAGTGGCAACGCGATCACCAGTGCGATGACCCGGGGAGCCGCCAGCTTTCGGATAGGCGATGTGCCCAGGGCCCGCATTGCGTCGATCTGCTGCGACACGACCATTGAGCCGAGCTCGGCCGATATCGCCGATCCAACCCGCCCGGCGACCATAAGGGCGCTTAAAACGGGCCCAAGTTCGCGAATCAAGGTGGTCGCAACGGCCTGCCCGGCAGAACTCGAGGCTCCATAGAACTTTAGAGTCGGATACGCCTGCAGGATAAGAACACCGCCCGTGAAGAATCCGGTAAGCAGAATTATAGAGATCGAACCGACACCGATGCGGTCCATCTGCGTGATCAATTCACTGAAATATCGGGGTTTGTTCCGAAGCGAGGTGAGGATCCGCCAGAAAAGCGTACTTATTTCCTGAACTTCAAATAAGAATTGTTTGATCGGATTCATTCCTAAAGGAAATACTGCCCGTTTCAGCCTAAATGTTCAGTAAAGATTACAATGAATTGGGCTACCAGCCAAACCAAACGAAAAAGCCGGACCAACTATGATCCGGCTTTGAAGTGATAAGGAAGTGTGAGAATTACGATGGTTACGGGTTCGGGCGCAGCGGCTGATCTTTCTTCAACTGCTGTCGAAGCTGTCGGCGCGGACGAAACGGAGCGTTCTGCTGCCGCATCTCCTTACGTTTCTCGGCGAACTGACGGCGAATGTCCCTGAATTTGACGAGCTGGTCCGGGGACAGTATCCGCCGAACGTTCAGCTCGCTCTCGAACCGGATCCTGGCGACATCCGCCTGCGCACTTTGATATTCATTTAATCTAACGAGAAACTCGGCCGAATCTACGGACACGTCACCGTAAATCGCCTGATCCAGATTTTTGTTAGCTTCACGAAGCCGTGTATTCGCTGCCTCGATTAAAGGCTTCCGGTCGGCATTCATTCGGCGGATCCGCTGGATCTGCTCCCTCGAAAGTCCCAGTTGACCAAGGAGATCGGGTTTTTCGTCCGTCTGTTCTGCAACTAAAGGAGGCTTGATCTGCGACGGCTGTGGAGCCTCCTGACCGCTGGCCGCAGTAAGAAAAACGACCATCGCCGCGAACGTAATTAAGATGTGTGAGCTAGTTATTTTCATTGTCGGATCCGACCTCGGCAAAGAGGTCTGCAAGGCGCACTGTTCGATCTTCGTCTTCTTCAATACCTGATAGATTCGGCACTCTTCTAAATGAACTGGCAACCTCCTGCCGCCTGCCATTCAGACCCATGATACTTCGATGGCGGACGCCCGGGTTACGGTTGGCGGCCACGGTGGAGTTTGCCGGCTGACGAGCCGGTTTTCTAAGCTGGGCAGTCACAGGAGTCTTGCTCGAATCGGTCCCGTGTGGCGAAGGTTTATCCAGGGCCACATCCTTCTCCGGCTCAGTCTGCTTAAACTGCGGCGAAACGCCTTGAACCGGTTGGTCTGACCGCTTTTGCTGAATAGCCGCACTTTTGTCGCTAGAATGCCGCAGATTAGCGAAGCCGATCCAGACGACGGCTGCGACTATCACGGCAGCGGTCATGGCAAAGGCCCAAGTCGGGAGAGACGGTACAATGCTTCTAAGCCTTTCACCAAGTGATCGCCCTTGAGCTAAAGGCTCCGAACGAAGACTTCTCACCGGAGTTTCATTCCACGGTCCGTCGATCATCGGTGTGGCGATATCCGCAAAATCGGTCTGCCGCCACTCATAGATCGAAAAACGCGATTCAGAGATCGCCGCAAAATCATCTGTGCAGCTTCCACAACCAGCCAAATGACGATCCATACGGCCGAGTTCTGTTTCGGCAACTTCACCGTAAAGATAAGCCATCAGATCATCGGCCGAAAAGCACGCGGAATGGTTATTATTATCCTTCAACATTTTTACGCCACCTCTAGCGGCACTCTTTCAAGCCTTGAACGAAGCTGCTTTAGCGCCGTGTAGAGCCTACTTTTCACTGTACTCAAGGGTAATTCGAGGGTTTCTGATATTTCCTGAAAGGTCATTTCCTCAAATTCCTTCATGACGATCACCTGCCGAAGATCGACCGGCAACGCACCCACCGCCTGCCTGACGATCGCAAGCCTTTCGAGCTTTTCCGTGGAAAAGGCCGGCGAATGCCGAGGCGACGCAACAAACGTATTTTCAGCCGATCCGTCCTCGTCATCGAGGAATTCCTCCGCTCGCGTCTTCTTTCGCCTCTTTGTTGTCAAACACTGATTTACAGCAATTCGATGAAGCCAGGACGAGACCTTTGCTTCGCCGCGGAAATTAGAAAGGTTCCGGTAAGCGGCGATAAAGGCTTCCTGTGCCGCGTCGCAGGCGTCGTCTTCCCTCCCGAGCATGCCGAAACAGAGAGCGAAGATCTTTCGCTCCCACCTTTTAACGATTTCGCCGAAAGCCTCAGAATTTTCCGAAACCGCCAAATCGACCAGCTGTTCATCAGTCAGTTCAGTCAACATTCACTCGTGTCCAGGATCACTTCAGCACGAGAATCTTACTCCAAATATCAGATACGCGAAATAATTCGCATACAGCAGTTTAGACGGCAAAAGTTTATGAAAAGTCGAACTATTTCGCTAGTTCAACCGGCGACGGCGGGCAGCCAAGGGTCAATCTTTGAATAGGCGGCCGGTGATGATATCATTCTTGCAAAATAGACCAGCATAAGGAGCAAAATGTATGGGGATCTTGGTTGGAATTGACGGAACGGGGAGCGCCTTTACGCCGGGCTCGGGTAGGGACAAAGAGTACGACGTGGCTTTTGCCCACAGCTTTGTAAAGCGGATCTGCAATGCTGGCGGGCCCGACGCCATGTATCAGCGGGGGCCGGTTGCCCTCGGCGGCGGTTTACTTGGAGCCATCGAAGCGGGTGTGCAGCATGTGGTACGAAAGATAGGTGATTACAAGAGGACTCTGCAATCGCCCCCACCAGTTCTTCTCACGGGGTACAGCCGCGGTGGGCTTGGCGCAGTTGTCGTAGCTGCCAGGTTAAAGAATTTGAAGATCGGAGTGCAGGCGTTACTGCTGTTTGACTGTGTGGACCGCCATCTGGCATTTGACGCCGAAGTAGTACCCGACAACGTAGCGAATGTCTATCATGTGATCCGGGATCCGAAATCGAGCTCGCGCGAGAGCTTTGGCAACGATGCGATGCGTTACTATCCGAAGAGCACGAAATACGAGGGGCCATACATGTTCATGTGTACTCACGGCGGCATGGGCGGCTGCCCGTGGCCCGTCGAGCCCGGGCAGAAATCTACTGACTTTATAAACGAGGGCTTTGGAGCGGGTGGCTACGACGGAGCCACCACCATCACATATGAGCAGGACGGCCTCGTATCTGCGTCCGTCTGGGCCAATGTCCAGCCATTCATCAGGAAGTTCAGCTTTATGCGTTGAGGCCACAAATTATCCTGACCCGATCTTGTCCCGATCCGCCGGTGCGTGTCGGGACAAATTGATTCTCCGCAACCTTTGCGTTATGTGCCACTTACAAGATTTCCACAAGCTCCGCCGCTGGCCCGCTTTTTTAGAACTCATGCGTGTTCCACGCTTTGCGCAATATTTGTAGGACAGGTCCGGGCCCGTGTTTCCCACTGTCCCACCCGCACGGTTAAACAAATTTGACGGTTATTGATTTCAATCATCTCCTGACATTGTCTATCAAAGATCCTGCCGCAGGCCGGACCTCTCACATGCGCCGCTGCTCCATAGATGCAACAGTGTATCATACCGGATCGGTGTGAAAGATTCGTCGCTTTGTCCAAGTCCCTGAACGTTATAGCTGAACCATATGGAACCAGGTGTGCCGCGGGAACCTTAAGCTCATAATCCCCGGCTTGCCGATAACGTTTCCGTATGAGTTCGGTACGCCCAAGCCTGTGTGTGTGTGACCTGAAGCAAGGTCCCAAGCAAAAAGGGCTTGCGTGGGCGGTCAATGGCGAGTAGGATTTGCGGAATCGTTAAGAACTAAACTAGATCGGAGGAGGGTTTGGAGTTATGGGCTCTAACGCTTGTTTGGACGTGGATGGCATTACCGGAACATCGACAGACAGTGGTCATGCAGGACAGATCGACCTGCTTTCGTATTCGTTTGGCTCCGTGCAAACTGGCAGTTTTCAGTACGGCGGAGGATCTTCGACGGGAGAGGTTAAATACAATGATATGAACTTTTCGAAAAGTGTCGATGCTTCGTCTACAGCTTTTTTCGCCAAATGCGCCGATGGCAGCAAGATCTCGAAAGCTAAGCTTTTTGTGCAGAGAGCGGGCGCCGATAAATCGGAAAAGCTAACCTACACGATGTATGACATCTATATAACCTCTGTTCAATACAATAAAAGCAATCCCAACGACCTAAATGCTACAGAAAGCGTCTCGTTAAATTTCGCCAAGATCGAGACGGAGTATAAGCCTCCTGAAGTTTTTTGTCCGCGGATCAGAATTTTTATATTCAAATCAGGAGAGGCTTGAATAATGGGTAGCTACAAGGCTTATTTGGATGCGATCGGAGTTCCTGGAACATCCACTGATGCCGAGCACGCCGGGCAGATCGAGATACTTTCTCACTTCTTCGGGGACGCTCCGGGTTCCGGCTCTGCTCTCGGAGGAAGCAGCGGGGTAGGAAAGGTTCGATTTAACCAAATGAACTTTTCGAAAAAGGTCGACGCTGCGTCCGCAATATTCTTCACGAAATGCTCCTACGGCGGTCAGATCGCCAAAGCGCGGTTGTTGGTAAAGAAAACGGTAGGCGACAGTGTCGAGTCGTTCGCATACCTAATGTATGACATCCGAGTAAGTGCCATAAGTTAACGACAAGGTTTCGCCCGAGGATAATGCGCCGATGGAATCCGTAACGTTTACCTACGCCAAGGTTGAGTTTATTTAGTAATTGCCGTTGTTAGTACGCGCGGGCGAACACTACTCGTTTGTTCGAGGCTTTGCCGGTAAAGACGCATTTGCCGGGTTCCATTTCGGCGTCGAGCGGGATGCAGCGGATCGTTGCTTTTGTCTCGTCCTTGATCTTTTCCTCGGTCTCGGACGTTCCGTCCCAATGGGCGAGGATAAATCCGCCATTTTCGATCTGCACTTTGAAATCATCCCACGTATCGATCTTGAACGTATTCTCCTCACGAAAAGCTAACGCTTTCTTGTAGATATTCACCTGGATATCACCGAGCAGCGTTTTGATATGATCGACAACGCCTTCGATCGGTCGGCTTTCCTTTGACAGAGTGTCTCGGCGTGCAACCTCGATCGTTCCCGCCTCAAGGTCACGCATTCCAAGTCCGAGCCGGACGGGTACGCCCTTTAATTCATATTCAGCAAACTTCCAGCCCGAACGCTGCTTGTCGTCATCGTCATATTTTACCGAGATGCCGGCGGCCTTCAGTTCCGTAATGATCGGCTCGATCTTCTCACTGATCTTCACGAGGTCTTCGGGCGTTTTATGGATAGGGATGATGACGACTTGGATGGGTGCGAGTTTTGGAGGCAAAACGAGGCCGTTGTCGTCGGAATGGGCCATTATCAGGGCACCCATAAGTCTGGTCGAAACGCCCCAACTCGTTGCCCAGGGAAAATCCAGCTGATTTTCCTTGTTAACGAATTTCACATCGAAGCTGCGTGAAAAATTCTGGCCGAGGAAATGCGAAGTTCCGCACTGGAGAGCTTTTCCATCCTGCATCAAGGCCTCGATGCAATAGGTCTCAACTGCTCCCGCGAACCGTTCATTCGCCGATTTTAGCCCCTTCAGGACCGGGACACCGATCCAGTCCTCGGCGAATGTGGCGTAAACGGCGAGCATCTTTTCGGTTTCCTCAATTGCTTCCTGCTCGGTGACGTGAGCGGTGTGGCCTTCCTGCCAGAGGAATTCCGTTGTTCGTAAAAACAATCGCGTTCGCATTTCCCAACGGACAATATTGCACCATTGGTTGATGAGAAGCGGCAGATCTCGCCAGGACTGGATCCAGCCTTTATAGGTGTTCCAAATTACCGTCTCGGACGTTGGGCGGATAATCAGCTCTTCTTCAAGTTTTGCAGCTGGGTCGACGATGAGACCTTTGCCATCGGGATTAACCTTTAGCCGGTAATGCGTAACGACGGCGCATTCTTTGGCGAAGCCCTCGGCGTGCTCTTCTTCCTTTTCGAGAAACGATTTCGGCACGAAAAGAGGGAAGTAGGCATTTTGATGCCCGGTCGCCTTGAACATGTCGTCAAGGGCTCGCTGCATCTTTTCCCAGATCGCAAAACCGTAGGGTTTGATCACCATGCAGCCGCGAACCGCCGAATTCTCGGCCAGATCGGCGCGTTTTACGATCTCGTTGTACCACTCGGAATAATTTTCCGATCTCTTTGGAAGCGCTTTGCTCATAATTCGGTTTGTTTCGGAAACGTTTGCGTTGCCGAAGATAAAACAAGAATAATAAAGGAAAAGGGGCGGTGAAACAATTCACAAATGCCGTCTGCGGTGTCCAAACCGATTTTACAAACTAATCACTTTTTACTACCCTTTGACTTTGTTCTCCGTGGCAGTACCACCATTCTATGAGTGATTTCAAACTCGACTTCCGTGATACGGAAACCGCTTTTGCGGACAAATCCAACGCCCAATTAAAAGAGAAATACCGCCTCTTCAAGCTTTTGAACTCGCCAATGCTGAACGCGCTCGGAACAGGAGCCGCCCGGTTTGCTTTGGCGCTGGGCCTTCCCGTCGAGGGATTGATCAAACGGACGATCTTCGATCAATTCTGCGGCGGCGAAACGATCGAGGAGTGCGACGGGCATATCGCCCAGCTCGGAGCCTCGCGCATCGGGACGATCCTCGACTACTCCGTCGAAGGCAAATCGAGCGAGGCGGATTTTG
>JBDTXM010000079.1:0-14161 GCA_040006215.1 Acidobacteriota bacterium
TGTCGCCGGCCGATGGCAGCGATGCGGCCACGCTCCTCAAAAACGCCAGTGCGGCACTATCCCACGCTCGAAAGCTCGGCGGCGGAAATTACCAGTTTTACAGCTCGCAGATCAACATGATCGCGCTGAAACGCGTCGAGCTCGAAGGCAATCTTCGCCACGCGCTCGAACGCAAGGAGCTCGAGGTTTTCTATCAGCCAAAGGTGGATTTTTCGTCGGGCCGCATAGTCGGAATGGAATCGCTCCTTCGCTGGGAGCGTTCCGATCTGGGCAGTGTACCGCCGATGCATTTTATTTCCGTCGCCGAGGAAATCGGAGCGATAATCCCGATCAGCGAATGGGTGCTCGAAGCTTCGTGCTGCCACGCGAAAGAGTGGCGCGACCATGGATTCGACCTGCAGGTGGCGGTCAATTTATCGCCGCTTCAGTTTCACCAGCCTGATCTCGTCAAACGGATCCTGGATGTCCTAAAACGGACGGGCCTGAATCCCAACTTTTTGAATCTGGAAGTTACCGAGGGGTCGATCTTCGATAACGCAGATTCCGCGATTGGGGCACTCCGTGAATTGCGCGACGCCGGCGTGTCGATCTCGATCGATGATTTTGGTACCGGTTATTCTTCTCTAGGTTATTTAAAGGACCTTCCGATAGACGTACTAAAGATCGACAAATCGTTCGTCAAGGATGTCACTGAAAACCCGGACGATGCCGCGCTTGTGATGGCGATCATGACGCTTGCTCATAACCTAAATCTAAAGGTTGTCGCCGAGGGCGTCGAAACCGAAGAACAGCTCAGGTTTCTTCGTCTCTTGAAATGCGATGAATGGCAGGGCTATCTCTGCAGCAAAGCGCTTCCGGCGCCTCTATTCGGCTCGCTGCTCGAAATGTACACGGGCATTCCGGCCTGGGGATCGAAAACGCCGCTGGTTTCAAAACAGGTGCCGAATTAATCCGACGGCGGCGGCTCGTTCAGCAGCAGCCAGTAAACGCCCAACTGCCGCGTTGCCTCAGAGAATTCTTCGAATTCGACCGGTTTGCGGACGTAACTATTGGCCCCGAGATCGTAGCTTTTCAGCATATCTTCCTGCTCACTTGACGACGTGAACACCACAACCGGCAGCCGCTTTGTCCGCTCATCTCCCCGCATCTTCTGCAGCACTTGTAAGCCGTCCATCTTCGGCAGCTTCAGGTCGAGCAGTATCAGCTGCGGCATCAAATTCGGATCGCGCGATTCATATGGACCGGTACAGAACAGATAGTCAAGGGCCTCGACGCCGTCGCGCACGACGTCAACATCGTTGACCACATTGCTTTTTTTCAAAGCGCGCATTGTGAGGGCTTCGTCCTTTGGATTGTCTTCAACTAGTAGTATCACCTTGTCCTTCATTTTCCTCCTGAATGATATCTGGGAGCGAGAAATAGAACGTCGCACCCTTGTTAACTTCCCCCTTGGCCCAGACCCGTCCTCCATGACGATGAACTATTCGCTGCACCGTTGCCAGGCCTATGCCTGTCCCCTCGAAGTCCTTTGAGCTGTGCAGCCGCTGAAAGGCTCCGTAAAGCTTGTCGGAATACGCCATATCGAAACCCGCTCCGTTATCCCTGACATAAAAATCGAGATTACCGGTTGTCTTTGAAAGGCCGAATTCGATCTCGGCGTTATCCGTCCCCGCCGTGAACTTCCACGCGTTTCCCAGCAGATTCAAAAGCACAACCCCGAGGAGCCGTTTGTCGCCATAGGCCGTCAGGCCGTCAGCGATCTTTATTTTGACCTCGCGCCGACTATCGTGAATCCTTTGTTCTTCGAGGATGGTCGCGGCCAACGGGCCGAGATCTACAACCTCTTTTCGCATCTCGCTGCGCGTCACGCGGGCAAGCTGGAGCACATCGTCGATAAGACGCCCCATTTCCTGGCTTGCATCGCAAACGTCTTTTAGATAGCCCTGGCCGGTGTCGTCGAGCCTTTCCCAATAGTCTTCCAGCAGGGCTTTGCTGAACCCATTAATGTGCCGAAGCGGAGCCCTCAGGTCATGCGATACCGAATAAGAAAAAGCCTCGAGCTCCTTATTCGCAGCCTGCAGTTCCGCAGTGCGTTCGACCACGCGAGTCTCGAGTGTTTCGTTTAATCGCCGATTCTGAGCCTCGGCCGCTTTCCGCTCTGTAATGTCCCGGAGAATGACAGTGAAAAATTTGTCGCCTTCGGATTCGAGCTGTGATATCGAGGCCTCGATCGGGAATTCCTCACCGTTCGAGCGTAAACCGAATATCGCCCCGAGCGAAGCCATTGTTCGGCGCGTGACATGCGTTCGCCCGAAATCCTGGATGTGTTCGTGATGGCTATGTCGAAACCGATCGGGAATAAACCGGTCGATGCGTTTTCCCAGAGCTTCGGCCGATGTGTAGCCGAACATTTTCTCCGCCGCAGAATTAAAAAGTACTACATTCTGCTCACTGTCGACAGTGATGATCGCATCCATTGCCGATTCAATAATTCCGGCGAGTTGTTCCTGGCTGCGGCGAACAGCGATCTCTGCCAGCCTTCGATCGGTGACGTCGATGATGGTGCTCAGGATCATCATCCCTTCATTTGTCTTCAACGGGTTAAGCGCGATCTCGACGGCAAATTCACTGCCGTCCTTTCGAAGTCCGAAAAGGTCGCCGCCCGTCCCCATTGCGCGAGCCATCGGATCCACGGCGAACTTTTCGCGATGGCCGCCGTGCCCTCCGCGAAATCGGTGGGGCACAAGCATCTCCATCTTTTCGCCTAAAAGCTCTTCTCGCTCATAACCGAACAGCGTCTCGACCTTTGCGTTGACGAGTTGTATTTTGCCCTCAGTATCGACCAGCAGTTTTCCGTACGGAGCGCCTTCGATGATCTGGCGAAATCTCTCCTCGTCAGTTTCGCGATCGGTGATATCGCGGTAATTGTTAACGATCGCGTTGATATTCGGAACGTCGAGCAGATTGGTAAATACTCCCTCAAGGAGCCTTAGGCTTCCATCCTTATGGAGCACACGGGCCCGCACCTCAACGCGAAGGCCTGGCTGGCCTAAGCAGTAACGCAGCTTTTGAGCGACCGCCTCTCGATCGCTTTCATCGATCAACTCGAATGCATTAAATTTCACCATCTCATCAACTGAGTAGCCCAACACCTGCGGCGTCGAATCACTCGCCCAAAGAACTGATCCTTCCGCCCCGAACAGGGCGATCGCGTCAGAGCTATTTTCGATCAGGGCACGAAAACGCCGCTCGCTTTGCAGTACCTTTTCCTCAGCTTCCTTTCTTTCCGAAACATCGCGCACTACCGCCATTAAATGTCCATCCGGCATCAGGGTGGCTATCACCTCAGCGGGAAAGGTCGTACCATCGCGTCGCTTGAACTGCCATTCGCGATGATGGTCTGACTGTCGTTTGAGCGTGTCGAGGGCAACATTCACATGCTCGATCTCCGCTTTCACGAGGATATCTTCGGCCCCGAACTGCGTTACCTCCTCACGGGTGTAGTCGAGCATTCTACATATACTGGCGTTGGCGTCGGTGTAGCGGCTTTCGATATCGGCGATGAGTATGCCGTCGGGTGCGTAATCAAAAAGCGTTCGGTAGCGCGATTCGCTTTCCCGGACCTGTGCCTCGTTTCGCAGTTTTTCCGTTACGTCGGCCGCGAGGACCAGCCGGGCTTCCCGCCCGTTGAACATCAACTGATGCGAATTTATCTCGACATCGATTGCCGAACCGTCTTTTTTTCGATGCCGCCAGACGCTTTGCAGAATTCCCTTAGGCGACTTGTTTATATCGTCGAGCAATCCCGGGATATCTTCCGGCATCCTGATATCCCTGATCGTCATCGAAGCAAATTCGCTTCGTGAAAATCCGTACCGATGCGTTGCCGCGTCGTTCACAGCCAGAAACTCCAGCGTTTCGAGGTCATAGACCCACATCGGCACTGGATTGTTGTCGAATAGAAGCTGGTAGCGGTTCTCAGTAGATTCAAGCGATCGTTCAATGTTCCGCCTGGACGATATCAACCACACCGTCATCGATGACAAGATCGTAAACGAGCTCAGCCTAAAAATGGAGTCGCCATCCAAAGCAACGGCAAATATCGGAGGCAGGATAAAATAATCTACGGCAACTATCGCTAGCGCGATCGCGGTAAAGCCCGCGTTTCGCCCGCCATACCATGTAGTAAAAAGAATCGCGCCAAAGGCTAGAGTGGTCGGCGCTCCGTATGAAAGCGGCGTGTAAAAGGTCACCAAGATCGCGACGCTCACCGATACGGCGGCGATAGCGTATTGCGTCAAAGCTTTCTGTGGAAGAACAGGCATTGGCACGGTCCTATTATTCCAAGGATCGACAGGGATCTCCAAGTTCGACCGTTGAAACTAAAGCGAACTTTCGGAGAGCAGGTGAGTTCTATCCGTGAGGATAAAACAATTATGGGCACAAGCTCCCCGGCCATCGGAGTCCGTGCCCTGTTGTGCGCTCTGCCGCGAACCCGTGCGGCGCTTGAATTGGAAAAACTGACTGGTACTATTAAGAACCTTTTTCGACGTATGTCAAGAAGCTAACAACCGCTGCATGACGTTTGTCTTGCATACCCCGCAAATTCCGTGAGAGAGGGTCGGACGCGGATTGACCGCAAAAAGCTGCAATCGCTCGACCGCGTCTTCCAGCTCGACCCATTCTTCTTCGTCTGTCCTAATGCGGTTGCACCACGAGCATGCGATCACCGTCGCACCCGTCCCGGCCGTGCCGGCCGCAAACTCGACGCTTGGCGGCCGCGGCGTTACCTGTATCTGGCGGGTTTCAAACTGTACGGACCCGCCAGTGGCAGGCTCGATCGACATTCTCAGATATCGCCGTTCGTCCGGCGCATCGCATCTAAAATCAAACTTCATTGCGGTGCCGTTTCTGACCTTGGTAATTATCTGCGAATACAGATGCCGCAGAGTTTCATCGCTGATAAAATCCCAGATCTTTCGTCCCAGCACGTTTTTGGCCATAATGTCCGGCGAATCGTTTTCAGACGCAAACTCGTCCCACGAACCGCCGACATCGACGATCACATCCTCATCGTTGATCCTATAAGCTATATGTCCCCTTTCAGGTTTGGCACCGGCATTTTCGACCATGCTAAAACTCCTCACAATTTCCGATTTGAATGAGTATTCGAATATTAACTCAGTTCGGGTCCACCTTCGGTGTTCTCGCTCACACAAAAAAAGGAAAACCGCCCGGGGGAAGGCGATTTTCCTTGTTGTTTTGTGGGAGAGAAATAATTGTCCCGTTCGGCGTATCCGTTGAACCTTTTCGAAAAGCGGAATCGGCCAGTAGGGACAAAAATAGCTATCGCATGGGAGGGTTGACAGCGTGAGAAATTACCCAGAAGAGGGAGTATCAGAAACCAACAATTGCTTTGTGGGAGACGAGGCAACGATACTGCTGACCCGAATTTACAACCTTTAACGCTTGGGTGTTTCCACCTTCTTAGATCGGCAGGTGGGAGACTTGCCGATCTACACTTTCCTATTTAGCAAGCGATGTGCCATAAATTTATCCTCGCAAAATTATCCGGGATACCCATTTTTACAGGGTCGCGAGCATTTTGCTTCCGCGACCCAATCGTGTCCCTAAAAATTCTCCCAAGACTTTTGTCCGTCATGAGGCAAAACTCCCCACCGGTTAGTGCAAAGTGAATAATGAAAAGTGAGAAATGAAAATCGACAGCGTTTCCGCTGAATGCTGAAGTGGTGCTCCCGGGTGGATTCGAACCACCGGCCTTTCACTTAGGAGGCGAACGCTCTATCCTACTGAGCTACGGGAGCCTGTCGATTTTGGATCGCGAATATTGGATCGTAGATCGCGATCCAAAATGCCTGATCCGCTATCTAACTATCGTATCTTATCAGTGATCGTACGTCGTAGCCCTTGAACTTTTCGCGGCCTTTCAGGAAGTCGAGTTCGATGACGAAAAGCAGGCCGGCGATCTTGCCACCGAGGCCTGTGACCAGATCGACAACCGCTTTGGCGGTTCCGCCTGTCGCAAGTAAGTCATCTACTATCAATACATTATGGCCTTCGCCGACGGCATCTTTGTGGATCTCAAGTGTGTCCTGGCCGTATTCGAGATCGTAAGAAATGGAAACTTTTTCCGCCGGCAATTTCTTTGGCTTTCTCACCGGAACGAAACCAGCGTTCAGGCGGATCGCAAGCGGCGTGGCGAAAATAAAGCCCCGCGATTCGACGCCGATCACGGTATCGATCTTCTGGTCGCCAACAAGATCGGCCAGCGCATCGATGGTCTGCTTCAAGCCATTGGCATCTTTCAGCAGCGTGGTTATGTCGTAAAAATTAATGCCAGGTTTCGGAAAATCCGGCACCTCGCGAATGAGTTTTCGTAAATGGTCCATGATGTTGTTAATCGTTCGTAGATCGTTGTTCGCCGCGCTTTCTTCCTCGATCAACGATCTATCTCTCAATTCTAAACGCGGGATATCTTCCGCTTGGGTCAACCACTAATTCTTCGAGATGCTCGACCTTTGAATGTTTCGGCCCGGCGAGCAGGTCATGTTTGAATTCTTCGACCGCTTTTTCGCTGCCCTCGGCCAGCGATTCGACGCGGCCGTCTTCCAGATTCACCACGTACCCCCGAACCTGATGCTTTGCCGCGGCACGCTGCACGAAATAGCGATACCCGACGCCCTGAACAGTTCCGCTGATTAGGAATTTGCGAGCTACGATCATCGTTATCCGATCGCGTCGAGGCATTCTATTAACGGGCGCTGGCGGCAAGTGTAAACGGGCATGCCGCGGAGCGTGAGTTTGCTAGCCGGCGTCTGGCGAAGCTCTTCGGCGAGGGCCAGGAAGTCTCTTGGTTCGTCGGTTTCGAACGAGATAATGTATTCCTGTTCGCTGAATCCGAAGGCATGCGTCATGTGAATTTTTATGTTCTGAAACTTTTTGCCTACCATGAAATTTTCTTCGATCAGTGCATCGCGTTCCTCGGCCGATTTTTCGAACCACTCGCTGTGCTTCGGGCAAGGATAAAGAAAGTGATATTTCTTCTGTCCCGCGTTCACATGAAAACGGTCTTCGGCACTGTCGCTGACAAACATCATTTTTTTCGTCATCGACAGATACGTGTCCTCGGTTTCCAGATAGCTGCCGAGGTGGGTCCGGTTCAATCGGGCTGTCATTTCCTGGATCAGATCGAGCGAATTTCCAATACGCCAAAACATCAGATCAGCCTTGGAATCAAACCCGATCAGCGAATAACTAAACAACAAAAACTCAGACCGGTAGTCGTTATAAACGGTCTGAAACTCGCCCTTGAAAACATCTTTGCTGGCTGCATCGAGCTTTCGCCAATCGGGACTGACACGAAAGAACATAAAATTGACGAACTGCTTTTCTATCGCCGGAAATATCGCGGGGCCTTTTCCCTCGGGCACAAGCCGAAGCCCGCCTGCATCAGCCGTATCTTTTTGTGTGTTGACGCGCTCCATCAATTACTTTCGCAAACCAAAATTACGTGTTTATTCTGCATTGTTTTTTTTCCGTTGTCCAAACGGAGAATTTCGCTGTGTGCACACCGAAAACGCAGATTTACAATTTGCTGTTTTGATGCAAGAATTATGTTCATGAAATCGGCGGCCGTCATATTCTTACTTCTTACTTTGGTGGTTTTTGCCGCCGGCCAGCAGCGGCCATTGATCACCGACGATGTCGATATTACGCCGACCGGAGCGATCGAGATCGGTGCCGGGGTAAATTTTCTTCAGAATGCAAAGTTCCCGCTGTCGGGTTTAAAGGGTGACCTCACGCAGGTCGGCGACATTCGCATCCGCACCGGTTTTGCCTCGAACGTCGAACTGCAGATAGAGGGCGTGCTCCAAAATTTTCTCGCGATCAACTCCGTAGGGCCGTCCACAATTCCGCTAAACCTCAATGGAAATTCGACAAGCGATTTTGACGATTTTGTCGTATCGGCCAAGATCAAACTTCGCAACGAAACGAAATCAACTCCTGCGATTGGACTTAAGCTCGGCTTTCAAATGCCGAACACCGACCAGGCGAAAGGGATCGGCACCAACCAGATAAACATCTTTTCGAAATTTTTGTTCCAGAAACGCTTCGGGAAAAAAGCGGGCAAATCGGCGTTCGCAAATATTTACGGCAATCTTGGGCTTGAGATAATGACCGCTCCCATCGAGCGGTTCACGCAGAACGATGTTGTGCTCTACGGCCTCGCCGGAATTTTTCGCGTCAACGATCACGTCAATATCGCCAGCGAGGTCAACGGCCGCATGAACACCCGCAGGGGTAATGCACCGGTCGGTACGGAAAGCATCGGGCAGTTTCGCATCGGTACACAGATCAAGGCTTCGGGGTTGAGGTTTGATACGGCTGCGGTGCTTGGCCTGACTAAATTTTCGCCGCGGACTGGCCTCATTTTTGGCGTTACCTACCAATCGCCCGCCATCTTCAAACCGGCTCAGTAATTCTCGATATTTATCGGCGAAGCTCCATGCCCGATATTCGGCGCGGTACGGATGGCCTCGGTCACGAATCCTTTCGAGATCTCAACCGCTTCGATCAATCCCTTACCAAGCGCAAGATTCGCAGCTATCGCAGCCGACAGCGTGCAGCCCGTTCCGTGCGTTGCCGTGGTTTCGATAAAGTCGGCTTCGAGGATGGTAAGGCTTGGGCCAACAAAGAGAAAATCTCTCGCTTTGCGGTCAGCGGTTGTTTGTGAATCGTCGAAGAGATGTCCGCCTTTGATCAGGACATTCGCGGCGCCCATGGCCTGTATCAGCCGGGCGGCTGCCTCGATATCGGCGTCGGTTGAGATCGTCATGCGGGCGATGCGCGCGGCCTCGGATAAATTTGGCGTCACGAGGATGGATAGCGGGAAAAGTTTTTCGACAAGGATCCGCAACGCCGCGTCGTCGATCAGGTCGGCTCCAGACGTCGAACGGACGACAGGATCGACGACCAGATTTGAAAGCTCGAATTCGTTTATCGCAATCGCGGTTTCTTCTATTGCATCTGTCGTCGGGAGCATACCGGTTTTGAGGGCGGAGATGTAATAGTCGCGGAGGACCGGCTCGAGCTGTCCGCGAATCGTTTCGGCAGTCTGATGCGCCGCTCCGAAAACTCCGGTTGTGTTTTGAAAAGTTAGCGAAGAGCTCACCGCCGTTGGGAAACATCCGAACGCCGAAAATGTCCGAACATCTGCAATAATTCCCGCTCCGCCAGAAGGATCGAGGCCGGCGATGCTCAGACAAATTGGCGGTCTTTTAGAATTCATTTTCACGTAACGACCTTAAACGTGCTTTATCATTCAGCCATCTTATCGCGGCAAAGCCCGCGCAGCCCGCAGCCAACACGTCACGATAATTTGTTTCGTCGATGCCGCCAATAGCAAGAACGGGAAAGCCCGGAACGGCGGCACATGCATTTGAAAGTTCGTCGATTCCCTGTGCATTCTCCTTGCCGGGCGTCGGGAAGACCGGTCCGAAAAGCGCAAACGCCGCGCCGTTTTTCGCGGCGTTTTCTAGGGACGAGACCGAGTGGGTTGAGACCCCGATGCTGAGATCGGGAAAGGCTGACCGGATCACGCGAATCGCCAGCGAGGCCTCGGTGAGCTGGACGCCATCGGCCCCGGCAGCCGCGGCGATATCGGCGCGGTCGTTGACGAGAATTTTTGTCGGCGAATCGCGAGCGATCAAGACGGCTTCCGAGCTCAGGTGAAAGACATTTTTTGCGGAGAGTTGCTTTTCGCGGATCTGGATATAGTCTAGTCCGGTTTCGACGGCAGATTTGATCGTTGCGACAATGTTTTTTGAACCCGATTCAAAACTCTCGTTCGTAAGCCGGCCTTCGGTGATCAAACAAACGATCGGGGCGTTCAAGATCTCTGGACCGCCTTTTTTGGATCATCCGCCACCTGGCCCTGCAACATCGCGACGCTCTGGTTGAAATGTGCCATCTCCCAAAACGCGATCACCAAATTCAGCACGCCGAGCCCGGTAACCGCACCGCGAAACCACGTCGAGGCGATCGCACGCTGGATGAACGAGAGGCCGGTCTTATCGGAAATGAGTGCGAGTAGGTAGTTGCTTCCCCAATCGCCTATCGAACCAAAACTGACCCAAGGAAGCAGAGTCAAATAAACCCCGAGCAGTAGGCAAAGAATGATAAAGAAAATGACGGTCAGTTTTTCAACCATACCGTCAAAGTATAACCGAATGAATTTTTCGAACAAAACTATGAGCGATCAGGCATTCACGGTCAGATTCTGGATGCGATTTCCGACATCGCGAAAGTCGACGTCCTCCGCATAGACCTGTTCGAAAAAGCGTGCGGCATTATCATGATCGCCGTCGACCTCGTGAGCTTCCGCCAGTTCGTACCAGATACCTTTTTTCTCGTCAGGGTTGAGATTCGGCGTTTCCAGGGCCCGGTTGTACCATTTCAACGCGAGCTTTGCCATTCCCTTTTGCATGAAGCAGTGACCGAGAAGGTTAGCGCAATGGAAGAAACGCCGTGTCGTATCGTTCGGCCCGATCTGGCTGATCGCTTCTTGAAATCCTTTGATGGCATCTTCCATCAAGCCCATTTCCTGGTAGGCAACGGCCATTTGATAATTCGTTTCGTAATCGTCGTCGCTGCCGCCAACCTCCGGCTCGTCGAGTCCGAGTTCTTCACGAATATCACCTAGATCGAACATGGCCGGTGAATCGGCTTTGGGAACTGCGGCACGAACCGGTTCGGCTTGGGCAGCCGGGACGGGTGCGATCGGTTCTGGTTCGACGACAACCACAGGTGCGGGCGGCTTGGGTTCAATCGCGGGAGCAACTGGCTCCGGAACTTTGGCTTTTAAGGTGGAGCGGAGGGCGGAAATTTCGGGCAGTTCGCCGTGGGCGATGACAAGATCGTCGAGGGCGGTTACCGCAAGATCGCTGTATCCGCTGTCGATGTAAAACTTAATGCTGTCGAGCTCTTTCTCGAGCGTTGAATCGAGCGAGGCAGGTGCTTCCGCGACGACCGGTTTTTCTTCTTCGACTGCAGGCGGCGCGAAAGTTTCGAGCTGTGCCGCAAAGGATATGTCGGGCTTTTCCTCGACCATAGACGCTGCGACGGCTCCGTTGCGTTCTATCAGGTCGGCCGCGGAGAGGGCGTGGACCGACTCCACCGGCATCGCCATGCTGTCCGATACGAAATCAAAGCCTAACGCCACTTCCTCTTTGTAATATTCTTCCTGTGCATCGAACTGATGCTGCAGTACCTTTTCGTCATAAAGATTGTCGGTAAAACCATGCTGCTCGTTGATCACGCGCAAGCGGTCGGCATATGACAATTCCTGAGGGAGGATCATGACAAGCTGCGAGAGGGCGTAACGCTCATCCTCCAGCGAGCCTTGAGCAACGGACGCTTCGTCGAGGGCGATCAAGGCAGTTTGTAGACCTTTGTCATCGCGGCGCCACGACATGTAGCGAACACGTAATTTCAGGGCTCCAAGCTGGGTTTCGTCGCGGCCGAGAATTTCGTCGATCCAGACTTCGGCCTCGCGGTCCTTTCCACCAAGCAAGAGATGTTCAATGCATAGTGTCAGACACCGGGCAGCACCGGAAAGGTCATCCTTCGACAGATACGTTTCAACGAGGTCAAGAAGTTTGGGATGATTGGCAGGCTCTTGTTCGACCAGGCGGATAACACCGCGTTCAGCGCTTTCTAGGTCGCCAGCTCCGAGAAAGCACTCGACCATCAACGCGGCAAGATCGCGATTGTAAGGTTCTTTTTCAAGAAGCCCTTCCAAGGTCTTTGCCGCCTCGGTGGACTGTCCGAGTTCTGTCTTAAGCGCCACGAAGCCGTTCAATGCAGGTAGAAATCCAGGCCGTATGTCCAGAGCTTTTATATATTGTGCGATCGCCTCATCGTTTCTATTAAATTTGGCGAAACGTCCGCCACTTTCGGTGTAGGCTTTTGCCGCCTCATCCTCCTGGGCTTCCTCGGCATGAGCATCACCGATCTTTGGGTAGACCTCGAGGTCGTTGGGATCGAGGATCGCGATCTGTTTCCAAATGGCGAGAGCCTCGGTCTTTCTGCCTTGTTCAAGATAATGGTCGGCGAGAGTGGCGAAATGTGAGCGTGCCTCGGTGACCGAGCCTTTATTTTGGTAGAGTTCGGCGAGCTTGCCCGAGATCTCGACCGAGTTCGGGTCGATTTTGGTGATCTTTTTATATACGGCGATGGCCTTTTGCGAAAAGCCCTGCTTGCCGTATGATTCGGCTACCTTCTTGTAGCAATTAATAGCTTCCGCCTTGTTAGAATCTTTGGCATACAGATCGCCGAGCATGTTGAGGGTAACAACATCCTTAGGATCGTGCGCTACAACTTGCCTGTATTCCTCGATCGCCGCACGAATTTTATTTTGGGAGACGTGCCGCTCGGCGTTGCGCATCGCATGTGATTTATCGAAAATCATCGTAGTCTTATTAAAAATCCAAGATTCGTGAATCTAGCCAGGTTTGTCTGGTGAAGTGCTTTTTTTGCCTAATGGGGAACACAGGTTAGATATGCAATACCTGCACCCTAGAAACTAACATAAGTGTTCAACAAAAGTCAATATGATTAAATAGTGTTCAAACTGATGCGTCGAGGCGGCTCGAGCGGTCCCATTTTGCTTTTCGGCATAATCTTGTCTAGTCTTTAATATTATTTCCAGTTTTCGTAAGTATATGCGTGCACTCATTTTAGCGGGCGGCAAGGGAACACGGCTAAGGCCGCTGACCGTTTATACGCCCAAACCGATCGTGCCTTTGGCCAATCGTCCATTTTTACTGTATCAACTTGCGGTCCTAAGAAACGCCGGAATTACCGATATCACACTCTCATTAAGCTATCAGCCGGACAAGATAGAGCAGGTTTTGGGCGACGGTTCGGAATTGGGGGTGAATCTAAGCTACGTAACGGAGCCGAGCCCGCTCGGTACCGGCGGGGCGTACAGTTTCGCGGCCCTTTCCGACGCGCCGTCGATCGTCCTCAACGGCGACATTTTGACGGACATCGATCTGGCAAAGGTTGTCCGTTTTCACGAGGCGAAGAAGGCAGATGCCACGCTCGTGCTCGCCCCAGTTGAAGACCCGACCGCATATGGCCTGGTTGAAACGGGAGCGGCCGGTGAAATTCGCACTTTTATAGAAAAACCCACCTCGGCGGACCTCGCAAAACTGCATATAGATACAATTAATGCGGGTATCTACGTCCTCGAACCAAAGATCCTCGACCTTATACCGAAGGGCGAGAACCGGTCGTTCGAATACGACGTTTTTCCCATGATCCTCGAAAAAGCGATGCCGTTTTTCGCGTACACGCTTGAAAACGAATATTGGCGAGACATCGGAACTTGCGCGAGTTATTTGGCAGCCCATCACGATTTTCTAGCCGGCAAAATAAAGGGTTTTGAGGATGAGATACCCCATGCGACCGAAATTGCGACGGCGGCCTTTATCGACAGGCGATCGGTTATCGGGCCAGACTGTATAGTCAAGCCGGGAGCGAAGATCATCAATTCGGTGGTCGGTGCGGGCGTAACACTTGAAGAAAAGGCCGTGGTCGAGAATTCGGTGATCTGGCCGCACTCGCGTATCTCAACGGGAGCAGAGGTGCACGATTCGATAATCGGGCGCGGGTGTCATATCGGCCGGAGTGCGGTCGTCGACCGCGGATCGGTATTGGGTGACAAAACCTCGATCTCGGATTATTCGCGAGTCTGATCATGGAATTAAACGATGCCCGAACTGCCTGAAGTCGAACATATTGCCCGATCGCTCAATAAACTCGTTAGCGGCCGAACGATACTTTCAGCCCGGCTTTTGCGCGAGCGCCTTGCACCTGACACTAAACCTGCCGTTTTCGCGAGGCGATTGAAGAATGCGGACATCAATTTTGTTCATCGCCGGGGAAAGCACATTCTTTTCGATCTCGGCAATGGGCACAGTTTGATCACTCACCTGAGAATGTCAGGTAGTTTCTCGCTGCGGACCGGGGACGCGGACGACCCGAAATTTACCCACGCGGTCTTTTATCTTGACGATGATAGCCGGCTTGTTTTCAGCGATCAGCGGCACTTCGGGTTGATGAAGGTCGTCGAAAC
>JBDTXM010000080.1:0-14089 GCA_040006215.1 Acidobacteriota bacterium
CTGAAAATCCGCGTGTCGGCGGTTCGACCCCGTCCCTGGCCACCATCTCCTTCTCACAAAATACTTTGCGACAATTCGAATCGATGATTCTAGTGCCTGGCGATCAGGTCGAGCGCGAACGTTAACACTAATGCAGTGATGTAGATAAAAAGGCCGGTCAGGGACCGGCGAGATAGCCTAGTTTGGGCGGGCATAAAGGAGAATCGGCGGGCTTGGCGTGGGCCGGTAGGAATTATTGTAGAAAGACTGTAGGAACTGACTATCTCCGGTCAAAAATCTTTTGGAGATCTTTTCGCGTGGATCCGGTTGGGATCATCTAGCCGCAATCGGTGTCCGATCACGCTTTCTACTACTGCAAGGTGCGTGCCAGCCGACGCGAATTTACAGTCATCCCATTTAGTCGTTTTTCTATAATGATTTAGGGGTCGCGACGACAAAAGGTCGAAATAGTTACTCATTCTTTTTCGGGGCATTTGAGGATAGGCGCGACTCTGCCGCCGGGGATTTCTGCCCTTAAGCAATTTATTTCGAGTTGAATTCCAGCCGAACTATCGGCTTAGTGAAATGGCTTCGACGGTTTCTGCTTCCGTCAGGTCAAGCTCCCGTACTTCTTCTTCGAAAAGGTCGGCGGCGACACCGATCAGATGCATCCCAAGATCGATCCGGTCGTAGATACTGGTTTCTTTTTCGGGGGCACGCCCGCGTCCCAGGCCGATACTGCGATCTTCACGGTCGAGACCCAGGCCCTTAAGCAGATCTGCGGTTTCCGTTACGATTCTCGACAAATGCGTCTGCTGCGATCGAAGCTTGTTGTAGTAACCGCCAGTCAATGGTTTTGAGTAGCCGCCTTCAACGAGCCAGAACACTCTCGCCAGCAGGCGATCGGTATCCCGCGGCAACAGGAAATACTCGTCGGCACCCGCTTCAAAAGCGTTCAGCTTCGATTCCCGAGCTTCCGACCCACCAACCAAAATAATGGGAATATGTCGAGACTGGGAATCTGCTCTTACATGAAGGCAAAGGTCTAAGGCCGAAATATCCGCGAGATCAGTTTCGCAGATGATCAGGTCGGGAACCTCGATCCCCGCGGTCCGGATACCGTTAACACCCTTGGTATCCCATAGAATGCTGCACCATGCACGCTGCAATTCGAATGCTATAGCCTTGAGCTTGCCGAGGTTGTCGCCGACGAAAAGGACATTCGTTCTGGGTGGAAGCAATGGAATTACGTTCATTTTGCGGGAATTCTTGGAAGGAGTTTGGAGGAAGGCCGACTCGGCAAAAAGAAATTAGCTCAAAATACGACTACCCTAGATGCCTATCGGCCTCCTCCGCTCAGAACCTGTCGATCGGCAGAGTAAAACTCGAACAGGCGGGTTAGGAATTGCAAAGTGTGTGCCGTTTGCCGGGTTCGGCTAACTCCTTGTCCAACAATGGTCTCACCCAATGAGAGGAATTTGGGATGGGAAATTCGCCTAGGAAAATTCTACCTAAGCGCGACATTTTTCCCCAAAATCCGAACTAGATCGGTCACATTTATTTTTCAGGAGAATTTCGCTCAAGAATGCGGCTTAGAGTTTTGCGGTCTATATCGAGCAGGCGTGCGGCGGCCTGCTTATTTCCGCCCGTATGGTCAAGGACCTGGGCTACATATCTACCCTCCATCTCGGAAAGCGAAATCCAGTCGGCGTTGGTTTTAGGACTCTCGTCAGCCCCGCCAATATCGGTCATCGCGTCCCGTTCGGTCGAGCGCATACGGTCGGGCAGATGCCTCGGCTGGACGACATCCTCGCAAAGCGAAACCGCATGGAGCACCGCGTTTTCCAGTTCCCGAACGTTGCCAGGCCACGGATACCCCCTGAGCGTTTCTACTGTCTCGGTGGAAAACTTGATCGCGCGTGCATCTGCAAGCCGCACCTGTTTCGCAAAATGCTGGGCAAGCGTCAGAATGTCCTCAACACGTTCGCGCAGAGGCGGTAATTGGATAGTAACGGCGTTAAGGCGATACATCAGATCCTGGCGAAAACGCCCTTCGCTGACCTCGGTCTCGATCCCGCGATTGGTTGCAGCAATGACGCGAACATCAACCTTTATCGTCTTATTCGACCCCACGCGGCGGATCTCGCTTTCCTGAAGAACACGCAGGAGCTTCACCTGAAACATAGCGGTGGTTTCAGTTATCTCATCGAGAAAGATCGTCCCGCCATCTGCCTCTTCCCAGAGGCCGGCACGTTCGCGGTCGGCTCCGGTGAACGATCCCTTCGCGTGGCCGAAGAGTTCCGACTCGATCAAATCTACAGGTATCGCAGCGCAATTCACTGTGATAAATGGACCGGATTTCCGGGTGCTTCGCTGATGGATCGCCTTAGCGACGACCTCTTTACCGGTTCCCGATTCACCGGAGATAAGAATCGGCAGGTCCGTCGGAGCGACCCGCCCAACCATCTTCATGCAGTTGACGAACTTCGGACTCTTGCCGATAAGCGGTATGTCGGACGTGTATCCGGCCGTCGAAAGCTTTTCTTCCGAGCGCTCCTTGGCTGATGAGGGCTTATTTTGCTCCCTGACGAGTTTTGTCACATGCAGCAGATCATCGATCGTGAAAGGCTTTATCAAATAGTCATAGGCCCCAATCGCAGTTGCGTCCATAGCTCCCGCAGCCGAACCGTAACCGGTCATCAACACGAAAGCCGCCTCCGGCCGTACTTCCTGAAACCGTCGAAGCACCTGATAGCCGTCAGTTCCGCCAAGAACAACATCGCAAAAAACCAGAGACCATGGCTTTTTCTGCAGAAGGTCAAACGCCTGCTCGGCGGATTGCGATTCCTGCACCTCCCAGCCGTCCGAGCGCAAAACCTGCGCGACAAATCCACTCACTTGTACATCATCATCAATAACTAGGGCATTCAGGAGGGCTTTCACGAAAAAAGTATAGCACGAGCGGGAATTTCTCATGCGGCTGTGCTTCTTTCAAGGAATGGGCACTTTAGCAAAAAACATTGCTTCTCTTTTCAGATGAGTTGTTGTATAAACGTCTCTAAGTAAAGAAGGTGTTTCGATGTCGTCCGCCCTTCGCGGATAGACGAATGGGAAACTTGTCGCGGGAGGCAATTCGGATCGTTCCGATAAGTTTGGAAGTGAACCTGGCTTTTGATTTTTCATCCTTAAAAAGAAGCTTGTCATATGGATGAAGTCAAACGCGCAATGGATTCTACTGGAGAATGCGATCCAGGCAGGCTTGCTCTCACGACACATATATAAAACCAATCGGTCTCGTCCACGACGACCCGGGTCTGGCTTCTAAAGTTAGGCAGGTCGTTGAGTCTACAACTCAGGACGGATATTCACGCACCTTGGCGGGTTACTTCCATGACCGTCGAAGGCAAAGAACCATTCCCGCATTCTGAAACTCCGGACATATTCCGATCGTCCGGCGCTGTAGTACCGCTTGATCGATCTTTTGACCTTCTACTCAGGGTCGGCTTCCTTGGAACGAACAAAAACCTATGTCCACCTCGATCGGCCGGAAGTGACCTTTTCGATGGCGCCACAACACGTTCGACGAGCTATCGCAAAAAAGTAAGGTGATATGAAGAAAATCGCTTTGTTAAGCGTTGAAGATTCCGACGCGGACTACAAACTGGTCCTGCACCATCTGAATAAAGCCGGCTATGAGATCTACTCGGAAAAGGTCGAAACAGCGGAAGATATGCGCGCCGCCCTCGCGTCGCGGACCTGGGACATGATCATCTCGGACTATAGAATGCCCCAGTTCAGCGGGCTCGAGGCATTCGAGGTGTTGAAAGAAACCGGTTTCGATATCCCGTTTGTCATAATCTCCGGCACGATCGGCGAGGAAACGGCCGTCAAGGCTCTGCTTGCGGGCGTCCATGATTATCTCATGAAGGATAATCTTAGCCGGTTGGCACCCGCGATCGAGCGCGGTATTGAGGATGCAAAAAATAGGAAAATACAGCATGAAACGCTGGAAGCACTTAGACGAAGTGAGGAACGGTACCGACTCCTCTTTGATATAAACCCGCTGCCGATGTGGGTATACGATCTCGATTCTCTTCGCTTCCTTGCTGTCAATTCCGCGGCGATCGAGCATTACGGATACTCGGAAGAGGAATTCCGAAATATGACGATCAAAGATATCCGGCAGGTCGAAGAGATCCCGAAGCTTCTTGAAAATCTCAGAAAGCCCCTCGAGCAACTCGATATTCCTGATGAGTGGGTGCACCGGACGAAAGACGGCAGACTGATCGTTGTTGAGGTCACTTCCCACGAATTGATCTTTGACGGTAAGATCTCGCGGCTTGTTCTCGTTAACGATGTCACCAAACGCGTCCAGGCCGAAGAAGAGCTTCGTAAAAGCGAAGAGCAATTGAGACAATCACTAAAACTCGAGTCTGTCGGCCGTCTTGCCGGCGGCATCGCCCATGATTTCAACAACATGCTTACGGCAATCAACGGTTATAGCGAATTGACCCTTCGCCGTTTGAATGACAATGACCCCCTCCGGTCCAATATTGAAGAGATCAAGAAAGCGGGAGAGCGTTCGGCGGAATTGACCCGTCAACTGCTGGCGTTCAGCCGGCGGCAAATGCTTCAGGCAAAGATCCTCGATATTAACCGTATCGTTTCGGATACCGTCCTGATGCTTGAACGGCTTATCGGAGAGGATATCGAACTAGTCACGATCCTTGATCCCCAGGTGGCGAGTATCGAGGCCGATCCAGGCCAGCTAGGGCAGGTGATAATGAATCTCGCGGTAAATTCGCGTGATGCGATGCCAAACGGAGGCACCATCACTATTGAAACAAAAAATGTACTTCTCGACGAGGCGTACGCGAAACAGCACATCGCCGTCAAGCCAGGTCCTTATGTCATGCTGTCGGTGAGTGATACCGGAACGGGAATGGACGTGAAGACGCAGCAGCAGATATTTGAGCCCTTCTTTACAACGAAAGAGATCGGGAAAGGAACGGGCCTCGGCCTTTCCACCGTCTACGGAATCGTCAAACAGTCGAACGGCAATATTTGGGTTTACAGCGAAATGGATAGAGGCACTGTGTTCAAGATCTATTTGCCCCAGGTCCCGGAAGAAACCGAGGAACAAACAGAGCAAACCGACACCGCGGGCGCCTTCTGGGGAACTGAGACCGTACTCGTAGTCGAGGATGAAGACATGGTGCGTAACCTCACCCGAGAGGTACTCGAATCATGTGGTTACACCGTCATCGAAGCGCGAAGCGGAGTAGATGCTCTGGCGTTCAGCTCCAAATACCCCGAAAAGATCAACTTGCTCATTACCGATTTAGTGATGCCGCAAATCGGCGGCCGTGAGCTAGCCGAAAAAATGACGGCGGCCTATCCGGGAATATTGGTTCTGTACACCTCGGGCTACACGGACGATGGAATCGTGCGGAACGGCATACTAGCGGAAGATGCAAACTTCATTCAAAAGCCCTTTACCCTTGACGCGCTCGCGAAAAAGGTCAGGGAGCTACTGGATTCAGGAGCTGAGACCTCCGCCTAGCGCTTGCCGTCGAGATTAGCCCATTCGCCGGCTTGAATAAAACTTGCCCAATAGAATGGGTGCCTGCGTTCCGGCCTCTTCATCATCTCGATTTGCACCTGTCGCAAAGCCTCACCGCGGCCCAGTCCGTGTTTCAGATTAGTGTAGTAGCTCGTCATCAATTCGCGCGTAACTTTATCACTCACCGGCCAAAGGCTCATCACCAGGGATTCGGCACCGGCCAGAAGAAACGAACGGCGAAGGCCGTAAACTCCCTCGCCATTGCGAACTTCACCAACCCCCGTGTCACACGCCGAAAGCACGACGAGACGCGTTCCCCAAAGATCGAGCCCCGATGCCTCAAAGGCAGTTAGGATTCCGTCATCAGCCGAAGAATTGTGTTGATTTGCGCCGGCGAGAGCCAGTCCCGACCTTAAAAGGGGATTATCTATCAGATTCTTCGGGGTGGGCGGCGTGGTTGATCCAGGAAAGATCTTTCGACTACCCGGATCATTTAAAAGGAAGAATCCGTGGGTGGCGATATGCAGGATTTGGGGAGCATGAGCACGTTTCAGGGCCGATTCACTGGCTTGGCGTCCGTTCAAGTAAACAGCCGATGGAAAAAGCTTCTTGATAGTCTTTGCTTCAGCGTCACTTCCGGCGAGTGGCGCAAAATAAGTGTCGGACAAGTTTCTCGTTACGTTAATGCTTTGACGGCGAGACCGAACGGCCACGGGTTTCCGCACCGGATCACCAAATTCAGGGTTTGCAACGACCAATGGGCTGCTCTGGCTCGGTGGCAGATTTGACATACGAAGGAGGTCGCGGCCGCTGGTCAAATAGCCGATCGAATAGGCCTCCAGGAGAAACTGGCCTTTCTCGTCAGAGAGCGTTTCGAATGGGATCAAATTCAATTCACCATCGGGCGAGATCAAAAGATGTTTCGCGTCCCCGATCAACGCCTTTATAGGTTTGAAGATCTTTTCGTAAACGGCCTTCGCCCGCAACTGGGAGTCCTTATTCTCGGGATCCCGCAAAGATTCCCGTAATAAAGCTATGGCGTCATCGATAGGTTTTACTTCGCCCAGATCTTTTGAAGTTACCTCACCCTGATCATGGATCACATAGACTGTGTACCGGGGCTCGTCAGAATCGCCATTATTTGACGAGTCGGGGACTGTCGGGTCATACACGGCAAACTCGATCAGAGCGGTATCCTTTGGTATTGCCGCCTTAACCGCGTTTAGCGTCACGGGATCAGATCTTTGATAAAAGCCCGCAGCTCGACGACTTATCTCATCCTCTAGCTTTTCGCGTTCAGCGGTGAGGCCTTTGATCTTGGCTTGATGGTCTTGGAGAGATATATTTTCAGGGCCATCGAGGATGAGTTCCGAGATCTGCTGGGTCAACTTACTTAAGTTATCGAGAAGTTCCCGATCTCCCGGATTTGAACGCCGACGCAATTCGAGAAAACTATTTGAGACCGCGTCGAGGACTCGTCCTTTCTGTCGAAGCACAGAGGTTGCGGCGAGATCAATAGCGCTATGATTCGCGGGTGCAAATTTATTCTGCAAAAGAATGCTTTGACTCGTGCGATCCACAAGATTGCTTAGATACGCGAGCTTCTGTCGTTCCGAGCCGATATTGAGATTTAGGCTGATATTTCGTTCGTCGATTTCATTGGCTCTCGCCTGTACCTGAAGAGCCTGGTCCGGATCGCCCTTTTCGGCGAGCATCAGAGCGAGTGCACCCAGCACTTCGCCGACGCCAGGGCTTTCCGGCCCTATTTTCTCTTCACGGATCAGAAGTGCCTGGCGATACATTTTTTCGGCCTTCGTGAAATCATGGTTGATCGTGTAAAGGCTACCGAGATTGTAGAGAACATGCGCCGTTACCACGTGATCCGGCCCAACAGTTTTTTCCCGAATGGCCAGGATTCGCAGGTATATCGACTCGGCCTTTTGCAGATCTTTCTGGCCAACCGCACAATACGCAAGATTGGTCAGAGCGTCCGCAACTCGTGGATTATCAGGCCCATACAATTTTTCCACGATGGCAACCGATCGAACCAAGTAAGGTTTAGCTTTGTCGAACTGATCCAGGTAATCGAATCCCTGTCCGAGATTGTTGAGCATTGCGGCACCGTTGGAATTATCTAGTCCAACCGACCTTTCCTGGATGGCAAGTGCTCTTTCGTAGAAATCAATAGACTTTAGGCGATCGCCAAGATTGCTGTAAACCACGCCAAGGTTCAGAAGGCTTATACCAACGGCCGGATGCTCCGGCCCGAGTACCCGTTCCCTCATCGCGAGCGCTCGCTTATGAAAGTCGATCGCCGTTTGAAAGTTTTCCTTGTGATTGTTGGCAACCGCAATGTAATTGAGGGTATTAGCGATATCGGGGTGATTCGGAGGAAGGACTTTCTCGCGGATCTTCAAAACCTGAGTGTTGATATTTTCGGCCTCATCGTAATCGCCGAGGGCATCAACTACTCGGCCAAGCTGTGTCATCGACGACGCCGTTTCAACGCTTTCTAAACCGAACTCCTTTTTGTCGATCCCGATACTTTTTTCGATCGCTTTTCGAGCGTCGTCATATTCACCGGCATTGTAGCGATTCAAAGAATTGGCGAACGATGTACGAGCATCTTGTCGCAGGAGATCGCTGGCAGTTGCGGCATGAAGGTCAACGATCCTGATCTGATATTCGCCGCCGGGAAGGAGCGGGTATCTTGTAACCACGTTGAGCTTGTAAACCCCGGCGACTGCGGGAACAAACTCTATAGTTTCGGTTCCCGAAGTAGTCATATCGGCGTCAAAATCCGCTATTTGTCCGCCATTCATATCAAATAGCCGCGCTCCAACGTCTACCCCACGCTGCTCCAAAAGAATTTTTACATACTGGTTTGCCGACAATTGAACGTGAAAACTGTCATTCTGCTTTCCGGCAAATTTCCGAGTTATTGCCGAATTCAATTCAAGGTCAGTTATCTTGGACGCGTCAGCGGCTAGCTCCTGTCCTAAAACACTAGTCGTACAAAGCAGGTTCGAGAGAAAAAGGACCATTGAGAAAGCTTTTGAAACTCGCTCATTCGTTCTTGAATTCAATTCGCTAAAAAACATCAAAAAGAACCTCGGCTAAATTAGCTAGTTTGAAACAAACTGTCTTAGATGCTTTGCAACACCGTTCGTTCCCGATGAAGGGAGATTAATACGAAACTGCGGGGAAAACATCTAGAGATTCACGATTCGACTATCGAGATTCGCTGAGCGGCCGCCAATCGCCTGACTGAATAAAGCTAGCCCAATAAAACGGGTGCCGCCTAGCTGGGTTCCTAAGCATTCCGAGTTGAACGTCACGAAGTGACTCCCCGCGCCCGAGACCCTGCTTCAAATTCTTGTAATAGTTGGTCATTAGCTCACGCGTAACACTGTCGCTTACCGGCCACAGGCTCATCACAAGCGATTCAGCGCCAGCCTCCATGAACGACCGTCGAAGTCCATAAACGCCCTCATCTGATCTGACTTCACCAACTCCGGTATCGCACGCCGACAGAACTACGAGTTTTGTTCCCCAAAGATCGAGACCCGATGCCTCGAGGGCGCTCAGTATCCCGTCATTGTTGTTTGCTGTCCGCCTGTTGGCACCTGCAAGGGCGAGACCCGAGCGAACGAGCGGGTTCTCGACATTAGGGGGAGCGCTCTTCCAACCTGGCTTTACACCGCGGTAGCCTGGACCGGGAGCCATTTCATCATTGGTTAAGAAAAAACCGTGCGTTGCTATGTGAAGCAACCTCGGGGCGGAAGCTTTCTTTAGCGAGGCCTTGGTGGCATCGGTCCCTTCCAGCAGCGTGGATTCGGGATACAATTTCTGGATAGCTTCAGCTTCCTGAGCCGTTCCACCCAGCGGAGCAAAATATGTATCGGTGATACCTCGTGAACGCTGTCCCTTCACTCGTCCCGTTCCTTTAGGTCCCGATGTTTCTAGTCTAGCTATCTGGGTAGCCGAGACCGTTCCATATGCCGGATTAGCGAGAATCAGCGGCCGACCGGCCGTCTCCTTCGTCGTTCCCATTCTAAGCAGATCGCGTCCGCTCGTCAGATAGGTAATAAGAAAGTCCTCAACCAGGTATCTTCCTTTTTCATCAACTAAAGCTTCGAATGGGATCAGGTTCAATTCTCCTTCGGATGATATAAGAAGGTGCTTCGTTGGTCCGATCGCCGAGCGAAGGGGCGCGATAATGCGGGCACCCAACCGCCGAGAAACGGCCTCTACACCCGGACTCTTTGAGTCGCGCAGTGCATTTCGCAGCTCAGCGATACTTTTGTCGATCGGGCCTGCATCGCCGAGATCTACCCACTTTGCGTCACCCGTATGGTGCAGAATATAGGCGACGTACCTGCCGGCCGGAGACTTCGAACGTTCGTCCGACCTCGCCGAGGCAAACTCAAAAGCCTTGGGCGAGATCGGATGATAGAGAGCAAACTCAATAAGTACCGCATCCTCCGGCAGTACGCTTTTAACCGCGTCCAAATTCACCGGCCTATTGATCGGAAAGTAACCCGCACCGAGTTTACTGATCTGATTCTCGATATTCTCCCGCTCCGCAACGAGCCCATCTAACTGCCTGCGATATTCATCGAGATTCCCGGACGGTGGACCTTCGATGACGAGCGACGCTAGTTTTGTCGTAGCGTCACCTAATTTCGTCATGATCGCCTGTCCCCCGGAGTCCAGTCGTCCTCGGACCGCTTTCATACCATCGGACATCGCGTCGAGGACACGCCCTTTCCTTCGAAGCAATGAAGTGAGCCCAAGATCGATAGCTTTCTGGTTATGGTCCGCGGCTCGCAGATTTAAGCTCAAGGTCTGATCTTGGATAAAATTAAGGGTCGCCAAGTAAGCGAGTTTTTCTCGTTCTGAGCCAACGGAAAGGTTCAGCGATGTGTTGAATTCGTATATCTCGTTAGCACGCTGCTGCGTCTCTACCGCCTTCTCCGGCTGACCCATTACCGTATAGAGGTTCGCAAGATTAGTAAGCGCTCCTGCAAGATCAGGATGGAATGGCCCCTGAGACTTTTCCTTAATAGCGATCGCTCGCTTGTACAGTGCCTCTGCTTCGTCGAACCTTCCAGCTTCCTTGTCCAGGGCTGCAAGGAGATTCATCGGATAGGAGGTTAAATAGTGGTCTTTGCCCGCCTTGGCCTCGTAGATCGCCAGCGATCGCCGGCACATCGGCTCAGCCTTCGCATAGTCTCCGTTATCCGCGTAAAGGACAGCAAAATTATAGACTGTCTGGGCGACCTCCTGGCTGTCCGGTCCAAACGCCTCTTCGCGAATCGCGAGTGCCCGCTTCAGGTATGGCTCCGAGCGCTCAACATCATCGTAAAGGTTTGCGATATTGTTGAGGACGAGAGCGATATCGGGATGGTTCGGCGGCAGGATCCTCTCGCGGATCTTTAGCGCCTCGTCGAAAAGTGCGGCTGCCTTCGTCACATTGCCCGTGCTGCGATAAACATTCGCCAGATTGATCAAAGCGGAAGGGATGAGGGGATGGTCGGGTTCGAGCCCCTTTCTCCTTATATCTACGACACGCTGAAGAATCTCTTGTGCGGCCGGATAATCGCCCTTGTCCTTCAAGACCGTAGCGTAATTATTTAGAAGTGACGTGGTCGACAGGGAATCTTTCCCATCGATCTTTTCCTTTATTCGAATGCTTTCCTTGTAGAGATCCACCGATTTATCGAGATCGCCGTTATCTCCATAAATATTGGCGAGTACAAACAGAGCATGTCCGTACTCAAAACTTTCGTGCCCGAGTTGACGGCCGCAGATATCGGCCGCCTTCTGCGCGATCGGCAACGCCTCATCCAACTTCCCGGCTCGCCAGAGTTCGGTCGCCTGAAACATATCCCGTCTGGCGTCATCCAGATCCAGATCGGCCTCGGTAGCCGCACGCAGTTCCTTAAGAATAATTTCAAAGTGCCCAGACGCTGCGGTGCGTCTGCTAGGCTCGACGATCAAGGAAATGACCGAACTCGCCCGCGCAGCGATCTCGACCGTTTCTGTACCCGTCGGGCGCGGGTCATCGTCAAAGACGATCAGTTCTTTCCCTGTCGGGTCAGCCAGCCGGATTCGTACGTCGACGCCTTGCTGCTCGACCTCGATGCTTGCGTACTGGCCGGCCGCGAGGTCGAGTCGAAAGGCTTCGTTCTGGCCGCCCGCTATCCGGCGCTCAACGGTTTTACCGATTTCAAGTTTTATCGTGGCATCCGTACTCTGCGCGCATGCCTCGCCTGTGGCGAAAACAGAAAAGCCGAATGATATCGTCAAAATTGCAAATGCCAGGTTTCCTGACCGCTTTACGTCAAATGAGTAGGGCAGCATCAACTTTCCCTCCGTCCAGTAATTTTGTCGGGAGAATATTCCTTATTGTCTCACAGAGCGTGGTGGATGGTGATCGGCAAACCTTCCGCTAAATCAAAGACCCCGACCTTCATCAGATCGGGATCGCAATGACCTAAGCGTTTATGATGCAGACTTACTGGCCTAAAGTTGGTTCGGGGGCAGTTTTTCTGACCATCGCGGAAACATTCGCCTATTTGATCACACGGAACGAGTAGTCACCGATGTTTTCGGCAGTGCCGTCCTTGGTAATTCCGGAGACAGTAAACGAATAGATCTGCGATCTTAAAAGTTTCGTCGGGATCTTTGCACTCAAGGATGCAGTTTTGCTGCCACGTGACGGCATGGTTCCAGAATTCCACAACGACGGTCCGCCGCCAGCTCCATGAAGCTCGACGCGGTAAGAAGTGTAATCGTTCGACTCCAATCCCATCGAGAACTGAGCAAACTGTGTCCCGGGCGCCAATTTGACCTGAGTCAGCGGCCCGGCTCCCCGAAGGGGCGCCGGCAGAACGAACATTGCGACCGTCGGCTGCGACGGCTCGACCGTTCGCTTGGGCGTCGGCGTAGCTTCCTGGGTCGGCGAGATCGTCGGCTTGGTGTTCGGTGTCGGAACGGTGATCGGAACGCCGCTGGCAGTCGGAAGGGGAGTCGCTGTCGGCAGTGGCGGATTCTCGATCTTATTGGTTCCAGTAGCGATATCTGACGCTCGCTTCTCGGCCGATCCTCTGAATATCAGCCATCCGCCGAGGAGCAATAGCACGACCATCGCCGCACCTGCAGCGAAAGCAAACCTCCGATTTCCCCCACCCAGCAATCCGAGAGATTCCAATAATTCCTTGAACCATCCGCTACTGGCCTTGGTCTCGGCCACGCGCAGCGGCGCCGGTGTAGGGTCCGGAGCATTTGCGGCATGGGAGGCAAATTTATCCAGAGCCCGCGCAAATGCGAGCTTTTCACGCCTAATGGGCGAAGCCATGTAATGCGACTCGAATTGCTCGCGCATCGGGCCTGACAGTTCGCCGGCAACGTAGGAGTCAACAAGATCTTTTTCCGCGATTTTTACCGCTTCGGCAAACTCGCCGTCGGTAAACGTCATCTCATCAAGGCGTTCCAATTCAGAATCGGATAGTCCGCCGAGAAGATAGGCAAAAAGTGTTTGGTTGTCGTAGCTGTTAGTCATCTTGGTATAGGGGGTGAGACGGCTGGTCTCACTTTGATAAGACAACCCTAATAAAACATTTCATACCTCTTTTGCACAATTTCCGACACAGCCCTCCAGCTTGTCCCGGATACGGCATGCTCTAATGCTCAGGGCATTGACAGAAATGCCCAAACTCTCCGCCATTGCTCGCCTGTTATCTATCTTTTCGCGTTCTTTTCCGTAGTAATAACGGATTATTATGTCGCGGCTAGGTTCATCCAACTTGCTGGTGCAATGATCGAGGCAGCTAAGCATCTTTTCCTTTAGCTCCTTATCGCCATCAACCTCTGCAGCCGCCAATTCCCTTTTGCCCTGTTCCGAAGCCTCATCTATTGATACATGCTTATCGCGGCCTGACCTTAGCGATTCCAGGAAGACATATCGCGCCACCGTATAGCAGTATTTCGCCGGAGCCTCGCTGTCGATATCACCTTCTTCTTCCAACCGGCGCGTAACGCGGTTTAACGTTTCATCCGCCAATTCATCTGGCGAACTGCAATTCTTTCTATCAAAATAAGTTACCAGCCGATCTCGCATACCGAGATACGACTGCCCTTCGGTGTCCGTTCCCTGATCGAGCCACACAAGGAAACGCTTGAACGACCCTTCGCTGGGTGTCCAATCCCCCTTTCGCTGCATTTTGGCCGGGACTTCCTTCATTCAGGCGTTAATCAGTAAAACAATAACAATGAGTGATAGTTGAAGGCCATTATATAAGGTTAAGCCAGTACGTCCAAACACTCCGCGGTCTGAAACGGGACCGTATAATATCAAATCGATACGGCGTTATGGTAAATTGGACGGAAAAAGATGGAGCCGCTTGCCAATCAGATCCGACCGCGCTCACTCGACGAATTTGTGGGACAGCACCACCTCGCCGACCCGGGCAAACCTCTGCGGCTCGCGATCGAGAACCAGCTTGTATTTTCTTTTCTCCTTTGGGGGACGCCCGGTACCGG
>JBDTXM010000081.1:0-14018 GCA_040006215.1 Acidobacteriota bacterium
CGCGAAGAAACCAGTGAATTTAGCTCGAGGCTTTTTTGTTTTCATTCGTGTGATCCGACGATTTTGTCAATTATATCTAAAATACGAAAGCACTGGGCACGTAGTTCGGATTATTTACCCGGCGGGCGGCGGCTGACCTCAACGATCTTGCCGCGAAACGCCCTCAGCGCTTGTTTTACTATCGGTTGGGCGTTGGCGAATCTGAGCATCTGCTCCTCGGTCGGATCTTCTGGAAGCTCAACAATTTCCGAGATTTCGTCGTCGAATTTCGGGATGAGATAGGGACGTTCGAGAATCCGAACGGCGGCCGAGCCGTTTCCGTTTGTCAGGCCGGAGACATAGCCTTTTTCGGGCGGGCCGCCGATATCCAGAGCCTTTATCAGCTGGTCGGCGTTTGCGATGGGCCCAAGTTCATCGCCCGTCCAAGCGAGTTTTCGCTCATAGGCCGAATCGAGCCAATCATCGTCCGCGTGCTCTAGCTCCTCAGAAGTGATCTGCGGCAAGCGGACGGGAACGGTGTCGATAAAGCTGAGGTCGAATTTTGCTGGTTCAGGAAGCGACTCATTAACGGGGACCTGGTTCGGAGGAATAGCGGGCCGAACGTCGTTTTCTACGGGCAGTAGTTCAGGTTCGGGCGAAACGGTCTCGCTTTCTACACGGGCCTCGCCCTTTATTTCAGGAATTAAAGTTTTTTTTTCCGGGGCAGCCGCGGATGCGGCCTTCGCTACGGGGAGTTCGACGCCAGCGAGCGACGATTCGACCTGGTTCAGGCGTTCTATGACGGTGGAAAGATCGGCCAGCCTTCGCATCTCGACCAGTTTGACGAGGCCTATTTCCAGAACGAAACGCGATTGGGTCGCTTCGCGAAGCTTTGTCTCGGTCTCGGCGATCGAATTGAAAAATCGAATCAGGTCCGATGGCGAGAAAGGCTCGGCCAGGAGCGTCATCTCATCGGCCGCGAGCACTGCCCCTTCGAGCAGGTCGGCGGAACCGCCCGAGACCTTCAAAACCAGCAGGTCCCGGAACAATCCGAGCAGGTCGCGGCAGAAGTTTCGCGTGTCCTGCCCCTGTGAAACCAGGCCGTCAACGACATCGAGCACGGCTTTGGAGTCGCTCGTCGATATCGCCTCTACGACTCGTTTTAAGATGGCGATGCTGGCAAGACCCAGTGCGTTCGACACGTCGGCGACGGTAATTTTATCGCCTGAAAAGCTGATCACCTGGTCAAAATTCGACTGGGCGTCGCGCATCGAGCCTTCGCCGGAGCGGGCGATCTCGCGCAGGGCTTGGTCCTCGATCGTGATCTTTTCAGCGTCCGCAATTACCTTTAGCCGCTCTAGGATCTTCGGCAGCTGGATCGTCCGAAATTGAAACTCCTGACAGCGCGACAGAATGGTCTCCGGGACCTTGTGCAGCTCGGTTGTCGCCATGATAAAGACGACGCGAGGCGGAGGTTCTTCCAGCGTTTTCAGCAGCGCATTGAATGCGGCTTTTGAAAGCTGATGGACCTCGTCGATGATGAACACCTTGTACCGGTCGCGGGCCGGATTGATGTTGACGCCCTCGAGAATAGTGTCGCGGACAGCGTCTATTCCGGTGTGCGACGCGGCATCGATCTCAAGCACATCCATCGAACGGCTCTCCGATATTTCAACGCAGGACGGGCAGGCATCCGGTGCATCTGAACGGCACGGGAAGAGGTTCGGCTTATCAGTTTTATGACAATTGAGGGCTTTCGCAAGCAGTCGGGCCGTTGTGGTTTTACCGACGCCGCGGGCACCTGAAAAAAGGTATGCGTGATGAAGCCGGTCGTGCTCCAGCGCGTTACGCAGCGTGCGCGTAACGGTTTCCTGACCGGTCACCTCTTCAAATGTTTGGGGCCGCCATTTTCGGGCGATTACCTGATAAGTCATCGAGTAATGAATTGTAAATCGAAAATCGTGAATAGTAAAAGAGGTCTGATCTTACCCTCAATTTACGATTCACGACTTACGATCTACCAGAACTGGTGGCTTCAGACTTAACCGCAACACAAGCTGAAATCGCTACCGTTGCTCGATTCCTCGCCTAGCGGGGTTCACAACTCAAACCTTGTGCGGAGCCTGAAGCCGTAAACTAAAGCATAAAGGATAAAGGCGAAAGGATAAAGTTAGGAACGCCGATTTTCCACGCGCCTTAGCCTTATTCTTTCGCCTTTAGCCTTTAATTTATGGCGGAAAGGGTGGGATTCGAACCCACGGAACCCTTTCGAGCTCACAGCATTTCCAATGCTGCCAATTCAACCACTCTTGCACCTTTCCGCAAAGTAATCAGAACCTACATGCCGCCAATGCTCAGCAGCGATCGTTGACTGATCAGTTGATTGTACGCATATATAACTTTATCAGGCGAACCCTCGACCATCCAACCGCCGGCAGTGCCCAATTCGCCTCTTTCGAAGGAATCGAACGGTTTATGGTCGCGGATGCGACGCATCAGCTCCTTGGTGTCTTTTAGCAGCTCATCGGCCGAGCTGAAATACATGCTCGCCATCGTTTTGCTCTTGCCGGCGTCCTTCATCGCGTTGATGGCGGGTTCGAGATCGTCGGCGAGCTTCTGCAGGTCGTCGGCACTCATGTCCGGGTATTTGGTGTGCTGGGCGTAGCTGCTGATCTTTTTGGCCTTCATGTTGAAATCGACAACGGTGTATTCGAACCGCTTGCTCGGGTCGTCTCGGATCTGGTCGAGACGTGCGGTCGAAACCTGATCCTCGAGACCATCGAGGTCGGCACCAAATTTCTTATCGGCAGTCTCAAACGCTTTGAATGCCTGGATCAATCCGGCGTGAGCTTCCTTACCCTTTTGGAAACTGTCGTCCTTGTAGTCGCCTTGATCGTAATATTTGTAAACGTCATTGACCTTTTCGATGGCGTCCTTTAATGCTGACGAAAATGCGGCGGCGTCCTGTTCGACATCGGGAAGGTCCGGGTCCATGTCATTCGCCTGCTCCATCGCCGTCGCGCAATCCTGGCCGTCGCCGTGGATCTCGTAGAGCCCGTAGATATTCATCTCCTTACCGGTAGGGCCTTTGTCCACATCCTTGATCCAGGAGGTGTAACGCTGATAGCTGTCCATTACGCTATTGGCGTACGGATTAAAGCATTTCGTGATATAAAGCTGCGTTTTTTCGTCAACGCCGGATTTTGTCTGGGCAGGTGTGCCTTGTTTCGTTGGCGTCGGGAAGGCAGGTCCGGTATTGCTTGAGTTCGTGCCCTTCTGCCGCAATTTTGCCAGTTGGCTGCAGCCAAGCGAAACTGTCATCAGCACGGCGACGGCAGCGATCGCCGCCAAAAGATTTGTGTGTTTGGTAGTCATTCAGCTTAAAAATTCTCCTCAGGCAGGGACGAGAAGCTCTCGGGTAATTTGCCAAGGGCTGTCCCGCGAAACGGTTGTTCGGCGGGACGGGCCCACGTTTACAGGTATCAACTTTCCGGAACTTCGAGGATCGTTTCTTCGACCACGACGACCTCGTTCGCTGCCAGTTCATCGTCGTCGCCCACGAGCCACGAGTAAAAGAATCCGGCTGCCAGAGCACCTAGGATAGGGGCAAGCCAGAAAAGCCAAAGCTGGCTTAGCGGCCACGTGTCACGCGGTGCTGAAAATATCGACGAAAAGATTGCGGGGCCGGTCGATCGAGCTGGGTTGACCGACGTATTTGTCACCGGGATGGATATCAAATGGATGAGCGTGAGACAAAGACCGATAGCGATCGGGGCAAATTTTCCGGGAGCCAGCTTATGTGTCGTTCCGAGGATCACGATCAGGAAGAAAAATGTCAGAACGACTTCGGCGACAAAACAGCCGAGAATCTGATATCCGCCGGGCGAATGATCTCCGTAACCGTTCGACGCAAAACCGCCGATCTTGAATCCAAGCTTATCGCTAGCAATGATGTATAAAATTCCCGCACCGGCGATCGCACCCAGAACCTGGGAAATTATGTAATGCGGCAACTCGCTGGCCGGGAAACGGCGTCCCGCCCAGAGACCGATCGACACCGCCGGATTGAAATGACCGCCCGAAATATGCCCCAATGCATAGGCTCCGGTCAGCACGGTCAAACCAAACGCGAGGGCGACACCCGCAAAGCCAATACCAGTACTCGGAAACGTGGCGGCCAGAACCGCGCTTCCGCATCCGCCCAAAACCAACCAAAGCGTCCCGAGAAACTCGGCCGACAACCTTCGAGTCAAAGGCATAAGGACAATCCTCCTGATCAGGTTTTAACTTTTAATAAAAGAACTGAAAAAAGTAATGCTGGCGGAGAGGGTGGGATTCGAACCCACGGAACCCGTTAAGGTTCAACAATTTTCGAGACTGCCCGATTCAACCACTCTCGCACCTCTCCGCGAATCACTAATTCTAAAGGCTAGGCTGCAAAAATATCAAGTTGGCGGAGGATGGTGCCGAATAACTGATAGGTGACAATTGATAGCTGATAATTATGACACGATCGAATTTTCAGTCTTCAATTATCAGTTATTAGTTATTCCGACTGATTTTGATTTCGGCGAACGCGGAAAAATTCCTGCATTAGAGCACGGCATTCGTCGGCCAGGATGCCGGAAACGACCTCTATACGATGATTCAAAACATCAGTTATGCCGATACCAAAATGCGTATTGATTCCCCCAAAACGTTCGTCGGCCGCGCCGTAAACGAGGCGTTTGATACGGGCGTTGACGATCGCTCCGGCACACATTGCGCAGGGCTCAATGGTTGAATATAACGTCATTCCTGTAAGTCGATAATTGCCGATCTTTGCGGCTGCCGCGCGTATCGCGAGGATCTCAGCGTGGGCGGTCGGGTCGTTGTCCGTGATCGTTCGATTGAAGGCGGAGGCAATTAGTTCACTCTTCTCGTCGAGAATGCAGGAGCCGATGGGGACCTCTTCTATCGCCGCGGCTTCACGAGCGCATTCGACCGCTGCCTGCATCCATTTTTTGTCCGATTCCTGCACAGATCGAAATTCTATCCGAAGGCGAAACTCTTTGCATCTACTACGTTAAAGTGTAAAATCGAGAATGGGAAGAAACCTCCCTGACTTCCTAACCCCGGACCTACACAAATATGAGAGACGACGCTCGGCTGGGTCTGCCAACTGCCGAGGAAGAAATTCACACGACGACGGTCCCCGAATCTTTTCGGGCATTCGCGGAAGAGGTACGCAAGCGCGGTCAAAAACCGGCCACGACGCCTGTCTCGATCGCTCAAAAGCTCCAGCCCGCCGAATTTAACACAGCGATCGCTCATTTCTACCGCGGCGAGGTCCAGCGGTCAAACGTCTGGCGCGGACGGCTCGATGCGACGACCAACTGGGCCGTGATAACGGGAGGTGCGACGCTTTCGTTCGTTTTTAGCTCGCCGGACAACCCGCACTTCGCGATCCCCATCAATTCGATACTCGTCTCGATCTTCCTTTTTATGGAGGCGCGCCGCTATCGATATTACGAGGTCTGGGCAAACCGCGTGCGCATTCTCGAGACCGGTTATTTTGCCCCCATGCTGTCGCACCGGACGATCCCGCCTGACAAGGAATGGGCCGATCACATCGCGGCGGATCTGGTGACGCCGCATTTCACGATCAGCGTCTGGGAAGCCGTCGGGCGACGCCTGCGTGCAAATTATCTCTGGATATTTATTTTGCTCGCACTTTCGTGGACGCTGAAGATCTACATTCATCCGTCGCCGATCCCCTTTCCTCTCGGCACCAAAGCATTTTGGGACTTGTTTTTTCAGCGTGCGACCGTCGGTCTGGTACCCGGCCAAATGGTCGTCGCGGTCGGCGCCTTATTTAATTTCGCTATCTTTTTCGTTGCGTTCAGCACGCTTCGATTGAAGGGTGCGTCGAGTGAGGTCCAGCCGCTCGAGAGCCTCGAATGGCATCCGCTGAAACAGGTCTCCGATTGGGCCGGAAGCAATCTCAAGCGCCGCGATCCGGTCCGCCGATCCAAAAAAGCCCGCCAACGCATGCGCTCGATCCACAAGACCGAAGCGTAACAATTCCGTCCGCGAAACGACACGAACCACTACTAGAGCTGAATTTTCAGTCTTCTTCATTCGTGTTCGCGTGCAAGTTCCGCGCGAAGGATTCTTCCTACTTTTCTTATCCCGCCGTCTCTGCTATCTTTGCAAAATACAGGAGAGAAACACTTTATGCCGATTGATTTAGAAGATCGCGGACAGGCACTCGAGAACGAGTATTTCCACCGCAAGGAACAGGAACTGATCGCGAAGATGAAGGAAAAGCTCGCGAGCGATCAAGCCAAAAGCCTGGAGATCAAGTGCCCGAAATGCGACGGCACGCTCCACGCTACCGATTTCGAAGGGATCAAAATAGACGTGTGCGACAAATGCCACGGCGCGTGGTTCGACGCCGGCGAGCTCGCGCAGGTGATTCACAAAGACGAAAAACACGGCTGGTTCGGAAAGATATTTGGATAGCTTATGAAAAAGATAATTTCGCTAATCGCGGTCGCTTTTTTTCTTGTCAGCTCCGGTTTTCCACAGTCGATTCAGACGACTTCATCGGCAGCGGCTTCTGCATCTTTAAGTTTCAAACTCGAATATCAGAACGCTGAACTGGACAGCAAGTTGATGGCGAGAAAAATGCCGTATCGCATTATCCTGCCTGCTGACTACGCGGCCTCGAAAAACCGTTACGCGGTCATCTACCTTCTTCACGGGCTAAGCGGTCATTTTGACAATTGGACCGACAAGACCAAGCTCACGGAATTTGCGGCTAATTACAAATTCATCATTGTGACACCTGAGGGCGGCGACGGATGGTACACCGATAGCGTCACCGTCGCTAATGACAAATACGAGAGCTACATCATCAAAGAACTGGTTCCGGAGATCGATTCGAAATTCCGAACGCAAGCAGATCGTGATCATCGCATGATCGCGGGGCTCTCGATGGGCGGCTACGGTTCACTGAAATTTGGCTTGAAATATCCCGAGTTGTTCTCGGTCGCGGGCAGTTTTAGCGGAGCGATAGGAGCAACCGACTATACCGAAAAAGTAGCCGGAGCCGCTATTGGAAAAAGCCTTTCGGCTATCTTTGGAGCCGAAGGGAGCGACGTCAGGGCGGCCAATGATGTTTTCAAAATGGTCCGCGAATTATCGCCCGAAAAGCTGAAGGCCATTCCATACATCTATCAGTCATGCGGCACCGAAGATTTTCTTTTCCAAAATAACCGTGACTTTCAGGCGCTGCTAATTGAGAAAAAAGTGCCGCACGAATACCGCGAACATCCGGGCATCCACGACTGGATCTTTTGGGATGATCAGGTCCGAGAGTTTTTGGTGCTCGCCGACCGGCGATTGAAGAAATAGATGCTCAATTTTGCTATCGAAACCGCCCGCGAGGCTGGGCAACTGCTTCTCGAAAAATTTGGCCGCGTCAGCATCTCGAAGAAAGGCGACATCAATCTGGTGACCGAGGCTGATCTTGCGTCCGAGGCTTTGATCATCGAACGAGTAAAGTCGTACTATCCGCGTCACGCGATCCTGGCCGAAGAGTCGGGCGAGGCCGTCGTCAAAGGTGGTGATCAGGAGTGGAAATGGATCATCGATCCGCTCGACGGAACGACAAATTACGCGCATGGGTATCCATGTTTCTGCGTGACGATCGCTCTTGAAAATAAAGGCGAGATCGTCGTCGGCGTGACGTTCGATCCGACGCGAAACGAGTTGTTCGCTGCCGAACGCGGACAAGGGGCATCGCTGAACGGAAAGCCGATACGTGTTTCCGCCGCCGAAAAGCTCAGCGAATGCCTGGTGGTGACAGGTTTTCCCTACGATTTCAAAAGCAAACCCAACTTCGAACGCCATCTGACCGATTTTTTGATGAGTGCACGCGGCGTGCGGCGTGACGGATCGGCCGCGATCGATATGGCCTACGTTGCCTGCGGCCGTTTCGACGGGTTTTGGGAAGAAGGCCTCAATCCGTGGGACGTCGCTGCAGGGTATTTGCTTATCCAGGAAGCCGGCGGCCGCGTGTCGTATTACGATGGTTCCGAATTCAACATTTACAAGCCGCCGATAGTCGCCAGCAACGGCCTCATCCATTCCCAAATGCTCGAGGTCCTCAAATAGACCAATTGCGAAGATCGCCGTTCCGTATGATAACCTTTCGTTTCCGGCACAGAGGCGTTTTGAATTACAGGTTTTTATTGCTTACCGCTGATTGCCTACCGCCAACCGATTATGACCTGGTTTCGCAGAGATAGACCTAAGATCGAAGGTCAAGACGACGACGAGGAACGCACCGTCAAGACCGAAGGCATCTTCGTGAAATGCCCCGAGTGCGAGAGCCCGCTTTACACCCGCGAGTTGGCCGAGTCTCATCAGGTTTGCACCCATTGTGCGTATCATTTTCGTCTGGGCGCTCGCGATCGGCTGGCAATGCTGTTCGATGACGGTAAGTATAAAAAATTAGACGAAGAAGTGACCTCGGGCGACCCGCTTGGGTTCGTCGATACCAAACCCTACAAAGACCGTATCGAGCAGGCTAAAAAGTCGTCGGGACTGCCTGAGGCGATCGTCTCCGGAACCGGAAAGGTGGGCGGACATCTCGTTTACGCGGGTGCGATGGACATGTCGTTCATCGGCGGTTCGATGGGTTCCGCGGTCGGCGAAAAGATCACGCGTCTTGTCGAACGTGCATTGGAAAACAGGGGAGCAGCTATCGTTTTTTCTGCGTCTGGCGGGGCCCGGATGCAGGAGGGAACTCTGAGTCTGATGCAGATGGCAAAGATCTCCGCGGCGCTTGCCCGGCTTCACGAGGCGGGGCTTCCTTATATTTCAGTACTCACCGACCCAACGACGGGCGGCGTGACGGCCAGCTTTGCGATGCTTGGCGATGTGAACCTTGCCGAACCAAAAGCCCTCATCGGCTTCGCCGGCCCACGAGTTATCGAGCAGACGATCCGACAAAAACTCCCGAAAGGTTTTCAGCGCAGCGAATTCCTACTCGAACACGGAATGGTCGACATGGTCGTCGACCGTCGCGAAATGAAGGACACGATCGTCCGTGTTCTCGATTTTATGATGAAAGATGGAGCGGAAACCCGCGCGAAGTAAGGTAGGATCTTCTATGCTAAACGAAACTCTCATTCAGCATTATGAACAAGTCTTGAATAAACTCAAGGCTGAGGTTGAACAGTACGCTTCAGAAGATGATCTGTGGAAGACGACCGGCGAGATACCGAACTCGGGAGGCAATCTTACGCTTCACCTCATTGGCAATCTTAACCACTTTTTCGGAGCAGTTCTCGGCGATAGTGGTTATGTCCGCGACCGCGATACAGAGTTTGCTGATAAGAACGTCTCAAAAGAAAAGCTCATTGTTGAAATAGCCGCGACATTTCCCGCCGTAAAAAACACCCTCGAAAAACTCACGCCCGAAGACTTCGCAAAGATATACCCGATCGAAGTTTTTGGCCACACAATGACCACGGAATATTTCTACACATATCTCGTCGGCCATACCTACTATCATTTAGGCCAGATCAACTACCACCGGCGATTGCTCAGCTCATAGCTCCTGTGAAGTTCAGGCCTGTCAAATCTGGCGTCCAATGCCCTGTCGAGGAGAAGCGCAGGCAGTGGATCGATTCGTGTTTCGTATGGCTCTTGCGCGCATTTCGAGACACAGCCCTTCGAGAAAAGCCTATTCTCACGCCTACACCCGAACATTTTCCGGTTAATTTCGCTGTTTTGGAGGAAACCGCCTTCAATGTGCTCGACATTGTCGCTCCGCAAATGGACCTCGATCCGGATGACATTGAGATCGATCCATATCAAGAAGCCGCAACGGAATTAAAGTCGGGTTCGGCCTTGAACGCGCGAATCTTTCTAAAGCAGGTCGATCATGAAAGATATTCGGCTGGCCATTATCGGGGAAAAGAAGAAGATGGAAAATTCCATATTGGCGTAGAGGTTAAAACTCTCAAAGTTCCCGAAAAGTTGATCGCAGTGATAGCACACGAACTCGCCCATCTCAAACTCTTGGGTGAAGGCCGGCTAAAAGAAAATAACGAGCCGCTTACCGATCTATGCACAGTGATCTTTGGCCTCGGGATCTTTGGAGCTAACTCGGCATTCCGAATGTATAACGGTTCATATTCATGGGGCTACAATCGAACGGGCTATCTCAGCCAAATGGACTGGGGGTACGCACTCGCGCTATGGGCAGACATTCGCCGGGAGAAAGAACCTGAGTGGGTCAAATATTTGACTCAAAATATCAGACATGACTTCAAACGATCAACTCAATTCATCCAAGATAATTCTGAACTGATAATGAAGTCGCCACCCAAGGAAAGTGACGAGAAGACGGAAGAATCTAAAGCTTGATCGGTTCCAGTTTGTACCCTTGGCCGCGAAGAGCGGCGACCAGGCCATTCTTTCCCCCGAGGTGGCCGCCGCCGACGGCGATGAAGGTTGGCTTTTCTTTGATCATCGCTTCGATCTTCGGGACCCAAGTTTTATTTCTCGCACCGACCAGCTGTGATTCCATTTCAGTATTTGTGCCGAGCTGCGCGCCGATCGTCTCGAAGAGTTTTTCCGAATCCTGCATTTTGTAAACGGCAACTAGCTGCTTGAATTCGTTCACCGACTTCATGGGATCCAGTGCCATTTCATACAGAGCTTTCGCCTGAGCCTCAACTGGAAGTTTATCGACGACACCGCGTTGGAATGCTGCTGTTTCCAGTCCCTCGATCGGCTTTTTCTTGGCACCGGCGAGTTTTGTCAGCAGGATCTCGTAGGCCGACGGCGACGTGCACCCGAGCATTTTCGGGCTGGACAATATCATTACCTGAAGGGCGACCGGGCTGAACGTCTGGACCCTGTCCGCCGAAAACCCAAGCGCCTTCGTCACCATTTCATCGACCTTGGCATACTGCTCGGGCGTCAGGATCGTTTTTAGCGTTTTGCCATCGGGCAGCGAAAGGCCTTTTGCCATGTCCGCGATCTCGCCCATATCGTCCAGATCGATCTCCATTACGAGGCGGTCCGTCCGGTCCAAATATCCGCCAAGCTTGTCCTCCGAAAACATGTCCTGCTTACAAATGACGTGGACCGTCCCGAAAAGATATGATGGCTTCGTCAGGCCGTTGCCGGTGATCTTGTACAGGATGCCGTTGGTCTCAGCCGGTCTCGTTGTCTTCGCACTGACAACATATGTGAGAACGGCGACCACACCCGAGATCGCGATCAAAGACCGATAAAATTTGTTCATAAAATTAAGGCTTCCCGCACTTAGATGGTAGCAAAGTTATACACGTTTCAGGAATCATTGGATTATTTGCTCAGCCTGGGCAACGAGGTCTCGGCGATGAAGCTCGGCCTCGAGAATATCCGCCGGTTGCTCGTTGAACTCGGCGATCCGCAAGATAACTACATAAAAGTGCAGGTCGCTGGTACCAACGGCAAAGGCTCCGTTTGCGCGTTTCTTGATTCGATCTGCAATACAGCGGGTATCAAAACCGGCACATTTACATCGCCGCATCTTGTTTCAATAACCGAGCGTATACGGATAAATGGCGCGGATATTAGCGAAGACGATCTTGCCCGTCATGCGACATTTGTGCGCGAGACGGCAGAGAGTCTACTCGGAAAAGGCGAACTGGAATACCGCCCGACATTTTTTGAGCAGATCACGGCGATAGGATTGGTCGCGTTCGCCGAAGCGAAAGTCGATGTTGCGATACTTGAAACGGGACTCGGCGGACGGCTTGATGCGACGACTGCAGCGAATGCCGAGATTGCCGTGATCACTCGGATCGACTTCGATCATCAGGAATATCTTGGCGAGACGATCGAAGAGATCACCGCGGAGAAGGCAGCGATAATTACTGCGGAAACTCGGGATGTGATTTTGGGCGATCAGTCGCGTGAGGTCATGCGACTACTGCGAAAACATTGCAGTGACCTCGGGATCGAGCCTCTAAACGATGAATACGAGCCGTGGCGGACACTCAGTAATGGCGATGGCACTGTGAAAGTCGGAATGTCGTTGATTGATTTTCCGCCGATCCGTCTGGGCCTGAAAGGAAAACATCAGATCGAGAACGCTCAGACGGCATTGCAGGCAGCAAGAGCTCTTTTGTATCACGGAAGGTTTCTTGATTGTGAAAGCGACGAGGAGGAAGTCCGCATTCTTGAAGGTTTACAAAATGCCTGGCATCCCGGGCGGCTTGAGTTTCGGGGACAGTACTTATTTGACGGGGCTCACAACATCGGTGGAGCGATAGCTTTGCGGGACTTTCTAGATGAAACTGGCGACAATCCGATAACAATGATATTCGGGGCGATGAAGGACAAGAATGTCGCTGCGATCCTGGAGATACTGTTACCAAAAGCCGAGCGGCTTATCTTAACGAAACCGGCCAACCAAAGGGCCTTAACGGCCGAGCAGATCGTCAGACTTTTACCGAATAATTACGACCGCGAGCGAGTAATTTTAACTGAGACAGCCGCCGAAGCTTTTGAAAAAGCCAACGAGTTCAATAATGACGGCATAATCCTCGTCACCGGCTCGCTCTATCTGGTTGGGGAGATCTCGGCTTTGACCAAGGCGATTCATAAATAAAACATCTTGCAATATGTGAAATATCTGCTAAAATCCTCGCGGGAGGATTTCCGACCGGTGCTCAGGCGTTAACCGTAGAGATGCGAATATGCGATTCACAAGACCTAGACCTTGCGGGCAAATCGTTTGAATTTACGATCTGCCGGGTTCGGTTTTCGCGGACGAATTTGTCCTACAAAAATCGAGCAAACGGTGGAACAATGCCGGGGCGGGTCGGCTTTGACGGGGAACACGATAATCTTAGTCAGTCAAACACGATAACGATGGGAATTTTGGGATAGCAGTGGGATTCTAGATCGAGAGTCTGTTGACACAGTCAACTTTAAATTCCCTAGTAATCATCCGATCAGGTCGTTTATTTGGGCCTCGATCCCTTCAGTAAAATCTCTGCAGCGCTTGTGCACTTCTGCAAGTCGCGAGTCAACATCAGTTATGGGACCCGAATGAAGTACACGGTTTAGATCCTCCATGACCACAATCAACCCTCCCTGGTGTAATTTTAGAGATGGAGCATAGATTCTCTGCAATGAGTTAATCTTTGCGAATTGTTCGCCGAGGATTCGACTTTCCGCTGCGAGAAGCTCCTCCAACTGTGTCGCTCCAAGATTTTTTAGGCCAGCCGCCCCAATCTTGATACTGAACGTAGTTGAGAGGGTGATCATCTCCGAAGCCAACTCATGTAATCGTTCAAGTCTCGCCAGACGCAGATTCTGGAGCTCGGCTTTCCGCAAGTGCCTAAGTTCAAGGAATTTGCCGATTGTCGTTATAGTGCCACCGAGTACTATTCCGACAATCGGGCCAGTTACAAGGAGCCAATCTTTCGTGTCCATCAATAGGTAGATCTCACAATTTGTTTGAGCCGACTCGTAATTATATTACAGTACGACTCGCTCTGCTCAATGCCGATCGCTCTGCGGCCGTGGGCGGCCGCGGCGACTAGCGTTGAGCCGGAGCCGGCGAATGGGTCCAGGATGAGATCGCCGCGGTTGCTGTAGGTCCTAACAAGCCAGTTCATTAGGTCGATCGGCTTTTGCGTCGGGTGAAGGGAACGGCCGGTTCGGGTGTTGTTGAAACGAAGAACACTTTTCGGGTGATATTGATCAGTGACCCGAGGCGTTCGGACGCCGCGGGTTGTGCCGTAATGTTTTGGCGACTTACCAACGCCGATCGTGTGCGGCTTTCCGGTGATCATTTGCGGATTGTAGCAGCTACCGCGGTAAAGCTTCGAGAAGACTAGGATGTACTCGTGCGATCGTAGGGGCCGCTGGTTGGCGTCGAGGTGGCCCACGGCGAGGTTTTTCTCCCACACTAGGTCATATCTATAGTGCTTCAAATTCGAGTTGATCAACTGGACCACAAATTTACCCGAGGAAAACAA
>JBDTXM010000082.1:0-13958 GCA_040006215.1 Acidobacteriota bacterium
GGCACGGCCGCTCCGAACGCGCTGCCGTCGTGATGCAGGCACGCACCTTTTATCTTGAAATTTTTACCGTTGAGCCAAAAACCCGTAGCCGGATCGAAATGAAATTCGCGAATGCCGAAGGGGATCGATTCCGAATCAATGACTTTACCGTTTGAAACGACGCTTACGACCGCCCTGTACATCGCGGGCGAGTCGAGGTTCCATAGACGCGGGTCTTTTACAGGGATCTGTAAATTGAGCGCCGACGATCCGCTGCCCGCGATCGTTGCCGCTTTTGTTGACGAGGCTCCGACCTGCTTTCCTTTGTCGTCGAAGAGCTTTACGTCGAATGATATTTGGGCTGGCTTTCCATAAGCGTTTACAGCGCTGCTCGCGATATTTACCGTTGCCTCTTGTTTAGCGACCTTTGGGGTCGTTATAAACGTCGACCATTTTTCTAAATGGACCCCATCGGTCGTTACCAGCCGAACATGACGATAGATGCCCGCACCGGTGTACCAGCGAGAGGCCGGCTGCCCGGAATTGTCGGCCCGCACGGCGATAACATTGTCTTTGCCAAAATTGAGATGATCCGAAAGGTCGTATCCAAAACTGACATAACCGTACGGACGACGACCTAAGTGAAAGTTGTTGATCCACACATCGCTGTTCGCCATCACTCCGTCAAATTCGATAAATACTCGACGCGCGGATTGGGTTGCCGGCAAAGTAAAATGCTTTCTGTACCATCCGATCCCGGCCGGCAGAAATCCACCGGCACCGCCCGTCGGATTTTTTGCATCGAACGGCCCCTCGATGCTCCAGTCGTGAGGGACATCGACCTTTCTCCACGTCGAATCGTCAAAGGTCGGTTGTTCAACGCCTTGGGAATCAGATCTGAGGAAGAGCCAGTCTTTATCAAAAGAGGCTGTGACTCGCGATTGAGCAGAAAGGGTAAGACTCGAGACAAACACGAGCGAGACGATCAACAAGAATTTCAGCATATAATATCTAGTGCCGCTCCTACGGAGCTGGGTTGTATAAACTGGTCCGTTCTACAAACATTACGCCCCTATGGGGCTGCCCTTGCAGTAAGGTGGGTCTTATCTCTCGGTCACTTTCCACACTTTGAAATTGTCGTAGGTGATCAGCGAGACACCTTCCATCGATCGAAACCCGATACGGCCCGCTCCGAGCGGAGTGCCAGTATCATCCCATTTGAAGATCACCTTGCCGTTGATCTCGACCTCGATATGTCCGCCCGATTTTAGAATGCGAACGTGATGCGTAACATCGGTCGGTCCGGTTGTCAGGCTTTCTCCTTCGGCGACGAGAGCAAATCCGGGGTTTTCGCGCATGCGGTTCGAGATGCTTTCTTCCATCGTGTTTCGGCTCCAATACGAATCCGAATAGTTTGCGATCTCGTCGCTGTGATACGTTTTGTAGTCCGCCTGTCGCGGCGGCAGAGCTAGATCAAAAATATCTTCGCCGTTCTTTCCCGTGGCACAAAAGAAGACTATCGTGAGGCCGTTGGTCGACCCGTTCGGCCTCATGTCAAATTCGGCAAGGAAATCCGCCGGGAAAATGTTGCGGTTCCATATCACGAGATGCGATCGCTTGGCCGACGCGATCGCTATGCCGTTCTGATCGAACGGCACCGGAGATGCCCGCAATTTTCCATCGCGAATATTGACTCCGCCATTTCCCTCGACTATCCATTCCGCTTTTGGGTCAGGCTTACCCGTTCGTTTCCAACTTCCATCGGCTTGCTGTTTTATATGATCCTTTTCAAACGCGATCTTTTGCGGTTTCTGAAAATCGTTCGAATAGACTCGGGTCAGTCTGTAGTGCGAAACATCGATCGCCGAATCGGAAACGCTTTGTCGCTGCACGCCTTTGTCCTGCGCGTAGACGGCGCTCGCGCAAAATAAAGCGAATATGACCGAACAAAACTTTCTTATCTTCGCGTCTTTGCGACTTCGCGGGAAATTTTCCCCCGCAAAGTCGCAAAGGGGCAAAGGTAAGAGTAAGGCCTGTCTAATTGAGCTTTCTATTTTCATCGAGCTCAAGGCGAAGATAATCGTATTCGACGCCGTTCATCACGGGCCCCGCCGGAACGATCAGCTTGAGAACATTCTTGCCCGCCTTCATTACGGACGCGTCAAAAGGTATCGGCACCTCCTGCCAATAGCCGCGAATCGAGTCGCGATGAATGACGCTTGTGTTCGGAAGGTTAGCGATGATGCCGATCTGCTGGTCGTTCATTTTTAGCGTCAGGGTTTTTGTCTCGATACCCGCAAGAGCGATGCGGAGAGTCGCCTTTCCCTTCGGAACATCTGGCAGATCAAAGCTGACAGTCCATGTGGTTTCGTCGCCCCGACTCTTGCCCGTGTCGTCTTTTGCACGCGGAACTTGCATTAGATTCCAATCTTTACGGAAATCGCTTTTGCCGACCGTGAAATTTACGTCGCTTGGAAAGTCTTTCGGGTATTGGTTATACAAGCCCCACTGCCAGTAATGATCGCCGTGTAGAAATTCGCCGGCGGTTCGATCGGGAACGCCGATCTCCCACAGCTGTCGGCCAAAACGCACAGGCTGCCAATCGAGTTTCCCGAGATCGATGGCTTTTCCGCCGACAATGGTGATATCCGCTTTTGAGTATTCACCAAGAACTCCGTCCGCAAACGCGTGAAGCGTGTAAGTGCCGGGCCGAATATTCTTGATCGAGAATTTTCCGCTGGAATCGCCACGTACCCAGAACTGGTAATACTTTCCGTCGCGCTGCCAATCGATCTTTTCACCGTTCGCCAGGATGTAATCGGGGTGCGTCAAGCCCACGAGCACATTGCTCATCTTGCTCGCAGGATCCTTTAGAACCACCTGGCCCGAAGCACTGCCGCGATCCGACCTTCCCGGGTAGTCGCCGTCGGCCGCCCAGTTGGAAACCCAGTCCACGGCTGCTTTCTTTGCTCTTACAAGGGCGTCGCGATAAGCGGACTCATGCGAATCGGCCGTGTTGCAATAGAGCATGAACGGCCCGATCGTCTTCCGCCAATCCTCGCCTTTTTCAACGTCGGCGACCGTGCCGCCATAATGCGGACCTTTCCAGACATTGAGAATGGTGGCAGGAGCGGGGGCCGTCAGGCTGTCGGTAAACGTCGCGTCGCGATGAGCAATGAGTTCGAGCTTGGTCGGCCCGCCGCTCATATATTCGTTGCTCGGGTTGATCAGCCAGATGCCGATCTTGTCTTTTGTCGACGACCAACCGTAGGCAGGCGTATCGAACTGGATCGCAGCGTAATCGTATTTATGCTCGACCTGGCCTTTCATCACGCCGCTATTCATCAACCGTGCCTCCTTCATGTTCATCACCGTGCCGTGATTCCAGTCTTCGGCGGTGATCATCTGCATACTGCGGCGGGTGTCAACCGTCATCCAATCAAAGATGTCGTCGTTGAGCTTGATGACGAATCGACCGACCGGATACGCGAGGCGCGGATATTCCGGACGGTGATGAAGTATCTCCTCAAGGTAAAGTGCCGAGTCACCCCGGGCGAGCGAATAACGGATCTCGATGTCGGCGGGAACGCTCTTCGCGTCGCCGTCGTACGTAAAATTTACAGAAACGATCGCTCTTTCGCCACTATTGGTCTTTGGATCAAGAATGATGGCCGATTGGCGTTTAGAGCCGAACTCCATATTGCTCGCGGGCAACGCCCAAAAGCCATCAACGCCCATCGGGCCGAGCAATTCGTGGTCTTTGTACTGGAGGGTAGTGAGTGAAGCCGAAAGTTTATCGATCTTTGTAGAAACGATGCCGTTTGAGAGCGTAAATTGCGTGCCGTCGTCAGCTAGCTTAACAGGTTCCTGAGCGCCGACAAGAACGTGGGACAAGGCAAGAGACAGCAGGATAAATGCAGCAAACATTGCGATCGTTCTCATAATTATTGAGTATTTAAACCCTGACAGCCATCTGATACCTAGACTCAATCTAAACCGTTCGACCGTATATCTCGTCGATCAACCGTGCGACTTCACGCCCCGTATTGCCGTCCACCTGCGGTTCGCGCCCCGTGGATACTGCATCCGCGAAATCTTCGATCAGTGGTAAATGGAGATTCGCATGAGGAGGATGAGATTCGATTCGTTCCCGATCTTCGCTCACAACTTTCATTACGCCGGCGTTCAAAACCGGAATGTGTATCGATCCCGCGGTTCCGTAGATATCGAGTGTGTCTTCTGACTCTTTTGCTGCGTGGGTCACTGTCAGCGAGGCGCAGGTACCGTTCTCGAAATCGAATGTCGCGGAGGCAGTATCTTCGACCTCGCGGTGGAAGATATGGTTCGACACAAGGCTTTTAACCGTTCGGACGCGCCCGAACAGATTTATAAAAACCTCGATCCGGTGGCAGCCGAAATCCATCATCGGGCCGCCGCCGCTTTTATCTTTTTCGAGAAGCCAATTGCGCGAGTTGTCAGGAGTCGGGTCGAAAAATTCGAACGCGTTCGCCTGAGCAACCGAGACTGCTCCGATCTCACCAGCATCGATGATCTCTTTCATCCGAGCGATCACAGGATAAAACCGTCGATAGTATGCAACACCAAGTTTGACGTTATTGGCCCGGCTTGCAGCGATCATCCGATCGCATTCCGCAGCATTGAGCGCCATTGGTTTTTCGCAAAGGATGTGCTTTCCCGCTTCGGCGGCAGCGATCGTCTGCTCGGCATGGAGATAGACGGGAGTTGCGAGATAGACGGCGTCGATCTCATCGTCCGCGATCAATTCGAGCCAATCGGCAAACCATTTCCGGGCGCCGAATTCTTTCGCAAATGTTTCGGCAAGATCCGATCGTGATCGACTTATCGATACCAGTTCGCAATTGGGCAGATCGCGCAGGGCCGGCGCGACACGCTTTCGCGCAATGTCGCCTGCACCGATTAGTCCCCACTTGATCACCATCGTTAAAATTCTCTCTTTTCGGCGTTTGCGATCTTTATGTCCTCATGGCTGCGCATTTGAGCGGCGGAGAAATTCGTCACATTTTGCAGCGAGAATAGTTTTGCGCCGCCAGAAAGTTGAGCATTGGTGCGAAAGAATTCGGCATTTTTCACATCGTCGAGTACGAATGCCGGTCGGAGATCTTCTTTCTCGAACGACATCTCGACGTTATCGAAAGTGATTCCCCGTGCATGGCGAATATAGAAACCCGATGAAGGGAGGACGCCGAACATACTTGGTTCGGGGTAGCTCTTTTCGTTTTCGGGAACCTCGCGAGCCGCATCGTTTGTCGTGCCGCCGCCTTTGTAGTGGATGCGGATATTGCTCAACTTTATGTCTTCGATGTCGTGTCCACCGAGACCCGCAATGATCGAGGCGTATTTAGATTCAGCATCGGAGACGATTACGTTGGTGATATTCACGCGGCGGATGCCGCCGATCGGCGTTCCCTCTGGACCGCGTTGTCTCGCACCTAGACGAATAAAGATCGGGGCGGTCAATATATCCCGCATCGTAATATTTGAGATTGAAACGTCCTCGATATATCCCCCGTCAACCGCTTCGAGCGCCAGGCCGCGACAATGGGCAAAGTTGATGTTCGAGATCGTAATGTTCTTAAATCCGCCGTTCGATTCAGTGCCGAATTTCAATCGCCCCGTCGGTCGGTCCTTGTCGGGTGCGAACTCCTGCGTCGTCTTCAGTGTGCCGTCGAGAAAGGTCCCGAGATCGAAACCCGAAACTTGGGAATTCGTAATAGTCACATTTTCCGTAGCACGATTGAACCCGAGAGCATAAGAGCTTTTCAAAACAATAGCGTCGTCGTTGGGCGAATTAACATAAGAATTCGAAATACGGATATTGCGGCATGAGTCGATGTCGAATCCGTCACGGTTTGTATCAGCACGAAGATTATCGATCGTCAGATTGTCGACGCCGGTTGCAAGCAGGGCGAAATGGCCGCCCTCAAAGATCGTAAAATCCCGGAGAGTTATGTTTCGCGAAAGCTTCAACGAGATCGCCTTGTTGCCGAGGCCATTCATTTCTTTAACGTCCGAAGTTTCGCCGAGTGGTGAAACATTGGCTCCAAGACTAGCGGGCGTCTCGCCGGCTGTACGCGGCTTTCGCGGCCCAGGGCTTCGACGCGTCAGTCCTTTGCCATCGATTCTCCCCTGTCCAATGATTGCAACGTTCTCGACGCCGATTCCCCATATCAGGCTATTCTGCCAATGCGAATGCCCGAAGTCCTGATACATGTCGAACTCATTCGGTTCGGGAACGTCGTAACTTCCCTTATCCGCTTTAGGATCGGCGGCGAGAATTGTGGCTCCGTTATCGAGATAAAGTGTGATGTTGCTTTTAAGGCGGATCGAAAAGCTGAGATATGTACCGGCAGGAAAGAAGACTGTTCCGCCGCCTTTTGCAGCCGCAGCGTCGATCGTTTTGTTTATGGCGTCAGTATCCGGAGTTTTACCGTCGCCCGTCGCGCCAAAGTCAGTTACGTTGTAAAAGCCCGTGCTTCGTGCTGACGTATTTTGAGCAGGAAAGATCGACGCGAAGGCCCCAAGGAGAGAAAATACCAGAAGCATCGAAACTTGTTTCATGATGACAAAACTAACGTTTTACCAAACCGCTTCCCGTTTTTTGAAAAGCGCCGAACCACCGTTTCACATCGGTTTCTAGAGTCTTCAGGTCCGGCCTTTTCTGAGCGATCTCGACAGATTCATTCCAATCTTTGTTCAGGTCGCCGAGATCTACGTTGGATCCGACGCGAGTAAAAATCGGTATCTGGTGAAAATCAACTTTGATCTTCACCGTTTGGCCGCCGTTATACGCTTTTCCGTCCCAAGCGTTCGTCCATTTACTGCCGGACGGCAAATATACATCTTGTTCCGTAACGCCTTTTTCCCAGATCGGTGAGACAACAATGTCCGGGCCATATTCATATGTCCACCAATTATCCCATGCCGCCTGAGCCTTGGGATCAACCAAAAAGAGAGGCCGAACTACCGGCATTCCGGTTCGATGAGCTTCTTCAGCCGACGCATGAGAATAGTCAACAAGACGCTGATGGAGGCGCGCGTAAAGACGCCAGATAGCGATCAGCGTTGCGTCATATTTCGGCTCACGCGGCATGTTCCAGAACGCGACGTTCTTTGTCGGCCCAACTTCCATAATGGGAGTGAAGGCGCTGAAACCTAGCCAGCGTCCGCAGACTTCCTGCTCGAGCAACTGCTGATTATATCCGCACGTGTCCGATCCCCAATTCGAATAGCCCATCACCGCCGAACGCTGCACTGCAATGATCGATGCCCGCAAACCTTCTTGCGTCCCGCCGATATCGCCGCCCCAATTCGCTGCGTATTGTGCGGTGCCGGTGTAAGCCGCTCGCGGCATCAACACAAAATCGTCTCCCCGGTATTTCTTGGCGATATCGTAAACCGCTTTGACGTACATCGGCGTGTAGGCATTTCGATTTTCGCGGATAGTACGTCCGTCAAAGATCTTGTGCGGCCCGTCATCCGGGATATTCTCTTCTCCGCGATCAAGTTTGAATCCGGCGACGCCAAGCTTTAAGAGTTTTTCGATTCCAGCCTGCCAGTATGCTTCTGCATCAGGATTCGAAAGATCGACCATCGGGAAATTATTCCCGCTCGCGGGCCTGACCTGATCGGCCAGCGTATAACCTTTTTGCGTTCCCTCATCGGACATCTTGCCCTGGAAGAACGGAGCGATCCATAGGACGGTCTTAGTGTTCTGCGATTCGAGCCATTTCACCATCGCTTCAAAGTGCGGCAGACGTTTGGAGTCGATATCGAAATCGTCGTAGCCCATCTTCCCCGGACCCCAGGGACGGTCGATCCAGTAAACGCCGTTCGGAATACCGTAGGCTTTCATCAAGAGAACATCTTCCATTACCTCGGAGTTGAATGGCTGCGTCACCGGCGTTCCGTCATAATAGGCGGCTCGCTGTGTGTGCTCGTCACGCCAACGCCACGGCGAAAACATCCACTTTGGCGGCAACACCGGCAGCCCGGCGTCGACGGAATGGGCTTTCACGATCTCGACCGGTGTCTTTGCCATGTAGATTTTTAGTTCGAATCGCGGGCCTTCGAATTCAATCCTTATACGGCCGGGATCGCCGGCGGCAACGTCGAAATATCCGGGCCAATCGCCTTGTACAAAAACTCCGTAGCCTCGCGAAGAAATATAGAACGGCGCGTAGATCGAGGTCGTCGGCTTGATGATCATCTCGACCTTCTGCCCGCGCAGGTTCATTGCCTCCTTGATGTCCGGAGCCCACGAGGCTTGTTGCGGCCCGTCAACGACCCGCTCCATCAACCCTGTATAATATTCTTTCGCGGCGGCGTCGATCGTCAATCCCCATTTAGTAATTCCCGTCGCAGGGGTCGCGGTCAGGCTAATATCAAAAATGCTGCCTCGCGGCGTGATGGAAACTGCGATCGCTCGTCCATCCGCCATTGTCTTACTGAAATTAACCGCACCGCGTTTGTCGGCCTTACCGGCCAGGTCGCCGGAAAAAGTGGTGCGGCCGGCCGCGGTTTCGTAAAACAATCCGCCAACGGTCAAAGCCCTCTCGCCAAATGCCGCCGACAGATCCTGCGAAGGCAATTTGATCCCGTCGCCGTTCTGCGAATACAAAACTCCGACAGAAATGAGCAAGATCGCCAAAACGATCAATATTTTTGCCTTCATGTTTCGGGCCTCGCGAACCTGAAAAAGTCTTTATCTCACTGAAAATTTATAGATCGTCGTCTGCGTGTATCGCTGTTCCGGCAAAAGCTGTGTTGTCGGAAACGTGGGCTGATTCGGCGAATCGGGAAAATGCTGAGCTTCCAGACAAAAGCCTGAGCGCCTGGGATAGATCGCTCCGCTCTTGCCTCTAAGTACGCCGTCTAGATAGTTGCCTGTATAGAATTGAATTCCGGGCTCGGTCGTGAAAACGCCAAGTCGTCTTCCGCTTTTTGGCTCATACACTGTCGCCGCCAAACCAAGTTTTCCAGGCGCCTTATCCAAGACCCAATTGTGGTCGTAGCCGTTACCGAATTTAAGCTGTTCGTCTGTGTCGCTGATGCGGGACCCGATCTCCCGCGGCTTGGTAAAATCAAACGGCGTTCCCGCTACCTTGCGTAGTTCTCCCGTCGGTATCGATCCCGCGTCGGTCGGCGTAAACGTTTTTGCATAGATCGTCGCAACGTGATGAAGAATGTCGCCGTGTCCGGGACCGGCGAGATTGAAATACGAATGATGTGTCAGATTAATGACTGTGGCTTTGTCGGTCGTGGCCGAATATTCGATCTTCAGCTCGTTCTTTTCCGTCAGTGTATAGACGACGGTAATGTTCAAATTGCCCGGATAACCTTCTTCGCCATCGCGGCTCAGATAACTGAGACTTAGATGATCGCCTTGAGCGTCACTCGAAGTGGCTGCGGTCCAGACAACCTTGTCGAAGCCGCGAATTCCGCCATGCAGGTGATTCTCGCCATTGTTTATCGCGAGAGAGTAATCCTTGCCGCCGAGCGAAAATCTGCCTTTAGCTATACGGTTTGCGTAACGTCCGACCAAGGCTCCGAAATAAAAAGTGGCCTTTTCATAGTCAGCGACGGAATCACAGCCTAGAACAACGTCGGCGAGCTTTCCAAATTTGTCCGGGACCTTGAGCGAGACCACCGTGCCGCCAAGGGTCATGATCCTGGCCTCTACTCCTTTTCCGTTCGTCAAGGTAAAGATCTCGACGGACGTTCCGGCCGCGGTCTTCCCAAACGATTCTCTCGTGATCTTCGGCCGTATCGCGGCTGTCGCCGATAGGGTCAGCACCGCAATAGTGATAAGGATCGCGAAGATATCGCTTCGCGAGACTATTGATCTTCTTTTCATTATCTTCGTGAGCAACGGCTGTTTCCGTTTCCGTCGAAAGAACGCGTTTCTCACCGAAACAAACCCGGGTGACTCAAAGAATTGGTAAAACCAAATAATTAGAGAAGGTATCACAAGAATTCCTCGAATAAAAGAGTCATTTAACCGATTAACTCAACTTGCCGGAAATATATCGCTGGGCTAAAGTTTTGATAGATAATACAGTCTTTTTAGAGAATGATATGACTTGGGAAGAACGCTGGCATCCTTTGCGCGAGGAGTGGGTAATCGTGGCGGCCCATCGGCAAGAAAGGCCGTGGAGTGGCGAAACCGTATCCGAGACGAAGAGCGCGTTGACCGAATACGAGTCGGACTGCTATCTCTGCCCGGGAAATACCCGCGTAAGCGGAGAGAAAAATCCGACCTACGACGGGAACTTCGTTTTCGATAACGATCATCCGAGCGTCGCGATGGATGCTCCGACAAACCTCGTTGCTCCACCTGTACCTTACCTCTCCCGGCCAGCGACCGGAATTTCTCGCGTCGTTTGCTACAGCCCAAAGCACAACCTTACACTCGCCGAGTTAAATAATAAGGACATCGAAGAATTGTTTCACACCTGGCAGGAACAGTATTCGGACCTCCGTTCGAGAAAAGAGATCGAGCACGTCTTGATCTTTGAGAACAAGGGCGAGGCGGTCGGCGTCTCCAATCCGCATCCGCACTGCCAGATATACGCGAACAATTTTGTGTTCAAGACGATCGAGAATGAGGTTCGGGCCGGCGCAGATTATTTTGCCGAACACGGAAAGATACTTTTTCAGCAGATCATCCGTGCGGAGAAGTCAGACGGACGGCGAATCATTGCCGAGAACGATTCCGCAATTGCGTTTCTTCCGTATTTCGCCCGATATGCCTACGAGATCTTCGTCGCACCGAAGAGAACGTGCCCCACCATTGCAGATCTGTCGCCGACCGAGATCGCAGACCTCGCAAGCGTTTTAAAAACCGTTCTGATCAGATTCGACAATCTCTGGGAGACGCCGTTTCCGTATGTGATGGTTCTGCATCAGGCTCCGACGACGGGCGGCGACTACGGAACTTTTCATTTTCATATCGAATTTCATCCGCCGCTCAGAAAGCTTAATCTATTGAAGTATCTAGCCGGACCCGAGATCGGCGGCGGTAATTTCTTGAGCGACACTTCGCCCGAGGAAAAAGCGGTGGAGTTGCAGGCTCTGTCCGGCGTTCATTACAAACTTAGGCAAAAAGCGTGAACGACATCAAAAGATTGTTCGAGCCTCTGAAGCTGCTGCACGAAACGATCCGCCGTAGCGTTGTCGAGGCATGCGAACAGGGAAGCATCGACTCGCTTTCGGCCGTTGCCTCTGACGATGCCGGCGACACGATCTTCGCCGTCGATAGGGTCAGCGAGAATGTGTTGATCGATTTTGTCGAACGCGAGATCGCTTCTGTCACTCCAATCGTTTTGATCGCCGAAGGCATCGAAAAGGGAAAGCTCGTCCTTCCGCACGGAGCTAATGAGAGGGACGCCGTGTGGCGGATCATCGTTGATCCGATCGACGGCACCCGGGGTCTGATGTATCAAAAACGAAGCGCGTGGATACTGACCGGCGTTGCACGGAATCGCGGAGAGTCGGCAAGTTTACGCGATATAGAATTTGCGATCCAAACCGAGATTCCGCTTGTAAAGCAGTATCTCTCCGACGTGCTTTGGGCGTTTCGAGGCGAAGGAGCAAAAGCGGAGCGTTACAATCGTCTCGATCATTCCACGAGGAAACTTACCTTGCGGCCGTCGCAAGTGTCGACCATTGAACAAGGCTTTTCAACGATATCGCGATTTTTTCCCGGCGGAAGAAGCGAGCTTGCAGCGATCGATGACGAAATCGTCGAATCGGTCCTCGGGCCGCCGCATCCCGACAAGGCGCAGTGCTTCGAGGACCAGTATATTTCGAGCGGCGGACAGCTGTACGAATTGATGGCCGGTCACGACCGTTTTATCGCCGATCTGCGCCCGCTGATGCGTTTGATGCCGGATCTGAAAACGAACTCGGGAATTTGCTCGCATCCATACGATCTTTGCACCGAGCTTATCGCCCGCGAGCTGGGCGTTATCGTGACAAAAGTTAACGGCGAACCGCTCGATGCACTGCTCGACCTCGAATCGAACATCGCGTGGATCGGCTTTGCAAACAAGAGCATTCGAAAGCAGATCGAGCCACTTCTTCGGCAAGCATTACGTCAACGAGGATTGATCTGATTGTGTTTAACTTTGCAGCTAAAAATCGGGTGCCGCCAGACGACGTAAAGACTTTAGAATCGCTGATCAACGATCCGCCTCATACGCTCAAAAAGTTTTTTCGTGACGACGCGGGTCTCCATGTCGCACGCGCTCCCGGCAGGCTCGATGTCATGGGCGGCATCGCGGACTATTCCGGGTCACTTGTAATACCGATGCCGATCGCGGAATCCACGATCGCCGCAGTTCAAACTGATCCAGAGCGAATGATTCGCATTCTAAGTTTTGAGCCAGGCTCTGAATTATCGTTCGAAATGCCGCTCTCCGATCTTGAGTCGAATGGCGACCCGCTTGAATACCGCGACTTTCGCGAGCGTTTTCGGAAAAGCGAATCAGACGGCTGGGCCGCGTACGTCGTCGGTGTGCTGAGTGTTCTTAGTCGCGACAAGGGAATTCCATTCGAAAGCGGAGTGCGAATACTGATTACTTCGACTATCCCCGTCGGCAAAGGCGTCAGTTCATCTGCGGCCCTCGAAGTCGCCGTCATGCAAGCAGTCTGTTCGGCCTTTCGTGTCGAGATCAGCCCGCTCGAAAGGGCGCTTCTTTGTCAAAAAGCTGAGAATCTAATAGTCGGTTCACCGTGCGGCGTGATGGACCAGATCGCATCCACCTGCGGCGAAGCGAACAAACTTCTAAGATTACTTTGCCAACCGGCCGAGATCCTCGGGAGCATCGGAATTCCCGATTCGATCAGGTTTTGGGGGATCGATTCCGGAGTCCGACATGCGATTTCCGGTTCTGATTACGGAGCGGTTCGCATCGGGGCATTTATGGGCTACCGGATAATCGCCGAGCTCGCGGACCTGGCCTCTGAACCTGTTGGTGAGGGACTTGTAAAAATAAAAGACGATCAATGGAACGGTTACCTGTGCAACATAACGGTCGCGGAATATGAAGAGCAATTTCTGCCGTTCATTCCAAAACAAATGACGGGATACGATTTCATAATGAAATATAACGGCACGACCGATCCCGTCACAAACATCTTGCCCGATAGCACATACCCCGTAAAGGTCCCAACCGAGCACGCAATTTACGAAAACGCTCGTGTCAATCGTTTTTCGCAGTTGATCGAAGGCCCGTGCGGCGAAAGAGAACTGGAAGAGTTGGGCGGCCTGATGTATCAGTCGCACGAGGGCTACGCCGCCTGCGGACTCACCGAAGAACGCACCGAACGGCTCGTCGAACTCGGCCGCGAAAATCGCGAAAACGGAATCTACGGCGCCCGGATCACGGGCGGCGGGAGCGGCGGGACTGTTCTTTTCTTGGCTTCGTCCGAAAGCGGCGAAACTGTTCGTAAAATCGCACAGGGGTTTGGCGAAGAAACCGGTTCGACGCCTTACATCTTTGAGGGATCATCGCCGGGCTGTACGTGGTCGGGAAGCTGGGAGCTTTTGCCTGCGTCTCGCGGCGATTGAGCTTGCCGACTTCGCGAATTGCGCGTATATTTTGGTAGTCAAAGCAATTTTTAACTCTTCAAGTTTACTGCGTCCGCGGTTCATCTTTAGATTCTTTTGGAAAGCGGTTAACCGGCCATCGGTGGAAGCGCTCGCAAGTTCGGAAAACAGTCTGAGGTCTACGAATATATGAAAGCTCGCTCGCTGCTCGTCTTGATTTCGGTCCTATCGATATTAGTTGCTGCGTCATGCAGCAAGCCCAGCTCCGGGAGTTCCTCTACCGGAAACTCCACCGGAAAGAGCTTCAAGCTCGCCTTCGTTACAAACAACGCATCGGACTATTGGACGATCGCCCGCAAAGGCGTCGAAAAGGCCGATGCCGAATTGG
>JBDTXM010000083.1:0-13905 GCA_040006215.1 Acidobacteriota bacterium
GACGCGATAAAGATCGCAACCGATGAACAGCCGGGAACGGTCGTCGAATCATTTCTTGTATTTGAGAAAAACGGAGGCGAGGAAAGCGAGCCTTTTTACATTGTAAAGATCATGTTCGATCAGAACGACAGGAAGGCACAAAAGCGTGTCATCGTCAGTGCTATCGACGGCAGCATCGGCGGCCCGCACAACAACTGAGAAATACTAAAAATTCTCACGGTGAAGAGGTTCCGTTTCCGCGGCGCCTTTTGGCCGTTTGGGGCGGCCTCAAACCTTTTACACCCGGCGTCTTTCGTTCTTTAGCGTTCGGTACAAAAATGCCGAGCCAACGACCAGCACCAATTGAACGAAAAATACGCAGATCGCAAAATTGATCTCTGAATTCAACGGACCTAACCTTCCGGCGATGATGAACCCAGGAAAATTAGCGAGAAGTCCGATCCAGCCAAAAATTGCAAAGGAACCTTCAGGTCCGGCGTGTCCCATGGTTAGCATCGCCGCCGGCAAGGTCAGTATTTCCAGAACTAAGAAGTAAAACAAGATACTAACGACTCGCATTAATTATCTACCGATTCGCTTTCCTAAGATCCGAGATTCCCCCGACCAATATTGGAAAGACTAAAAGCGGGATCACTAACCACCAATAAAAGACTACTAAGAACATAATTAGGAAGAAAATCTCCCCGAGCAACGCTCCGATCAAGGAACAATTACTGATTCGACCGCTTCCCGGTAGCCCAGCGCACCCGTTCGCATAGGAGGAAAGGGCTAAGTAGCTGCCGTAAATTATCATCAGCCCCAACAGCAATAGATCTACAAACAAACCCTTGCGCAATCCTGAAACATGACTAGATTGACGTTCCATTCGTAGTTAAAACGATTAATTCAGCGATCTATCGCCTTACGCGAGCGTGCATTTGTTGCGACATAGGCGACAAGACCGATCACTAGCGAATATACAATCACACCGAGAAGCCAACCCAATATCGCACCCCCAGGTAGAGCGTGCCCGCCCGACCCCGATGGAAAGAAAAATTCGCCAACACTTAACCACGGCTTATACACACCGAAAAATATTTTCCGGTACTCGATATCGATTAGTGTTGAAAGAACAATTAGCAGTATCTGAACCGCCAATCCGATGAGCGAGAATTTTAGCAGAAGTGAAACTTTCATCTTGCGAATCCATCGCCCGGGTTTTCGAATGATAGCGACCAGGGTTACCAGCTCAACTGAGCGGTGTTCGATGCGGCTGAGAACTGGCCGGCTTTTACGCTTTTGATGCGGTACGAGTAGGTGCCTTTTCGTAAGGTCGCGCGATAGACGGTTTTGTTGGGAGCGGTTCGGTAAATCTCCGTGAAAGTTCCGGCACCTGCCGCGCGTTCGATGGCGAAGCCGTCTTCGTCGGGGCTGTTGTCGGTCCAGGTTAGAGCCACGGTATTTGCGATCCGCGTTCCGACGAGGTTGCTCGGACTTGCGATCACTTGCGGAGCGAGTATGAAGAGCGTGATGCTCTGCGGCGGAAGCGAGACGCTGATCGAGTTGTTTACGACCGATGCGTTGCCAAGATGTGTGATCGAATTAGCGGATGTCAGCTGCCAGACCTGGGCCGCGTTTGCTCCGGAAAAATTCGCGAGGTTGATCGTCGTGGTTTGCACGCTGCCGACTTTATTGACCACCATCACGGTGAGTGCGCCGTCGGGCGTGCGGACTGCCGCAAAGGCGGAGACATTATCGGGATCGGGCACAGTAGCGGTAACGCTCGTGTCGCCAAAGCCGTTCTTGCCTCCATCGTAATTGCGAAACATCTTCATCGCATTGTAGACGGGCGAATTGGTCGCGGGCGTCGTCCATCGCGTGGCGATATCGAGGCCTTCGCGGCCGAAGATGCCGTAGACATCCGCCTGCGTCGTGGCGCCGTTGATGTTGCCCTCGGCTCCCCAATTGTATTCGGTGATGCCGATCTTGGTATTCGGATAATAGGTTGCGACCCACGACTTCATTCGCGGGATCATAAAGATCTTATCGTTGATCCAGGTCTCGTCCACGTAGTTAGGATCCCACAGCGAGCGGGTCGAACGATTGCGGCGGGACTGCATTGCGGCCGAGACATCGTCGCCGAATTCGCCGCCCTGCGGATAATAATGAAGCGTGAAATAGTCGAGCAGGCGGCGGCCGTTCGCCGTATCGTAGCTTTTGAATTGCTGCAGCAGCCATGGCATGTAGTCCATGTTGCCGTGAGCGACACGGTCGGGGTGCGCAAAGCCGTTCGAGCTGTTCGCGAACCACTGGTCGTAGCCGGAATAGAGATAGCCGCCCCAGCCCCATTCTTCCGGGCCGAGGACAAGGGCACTTGCATCCTGCGTTTTGATCATCGCCGAATAGTCGCGCATCTTGCCCCACAGCTCGTCCATCGTTTTCCCTGTAGGAGCAACATCGCGATGCGTTGAGAACCAGATCGAATGTTCGTTATCGAGTAAATAATATTTCAGCCCATTGCCACTCGAAGTTCCCCAGGTCGAGAGCATGTGCTGCACCCATCCCTGCTGGAGCGCAACGTTATTCGGTGTATTTGCGTCGTTGGGATCGTTGCCAGTCACGTTCTGGCCGTTGGTTTTAATGCCATTTCCGGCGTCGGGGAAAAACTGCGAATCGTTACCAGTCTGCGGGCCGTATTTGGCGATCGAAAAACTTGCGAGCTTTGACCGGTTAGTCCCGAGCTTGGCGACCCAGTCGATCATGGGCACGGTGATCATCGGCTGCGCGTTGCCATTTTTCGATGACTGGAAAAACGAGTCGTTCGAGGCGCCCGGCAAGCTTGAGCCTTCGTCGATACTTTCGAAATAAAAATCGTTTGCGTGATTTGCCGCGTTGGCCTGCCAGTTATAGCTGGTTGTCGTGTTGCCGCCCGAGCGATTGAGCGGAGCGTTAAGGTCGAGCAGTTGGGCGGTCGTCGCGAACGCCGTCCCGTAGATGAGCGGACTGATCGGATGACGATTGGCGGCGGCATCTACGGCGATGGTGACCGAGGTCACCGGCGGAGTCGGTGTAGGTGTCGGCGTGGGTGCCGCGCCGCTGATCAGGGTGATGTCGTCGAGGTAATAAATCGGCAGCAAAGTTCCCGACGTGTCCTGTATCCAAAATCCGTCCATCGTCGAGGCGGAATTTATCCCGAGCCACGACAGCGGTATGGTTATCTGCTGCCAAGAGTTTGCCGCGAGCGTCAGTGGAACTGCCGTTTGCGCCACGCCGCCGATGGTCGCTTGAACCTGCACGTGCTGACCGCCGGTGGATCCGCCGTTTATCCAAAAAGAGAGCTGTGTAAAATTGGCCGTCGAGAAGACCGCGTGATGAAAATAAGCCGCTTGGAAGGTGTCCGTTGATGTCACGCTGATCGAAGCCGTGCCGGTGTGTATCGACGCTGTGCTGGCAAGGTTGGTCTGTGCCCAACTCCAATTGTCCCAGGAGTTTTGAAGTGAGTCGGTGTATACAGCTTGATCTTGGGCCCGAGCTGCAAAGGTCGCACATAAGAGAAAGACAAATAGCACGGCAATGGAAAAGTTTAAGTGGCGTCTCGGATCTTTTTTCAACATAACGGATTCGGCAAGCAAAGAAGGTCTCGCGGAGGTGGACAGAAATCTGGACTCAATAACATTATGGCGTGTCGGCCAGGCCCAAGGCAAGATATATTTGGAGGGACATAAGTCCCTTTCGGACAATGGTTTATCGACCTTCCAGAATGTCTGGGGCGAATCGCACCACATCGCGAAATTTGCATTTCTGGCTGGCTAAATGTAGGATTCTGAACGGTTTTGTTTTCGTTATGAACGCCATTATCCGAGTTGACGACAATAATACGTGAGGCGTGAGCGCAACCAAACGAGCGTTCCGCCTTCCGACTGTCTAAACACGGAAGGCGTTTTTATTTTGGAATTGGATATGTGAGAGCCCGGCTGCGAGAGAGGGCAAAAATCTTATGTTGGATGTATTGGGCAATCTGGAAAGGACTCACACTTGTGGTGAGCTGCGCGAGGCGGACGTCGGTAAGCACGTAGTGCTGATGGGTTGGGTTGCGAAGAAGCGGGATTTTGGCGTGTTTACGTTTATCGATCTGCGTGACCGCGAAGGCATTACTCAGATAGTTGTAAGCGAGGAAGATGCGTCTGAAGCCCATGCGAAAGCAAAAGGTTTTCGCGGCGAGTTCGTTATCGCCGTCAAGGGCGAGGTCGTTTCACGCGCCGAAGGAACTCACAACGCAAAGCTTGCGACCGGCGACATCGAGGTCAAGGTGTCGGAAATTCTGCTGCTTAACGAAGCAAAGGTCCCTCCGTTCCAGCTCGAGGTCGCGGGTTCGGAAAATCTTGCGAGCGAAGACACGCGTTTGAAATATCGCTATCTCGACCTGCGCCGCCCGCAGCTCCAGCAGAATATACGCATGCGTGCGAAGGCGGTCGCGGCGATCCGCAGTTATTTCGACACCCGCGGGTTTATCGAGATCGAAACGCCGATCCTGCTCAAATCAACGCCTGAGGGAGCGCGCGATTTTATTGTTCCTTCGCGTATTCACACAGGGAAGTTCTTCGCTCTGCCGCAATCACCTCAGATCCTGAAACAGATCACGATGATCGCCGCTTTTGATCGTTACTACCAGATCGCCCGCTGCTTTCGCGATGAGGACCTGCGCGCGGACAGGCAGCCGGAATTTACGCAGCTCGACATGGAGATGTCGTTCCCGAATCGCGAGATGATCTACCGCGAAATACAGGGAATGTTCAACCACGTTCTCAAATTGATCGATGTCGAACTGCCCACCGAGTGGCCGCGGCTCACACACGCCGAAGCTATACGTCGGTACGGTTCGGACAAGCCCGATCTGCGTTTCGGAATGGAGCTAATTGACCTATCCGAGAGTCTAAAAGGTACTGACTTCGCGCCGTTCGCCGACACGCTCGCTAACGGCGGCGAGATAAAATGTATCGTCGTCAAAGGCAAAGCCGATTACTCGCGAAAGCAGACAGACGAACTCCAGGAATTTGTAAAACGCTACGGGGCCGGAGCACTTGCGTGGATCAAGCTCGGCGATGAAACCGCCTCGTCATTGTTGAAAGTTCTAGGCGAAGCGAAGATCGCTGAGCTTGCTTCGACCGCGAAAGCCGCAAAAGGTGATGCCCTGCTGATCGTCGCTGGTAAAAAATCGGTTGTCGCGGCTGCTTTGGGAGCGCTTCGCGGGGAGATCGCCCGTAAAGAAGATCTGATCGACCGCAACAAGTACGAAGCACTGATCGTGACCGAGTTTCCGATGTTCGAGCATGACGATGCGACAGGGCGTTACGCGGCAGCGCATCACCCGTTTACTTCGCCGATGGACGAGGACCTCGAACTTTTCAAGACGGCAGTTATGGACGATTCGCAGCACGAACTACTAGGCCACGTGCGGGCAAAGGCGTACGACGCCGTGATCAACGGGTACGAATGTGCCGGCGGCTCGATACGTATTCACCAGAAAGAGATACAGGACCTGAACTTTAAGGCTCTCGGGATGACACCGGAAAGCGCCCGCGCACGCTTCGGCTTTTTCCTCGACGCACTCGAGTACGGCACACCGCCGCATGGGGGATTTGCCGCCGGCATCGAACGCACATGCATGATCCTCTGCGGAACAGAAAACATCCGCGACGTTATGGCATTTCCCAAAACAGCGTCAGCTCAGGACTTGATGATGGACTCACCGGGCGAGGTCGATGAAGGGCAGTTAAAGGAACTTGGAATTCGCGTCAATGGGTAAGCGATAAACCGCGGTGGGATTCTCATCGCGGTACGTTTACGTTTATTGAAGTCCGAAAGTCGACGAGCTACGTGACAAACAAGGCTGAATCAAGCTAAACATAAGTACCACCGAAAAGAAAGTAGCGAACGAAATGTGAACAAAATGAGAAAGGGCTTCCTTTGCTTAACATTTCGGACCTATTTCATCACCCTTTCAGTTTTCTTTTTTCCTAAAAACCTCAACAAACATCGGCCTTTCAGAAAAAATCAGTCATTTTGGAAGATTTTTGGGAACAGGACCGTTGTTCAATGTTTAACTTGAGAGACGGTCGGCCCACCGGCCAGATCCACGTTTTTGTCCTGCCAGAGCAGCACTTATTCCGGGATAATGAACATCAATATTAAAAAATCTAAAAAAGCGACCACCTATTTAATAATTCGATCTATAATCGCGGTCTTTTTAATTTCACAGATCTCCTTCGCTCAGGTCCAACGGACCATCGTAAACGGCAGCCTCGAACAGCCGGCGATCGCCGCCGGCAGCAACGTACGCGTAAACGAAGATTCGTCGGCAGGTTGGAACACCACGCATCCGATCGTAAACGGGAACTGCACGGTCGGAACCGCTAATTGCCGCCCGCTCGAATACTGGTCAAGCGGATTCTTGAGTGTTTTGACGGCGTCAGGAGCCGGCAGCCAGTGGGTGGAGCTAAACGCGGACACGACGTCGATGATCTATCAAAGCGTCTGCATGACGAACGGCGAATCCTTCACATATTCGTATCTGCATCGCGGACGATCGAGCGCGACGGTAGCTGATGTCATGCAGTTTCGCCTAGGTATTCCCAGCGCGCTTCCGTCGGGATCAAAGCCGGCAGATTCGTACAGCTTTCCAATACAGCAGACATCAACTACGAGCAACGGAACAGTAAAGGTCACGCCGACGGGCAGTGGAACGATAAACAGTCCCACCGCCGCCGGAAACGGTTGGGTGAGTTACTCCGGGACTTACACCTATACGGGTACAAGCCAGGTCGTGAACATGGGCTTCGCGGCCGTCAGCACTGCGGGCGGCGATCTTTCGGTGGGCAACTTTATCGACAACTTTCAGATCAACCTGAGCCCGTATGTAGAGGCAACAGCTTCAAGCGTATCCGGTTTTGAAGGAACGGTTTCGGGCGGCGGCAGCAATACACCGACGAGCGGGCCCGCAATACATCTCGCCGGGACCTTTGCCACACCCGCAAGCATTACTGTGAAAGTGACGGGTGGCACCGCGACCATCGGCAGCGACTACAGCTTGTCGGTGCCGTTCGCGTCGGGCAATACGACGAATACCGTGGTGATCAACGTTCCCGCAGGCGTCTACGACGGCACCTCGGCGGCGAGCACATTTGCGATTCCTTTTTCGACCAGTGCCGACAACGTCCCGGAACCGGACGAAACCGTGCAGTTTGCGATCACCGGAGTGACCGGTGCAACGCTCGCGAGTCTTTCAGGATGCGGGACCGCTCCTATCGTCACGCAAACTTATACGATCAAAAACGACGACTTCTTAACGGCGGCGGACGCAACCGTTAGCGGCCAGGTAATGGTCGATGGCCGCGGCATCGGCAATGCACGCGTAGTCCTGACGGACTCCAAAGGTGTGACTCAGACGCATATCTCCAATCCGTTCGGTTATTTTACGTTTCAAAATGTCGAAAGCGGCGGGAATTATGTTTTGCAGGCGAACCACAAGATATACCAGTTCACTCCCCGCGTGATAAACGTAGGCGAGGACCTCGCCGGTGTCGTGCTTACCGGCCAGTTCCCGCCGCAGTAATTAATTTTCCCCAAGGGCCCACAACCCAAAGCCGCGCCGAGAAAAGGCGCGGCTTTTTTTTGCCTGATGCCAGTGAATATACGAGACGATGGCAGGTTTATTGAACTAAGCGCTCCATAATGTCGTAAAATTATGCTGCCATGGCAAAGAAATACGACACCAATCCGCTTGATCCCGATTTTCCCGAGAAGGCTCGGGTTGCTGCGGCTGTGGATGACGAGACGCGGACGCTGCCTTATAAAGGCGGCGAGACGCGGCCTTTTGTCGAGCCGACGGAGACGGCCGAGCAGACGCGGAAGTTTGCTCCCGACGACGTATCTGCCTATGCTCAAGGCTATTCGCAGCCGTATAACGGCCAGTACGTGCCTGCAAATTATCAGGGCTACGGTCTGGCCAGCCAGCCGGCTACCCACAAGGTCGCGGGTATCGGGCTGCCGGAAAACGTTCTTACAATGCTGGCTTATGTGCCGTTCTCGATCGGCTTTATTGCCTCGATCATCGAGCTGCTGATCGTCCCCCGGTCGGAGCCTAAAGTTAGATATCACGCGGCGCAGGCCCTGGCGGCCCACCTCGCGATCTTTGTGATAGGGATCCTGATCGGCGGTGTCGCGAGGCTGTTTCCGTTTACCGGAACGGCCGGCACGATCTTTGGCGTCGTTTCGACGGTGATGCTCGTTATATTCGCGATCAAGGCGTGGCAAGGGAAACCGATCCATATACAGACGGTCGATCCGCTGACCAACTGGCTGGAAGAAAAGGTCGCTATCAAGCAATAGGCCGCCACGGGCGGTCCCTGAACATATGTATTGTTCTACCTGCGGTAACAAGGTAGCCGAGCATCTCAACTACTGCAACGGCTGCGGAGCGCGGATAGAAAAAAATCCGCTCATCGTTAGCAACGCGGCATCGGCCCAGCTTGCGAGACCGCTTACCATTGTCGCGATGATGGGTTTTGTCGGTTTCATTGCTGTGTTGAAGATGGTACTCGACAGCGGAGGTCTCGATATGCCCGCAAAGGTCCTTGTCCTGGTCGCCTATCTGATCACGCTATTCCTTGTCTGTGCGATGATGGTCGGCCACATGTGGAAGAACTCCGGGGATATCCGCATCCAGCATCATGAACCGAAGGAAGATTACGTTTCGCCGGCATCGCTTCGGCCCCTTACGACGGCTCAGTTAGAAGAAGCTCGTCCGCCAGTTGCAAGCGTGACGGAACACACGACACGAACTCTTGATCAAGTAGCGGTCCCGCGAAAGTGACACAGGAAGTGGAGAATAAATGTATTGCTCAAACTGCGGCAGCTCGGTCAACGACAAACTAAAATACTGCAATAGCTGCGGCGAACGTATTGGAAGGGATGAAGACAAGGAAGGCACCCCGGGCAAAATGCTCGATAAGGTCTTAACAACTCTTTTTCTGATAGTACTGTTCGGATTCGGCATACTCATTGGGCTTGTAGGCGTACTTAAGGGTAATGACACACCGAACGATGTCGTGACGATCATCGTAATCGTGTATCTTATGGCGGTTTTTGGTATTTGCTTCACGCTGCTGCGGCAAGTCCCCAAATTGATAGACGCTAAGCTCAATAGAACTTCGTCAGCATCGCCAGACTTCATCTCCCCACAACAGTTAAATCCCAGAACTACCGCGCAGCTTGCCGATTATCAGCAGCCGGCGAGCGTTACGGAACATACAACAAGAACCCTCGAAGGTGTTCCGATAAAACGCGGCGGCGATCTATCCTAAGACCTCGCGAACCATTCCTGCATAGTCCAGCAAAGCCCGTTCGCCATCACCCTCGAACACCGAGCCGTGCATTGTTGCGACGACGCGTGGTTTGAGAGCGGCCAGACGTTTTAGTTCCCCGTCCGTGTTTTGTGTGTAAGGAAAATAATTGGCCAGCGGTCCGGCCTGGTATTCGACAAAGGTTTCCCTCGCACGACCGATGACATCGCTAGTCGTAGACGGCTCGACATCGCCATTCTGATGCAGCAGATCGGTACAGAAAAGCACGCCGGTCGATTCCTCAAACAACATGCCCGCTTCCCAACAGTGCGGAACGTGCGGCGTAGCGACAAAGCGATATCGCTTGGTGCCAGTTTGAAACGTCTCGCCGTCGGCCATTCCTTTGGCCGGATTTTTGGGTGCAAAATCATCGACACTCACCATCTTCCCGACAAAGCTGCAGACGGGCGTCGCGTCAGGCGCCACGATCTGCCATTCGTTGAGCGATCCGCACTCGTCGGCTTCGAAGTGGCTGAAGCCGATCCAGTGAAGGCTTGCGGGATCGATAAGCGTAGCCACAGCTTCGCGGACGAGCGGGAAAAGAGCCTTCATTCCCGTGTGAAACAAGAGCGGTTCGTCATCACGGACGAGGAACTGACTGAAGCCTAGATTTGCCTCTGGTATAAAAGTATTGATTCGAAAAATATCAGGCGCGATCTCTGTGATGTTTGTCATAAGCGGTTGTGCCCATCTATTGGGCTATCTTTGTAAGAACAAAATTATCAGTCGAGAAGATCGCGGCCCCTTGTTTCAATCACGAAAGGCAGCAGAAATACTCCTATGACCGGAACGATCCCGACCCAAAAAAGTACATGCATCGCACTGTCGAGTGCGTTAGTTCCGCTGGCAGCGATCGATCCGACGACGAACGGCCCGATCGCCGCGACCAGCCGTCCGACATTGTAGGTGAAGCCCGCGCCGGTTGCGCGAAGCCGCGTTGGGAAAAGTTCGGGAAGATAATACGTAAAACTGCCGAACACACCGAAGATCGTGAGCCCGATCGGAAAGTAAAAATAAAGCCGCGTGTGCGGATCGAGATCTAGCCCGAACGCCGCCATCAATGACGCGGCTGCGGCAAGATAATAGATAAAGAACATCTTTTTACGACCAAGCAGTTTTGCCGCGGGAATTGTCAACAGCGTCCCGATCAGCCCGCCGAGATTAAAGCTGTTCGTCGCCGTTTTTACCCATTGCTGCCCGAGCAGTTCCAACGCCGTGGGATCGAGACCCAAGATCTGCCCCTCGCGAACCGACAAACCCTTTGCGACCACGGGAATAAACGCATTGCAGCTCCACCACATGATCAGGGCGGTGACGGCCATGACAAAACCGCTGATCGTAAGGCGGATATATTGGGGCGAAAAAAGCTCAGCGAGTCTTGCGTGGCCTTCCGACGCGGCGTTCTTCCACCGTTCGGGTTCCTTGATAAACATTCGCACGATGAACGCAACGCCCGCTGGGATCAATCCGCAAAGAAAAACGTATCGCCATGAAACCGCCGGATCATTAAAGTAAACACCTGTGATCTGAAATGTAAGATAGGTCGCAAGAAATAGTCCCATCGGCGCCGATGTGTAGAGCAACGCACCTGCCTCGACCCGCCGCTTTTCCGGAACGACCTCGGCGACCATCGCCGCACCTGCCGCCCATTCGCCGCCGATACCTAGACTCGATATGATCCGGCAAAGCATCAATACCCAAATATTCGGCGCCAGCGCACAGGCCGCAGTGCCAAATGCGTAAAGTAGCATCGTCAGCAGGAGCGTTTTCGTTCTCCCGATGCGGTCCGCAACACGGCCAAAGATAATGCCGCCGCACGCCCAACCGATCAGAAGCACCGACGTCAGGATGCCCGTCCACTGTAGCGTCGCCGCCTTTGCCTCGGGCGACCCGAGTGGAAGCCCGAGCAGCGTCGGTACACAGTTCGGAGCGACATAATTGAACAGCAGACCGTCGAACACATCGAATCCCCAACCCAGCCAGGCCGCCAGTATCACGGTCCACTGATAGCCGTTCATGTCGAGGAATGTTCTTCCGCGTTGTTGCGAACTCAGGTCCATTTGAGTGTTTGGTCCAGAAGTCGAAAAGGGGGCGGGATAAATTTACGATATTACCGACGCAACGGCAACTCCCCCGCGATTTGAAAATCGTTCGAGCGCGTGCGAAATTCTAATTATGAAAGACGAATTTTCTCTGCAGGAAAAGTACTCACCGAACGGCATCTGCTTTGGCTGCGGGCCGGCGAACACAAAAGGGCTCCATATCCGAAGCTTTCCGGACGGCGATGAGTTCGTCGCCGAATGGAACGCCGAACCGCATCATCAAGCGTTTCCCGGTGTGCTGAATGGCGGGATAATCGGTTCGCTCCTTGATTGTCATTCAAACTGGGCCGCCGCTTATTTCCTTATGACTCGCGACGGAAAAACCGAAGCTCCCTGCACGGTCACCGCCGAATTTCACGTCAAATTGCTTCGTCCAACCCCAAGTGACGTGCCTATCACGCTAAAAGCCCGCGTTGTCCAATCAAGCGAAGACCGTGCAACCGTCGAAGCCGAACTGATCGCCAACGATAAGGTCTGCGACACCTGCCGGGGGACGTTCGTAGCCGTCAAAGAAGGACATCCTGCGTACCACCGCTGGTAAAGCCATCCCTGAAAATATTTGCTTTCAAATAAAGCGAAATGAGGCAAACGGCGGATGTCGAAAAGAGGTCAAGTTCTTTAGAAACATCCGACCGGGATGAAACTCCACGCCGCCGGGACGACAATGGCGACTTCAAATAAGTAAGATAGTTTTTATATAGGCGAGAGCTCTGAAATAACTCTGCTATCGAGCAAAGCGGACTAAAATATTTGGTTTTCTATTTCTCGATCCTCCTCCAAATCCAGAAACGGGTGCCTCAATGAATCGTGATTTAGCATCAAAAATTCATCGCGATTCGTCGGGTCCCACCTTCGAATACAAATGCTGGGCAAACCTGTTCCAACCTTTCTTGCTTTTTGATTCCACAGCCCAATTCATTGTGTCTTCGGTTTCGGGCCAGTAGGTCATTCGGGCGAGACCTGCCGGCATTTGGGCTTCGAAGGCGATGGCCTCTGAGTGAATATCGAGCGCTTTAGAAAGCGTTCCCTGTGAGCATTTGCCGTCGGAGGTGAACGACCAGAAAGAAATCTCACCTGCGTCATCGACTCCGTAAATGGCGTGCTCTTTGTAGAATTTGCCGCCAAAATCCCATTCGGCATCAAGTACGATCCATTTTTCGCGATGAAAATACGAAAAAGTGCGAGTACATTTCACCGGCCCGAGCGGCGTTTCCGCTTCAGCGGTCCAGGTCCCTATAAGTGGTTCAAAGAAACCGAGTTTGCCGCGGCCTTTTTTCCAGAGTTTTTTCTTCGAGGCAGCCATATATGCATTTTACGCGCAATGAGTTACGGCTACAACACGAATTTTTACAGGTAACTGAACAGCCAATGGCCGCTGCGCCGCTTTAAATTTCCGTACCATCGACAAAGCGGGTAAAGCAGAACGAGACCTCCGATCCACGAAAGATAAGCGACCCATAGCGGAAAGCCACTGTCTGGCGGAGCATTGATGGCAAAATCAGGGAAGTTCAGGAATAAATATCCCACGTCCTTGCCCGCAAGATATCCGAGCACGACCCCCACAGCGTGCGCGTAAAACATTTGCAGAATGAAATAAAATAGCGGAACACGTCCGAAAGTAAGAGCGATCTTTTCCCAAAGATTTTCCCCGCGAAGCCGGTCGGCCAAGCCCAGAAAAGTGATCGACGGCCCCAGTGTCATCAGCAGAAAAAGAAGCGAGGCCGGATATTTGGTCGTATTCAGGAAGGAGAGAAACGTAAATACACCTGCTGGCTGAGTCGACCACCGCGAAGGATCGCCATAGATATTTGACGCGCGTAAAACCACGAAAAGTGCGATCGCTGCCAACCCGATACTAAGCAGCCAGCGCCGCCTCTTTTCTGCATCCCACGAATAGACCGAGCCCAATGCATAGCCGGCGGCCATCACGCCGATCCACGGTATCAGCGGGTAAGCGACAAACATTCGCACGCCATCGGCAATAGGGATAAATCCTGGCTGGTGTAGAAATATCCAGAGGCCCTGTAAATATGTGGGCGCCCGGGCTCCCGTAAATGATGCTTCGGGTGGTACCGAGATCCAGTCAAAAGCGTTGTGAACGAAGATCATCGACAGGCCGATGACCCCGACCATGCGGACTGGCAAGCAGGTCAGCATGGCGAGAACGATCATCGACACGCCAAATATCCAGATCACTTCGGCCATTCCAAAAAAGTGATAGTCGAAATTAAACAGCAGCGAGAAACGGACGATGGTGAATTCAACAACGATAAGCCAGATCCCGCGTGTCACAAGAAAACGAGAAAGCTCCGCCTGGCTTTTTCCGCGCAGCCGTTGCAGATAAATGCTCGTGCCGGCAAGAAATACAAATGTCGGCGCGCAGAAATGGGTTATCCATCGCGTGAAGAACAAAAGGACATTCG
>JBDTXM010000084.1:0-13792 GCA_040006215.1 Acidobacteriota bacterium
CGATCGGCGTAAGTAACCAGATCTTTATCCTTGTCATCGTCTTTATATCGTCGGTGTTTATCGGTATGAGCGTGATGGTGGCCCGTTTTACCGGCGCCCGCAATCATGAAAAGGTAAATCGGACCGTTTACCAGGCTTTTCTTGCCGCCGTATTTATTGCAGTGTTCATAATGGCGCCGCTCGGCTATTTTGCGTCGCCGTATCTGCTTGACCTGATAAGCGGCGACGCCGGCGTTAAGGCCGAGGCTCTGCCGTTTTTACGAATCTCTTTCGCGTTCAGCGTCGGCCTGCTTATCTACTTTATGACGAGCGGCGCGCTTCGCGCGGCCGGCGACGCCAGGACGCCTATGATCATGGGCGTCGCGATGACGCTTCTAAATCTTGTCTTGAATATCGTGCTGATTCGCGGGCTCGGCCCGATACCTGCCTTTGGCACTGCCGGCTCGGCGATGGGAACCGCCATCGCCACGGGAACAGTCGGAATTTACGCAATTTACAGTCTCTGGAGCGGCCGATGGGTCGTCGGGTTTCCGCGCGGCTTCGGCTGGGGGCCTGATTGGTCGGTTATTCGATCGCTATTCAAGTTTGGTTTACCCAGCGGCATCCAGGGCGTGATGGGCAATGTAGGCGGCTTTTTGATGTTCTGGTTTATGGGATCGCTCCTAAACGGCGGAGCCGCTCAGGCCGCGTACGCAGTTTGTTACGGCCAATTATTTTCGCTAATTGTCTGGGGTTCGAACGGCCTGATGGGAGCAACCTCCGCGGTTGTCGGGCAGAACCTCGGGGCCGGGCATCCGGACAGGGCATATTCGGCAGTCAGAACGGCCGCCAGCTTTGGCCTGACCGGCTCGATCATTCTAGGTTTTATCTTTTTCTTTTTCCCCCATCAACTGCTGGCGATTTTCGGCATGACCGATCCCGCTGCTGTCGAGATCGGTACCGAGTTGCTAACGGTTTTGGCCTTCTCAGGGCTTTTCATCTCGGTCGCGCTGACTTACACGGGCGGGCTCCAGGGCAGCGGCGATACAAAGAGTCCTCTATACATTTCCATCCTGTCGCAGGTAGTTGTCCCTCTCGGTATCTGTTTTGTGATCAAGCAAACCGGCACTCTTCAGCCTCTCCACATTTGGCTCGCAGTGCTTGCCGGGCACATAACTCGCTGCACGTTAAGCGTCGCTAGATTTCTACAAGGCAAATGGCGCAATATCGCGGTGGATATCGAAACGACGCGGGCCTAGCAATCTTCAAAAAAAAGCAACGCAATAATTCAGCGTTGCTCTTTTTTCTTCTGATACCGGCGATTATCATATCCTGAGCGGCATGACGATGTATTTGTAGTCGTAGGCGGTGTCGCCGGCGATTCGCATTTGCGTTTGGGCATTTGGGTCTTTGAATTCAAATGAGATGCGGGTGGGGCCTGCGGTCTCGCGGACGCGGACCTTGTCGCCGTCGGTTTCTTTTGTGGCTTCGCCCGAAGCTCCGTCGGAGTCCGTTGCAACCGCAGCAACCTCGTTTGATCCAACGTTACTTAGAAACTCGAGCAGGTATTGCCAGTTGAATCCAAGCGTCATCTCCTCGCCCTTGTAATCGGCGGGAACGATCTCTCGGCCTTCGCCTTCTTCACTGGATTGGGCCGTTATCTCGACCTCACCTTCGCGAACGGTCAGACGGATCGAGCGATTGCGTTCGTCAGCCATAAGCGAAACGCGGCGCACGGCCGAGCGCATGTCGTCGAGATCGAAGATCGCAAAGTGATCGCTGTCCTTCGGCATCACCATTTCGTAGTTAGGGAAATTACCGGAAAGCTTTCTCGTGATCAGCAGGCGGCCTTCGGTTTCGAAAAAGATGTGATTAGCGTCCTCTCCGAAAGCGATATCCGAATCGCCGCCGCGTGCTAGTTTTACCAATTCAAGTAAAGCCTTTTTGGGGACAAGCGTGTCCATCGTGCCGTCGGTTTCGACTGCTTTCTCGACGTACGCGAGACGGTGGCCGTCTGTCGTGACCATGCGGGCCTTGCCGTCGCCGATGATGAATTTGGCTCCCGACAAAGTGAATCGCGACTGCTCGTTCGTTATCGCAAAAGCTGTGTTCTGGATGAAGTACGCAAAGGTCTCGGCGGGCAGGCGAAGCGGCGTCGATTTGAACTGCGGGATCTCAGGAAACTGTTCGCGATTAACGCCGGCAAGGCGAAACCGGGCGTTCCCGCATTTTAGGACGACCCACTCGTTTTCCTCTTTTTTGAAATGAGCATCAGCTCCGGCCGGCAACGCCCGGACAATGTCAAAGAGCTTTCGGGCCTGGATACACATCGAGCCCGCCGTTTTGATATCAGCCTCGGCATCGCACCGGATAGTAACGTCGAGGTCCGTGCCAACGATGCGTACTTCTTTTTCACCGATCGATTCGATCAGAAGATTAGACAATACCGGAATTGTCGTCTTGCGCTCAACGACGCCCTGAATAAATCCTAATTCTTCCTTGAGAACGCTCTGTTTGATGGTGAATTCCATTACTTTAAAACTCCTTTCCGTGAACCGACTCGAAATGTTTTTTTGATTTTTCCAATTATAAATGAAGCCGCCTCGTTTTGCTCCGTTCGTATGAAAATATTCCCTTTGTCGCCCTTTCTAAAACTGGAAGATCAATGTCTTGTTTAGATCTAGTAGTAGTAATAGGGCCTGCGGAAATGTGCAAAAGCGGCCTAACACCCCTTTAATACTGGCTTTTGTTTCCACAGCCCTCTGTGGAAAACTTGTGGAAATCCACCTTCGATTTCGGAAAACTTAACTCGACCGCGTCTATCCACCGTTGTCCACAGGAGCCGACGCAAGTCGGTCGTGGAAAAGTGGAAAATAAATTACTAACTATTGTAAGTGAAATGTTTAGCATTTTTTAGGGCCCGACATCCTTGTGAAAAACTTCGCTATCTCAAGAGCGTTGAATAGCGTTTAACTAGCTGCAAAGACTGTCTATTAGCTCACTGACCGTCTTGTGGAAATTCCTATCCTCGCGGGTCAGTCTGTCGATCTTATCAAACGAGTGCATTACGGTCGTGTGATGCTTGCCCCCGAACTCGCGTCCGATCTCCGGATAACTGCACGCGGTGAGCCGTTTACACAGATACATGGCTACCTGACGCGGCACAGCCACTGCACGGGCGTTGTTCTTTGATTTGATCTCTTCGATGGTCATCTTGTAGTGAGAAGCGACCATCCGGGTAATACGTTCGATCGAGAGCCCCTCGGGATGCTCGCTGTCGATGACATTCTTCATTGCGTCTTGGGCAAGCATCTTTGAGATCGGAACACCGCGGAGCGATGAGATAGCGACCAGACGCACGAGAGAGCCCTCGAGTTCCCGGACATTGCTCTTGATCTTTGACGCGATAAAGATCGCAATATCGTCGGCGAGAAATATCCCGTCCATGTCCGCCTTGCGTTTAAGTATCGCGACCTTGGTCTCGAGGTCCGGCGGTTCGATGTCAGCGATCAGTCCCCACTCAAAGCGTGAATGAAGCCGCTCCTCGAGCGTCGGTATTTCGCGTGGTGGACAGTCGCTGGAGATAACGATCTGCTTCTGGTCGTTATGAAGCGTGTTGAACGTATGGAAAAATTCTTCCTGAGTACGCTCCTTTCCCGCCATGAACTGTACATCGTCCATAAGCAAGACATCGATCGAACGGTATTTATCGCGAAAGGCCGGCGTCTTATCGTAGCGGATCGCATTGATCAACTCGTTCATGAACTTTTCGCTGGTTATGTAAGAAACGCGCATGTGACGGTTGCTCTGCTTGATCGAGTGTCCGATCGCATGCATCAAATGTGTTTTGCCTAGACCAACACCACCGTATAGGAAGAGCGGGTTATAAGTTTTACCAGGCATCTCGGCCGCGCCTTTCGCAGCAGCATGCGCGAATTGATTCGATAATCCGACGACAAATTTTTCGAACGTGTATTTCCCGTTTAGCGAATCTTCAACCGGTTCAATGTCAACAAAATGAGTCGACGTACTTTTCATTGGTTGAATGACCGGCGGCTCGACCCGGATTTGCACATCTGGAAAACCTTCCGATTCGTCTTGATCGGCGTTCTCGGCGTCTATCTGCCACGCAACCGTATAGCCATCGAAATTTAATTCAGATAATATCTGTTCGATAATGCCGGAGTAGTAAAGGCATACCCAATCCTTTGTGACTTTGCCGGCGCACAATGTGATCGTCCTGGTGTCTTCGTCGACCGATTCGAACTGTACGGGCAGAAACCAGGAGTCAAAGATCTGTCTGTTTAGACGTTTTTCAATGCGCTCTAGAACGCTGTCCCAGACATTGCTTTTTTGCAAAATTGCATTCATTCGGTGAGCTCCGATAGTGTTATTAATAGTCAAAATTTTATTGCTCAAAAAAAGGCACTTATTAGCCGATCGGTGAGGATCAAATCAGTGGGGGCAAGTTGTTTGGTTCTCAATACTTCACGGCACGCGCCTAGTAACGTTAGACGGGTTTTCCACAAACTTTTCCACAGCACTGTGGAAACACGGCCAACACTTAAAGTGATACTTTAAGCTATTTATTATCAACACTTTACGAGGGTTGTTGATTTGAAAACGGGTAACAGGCTAACACGAAAAAAACGTGAATGCAAACTAAAATCCACAGGATTTTTTTGCTGACCGTAACAGGAAATTAACACCTTTTTTAACAAGAAGTTGGGTCCTTTTCCATGTATTTTGAGGTTAGGTTATTAACCCCTTTTCGGCAAATTTGCGACTAAAAAATGCAAAAAAAAGAAAATAAATTTTCCTCTGTCGAAGATCAGGCCGAGAACGATCTCTGCCTGGAACTGGCGCGGCTGTGCGACCGACTTTCTTACCTGTCAGAAACCGACGCAGCTATGGAGGTTTTTATCGGACAGAAAGCCGGAGGAGTCAGCCGCGAAGAAATTCTCAGTCAGACCGGCCACGGAGATTCCGATCCGATCGAAGAGATATCGATCGAGGTTTTCTTTGAAAAATTAACAACTGTACGTGAGTGGTACAACACACAGCAGGTCGCAAACGCCGGGCGGTATGGCGAACTAAAAAAATACCTGCAAGAGTCTCTCACAGATACTCATGTTTTTCGGATCGGAAGGGTTCAGATCGAGATATTTGTGGTCGGGCTCGATTCGAGTCAAAACCTCGTCGGGATAAAAACGAAAGCGGTGGAAACATGACTGCTCCACCGCCTCAAACCAGCAACTAAATTATCCAGCTATCTACTTTTGAACGACGCGGCTAGCGCCGGACGTACTCTTAACGATGTTTTCGCTTTTGACAGTGCCGCTGTAAAAGATCTTGCTCGCGCCCGAGGCGTCTACATCGAGATGATTCGATACGTTGACGGAAACGCTGCATGCGCCACTCGCATCGACCTTGGCCGTCTGTGCGGCCAGGTCACCGGCGTCAATATTGCTCGCTCCGCTCACGTCCACGACCAAATTATTTACCAATCCTTGAAGCAACACCTTCGACGCTCCGCTTGAGTTAAGCCCGAGCTCGTTCGAATTAAGATCCTTGACCGAGATATTGGTAGCTCCCGAAGCTTCGACATTTGTGAACTCAGGAGCCGAGATCCGAATGATGATCGGACCCGAAGATTTGAGCCGTTTCTCCGATTCAATATAAAGAGTGTCGCCGCGAACCTCGGTTTTGATAAAGGGCATTAGGTTATCGTCGGCCTGCACAGCCACCTCGAAGTCCTTCTGTGCGACGGCTTCGACCTTGAAAACGCCGCTGACGTCTATCGCCTTAAAATTGCTGACGTCACGGTTTTGGGTGACAACGTTGCCCGAGCCGGAAACTGCTCCGAAATTCAACGAAACATTAACAAAGCTTGAGCTGAGCCGGCCGAACGATGACATATTGGCCAAGACGATACCGGCCACGAGAGCGACGATAAATATTATGATTCCGATCTTTTTCATGATGATTTGCCTCCAGCAAGCATGGCTGTATCAGCTTGAAACGCTTACCCAGCGAGAAAAGTTCGAAAAAAATTACCTGGCGTAGATATAAAACTGGATCGCCTGGAGGACTCCAATAATAAACCCGAACAAAGCGCCGAAAAGCTCGATCGTCCGCAGATGTTCCTTAGCGACCGACATTACAAGGGCCTCAAGCTTTTCCGCCGGGTAATTCTTGATCTTTTCGCGAACAACCCCCCCGACGTCGAATTCCTTGATCGCCTCTGGAAGCTTTTCGCGAATAGCGGCAATTATCGTGTCCGCAAACGAGTCGCTGGCGGAGCGGACCTTGTCCTCGCCGATCTTGTCGGACAACCGCCCGATCGGAGCCGCTAGCAGCTGCTCGATCTGCCGGGAAAGCATGTCGTTTATCAGGCGAGAAGTATTCTCGCCGGCGATGATGCCAAGCAGCCCGCGTGAGAGCGTGCTCTTCAATTTTTCCTCGGCTTCGGGATGAACGGCACGCAGGATCGAATCGATACTGTGCGGGCGCAGCTTTTGCAGCGTGTCGGCAAGGTAAGTATAGATAGAATCGAGCATCTCGTCGCCGCGAAGAAGTTTGAGGATAGCTGAGGTGATCTGAGCCTTGAGCCGGTCGAGCTGGCCCGGGTCGATCGTGCCCAGCACCTCCGGCAGCGGCCTTGCGAGTGCGTTGTCGATGGTTGAATTGATGAACGAAACGGCCTCGGTCGCGAAGAAATCGCCCTTCAACGTTTCTTCGATCCGTTTGGGTAAGCTTTCGTTGACAAGATCGTCGACTTCGTTCAAAAGGTTGTCACGGGAAACAAAGATCTTCTTAAAGAACGGCAGATTTTCATAGTATTCGTGAACCTCGCGTTTGATCAGGGCTCCGATCTGGTTGCGTGTACGTTCGGCGGCAGCTATTTCGGTAAGGTGATGTGTGACCGGGGCGATCTGTTCGTTAGCTTTCTCTTTTAGCAGGGCGACCGCGTCGGGCGTGAACATTGTGCCTAGCGGCGTGTCGGTCCCGACCAGGTCATCAACACGGCGGCTGACGAATTCCTGGATCGTTTTCTCGAGAGCTGGCGACTGGACAGCGGCACGGATCCGTTCATCGACAAAGCCAAGAATATTGGCGAATGAATCATCATCGACGACCGATGAAACCCGGCGGGAAAGCACCTCGTCGACCCGCCGTTCGACAAACCCGCTGATGGTTGCCTGCGTGTCTTCGTTTTTAAGAACGCCTTCGATATGCTCGGCGATAGTAAACTGCAAGGAAGTGATCGCATCCAAGATCGGCCCGCGCAGATTTGTAGGCAGCGTCTCGATCAGCGACGGATAATTCTGGGAAAGAAGTTCGTGTGTATAGGAATCGACGACTCCGCGGATCTTTTTCCGCAGAAATTCTTTACCGAGCAATTCCTCCATTATGGTCTCTTGCGAGACAAGCTCTTCGCCGACGGCCTTGCCGATCGCGTTAGCGAGCCGCTCGCGATGCCGCGGGATCATGCCCTGCGGAAATATGGTGATGCGTAGGAATTTAACAGGCTTTCGCGGACGAAATAGCATCCGAACAGCGAGCCACGCACCCGCAAATCCGTGTGCTGTGGCAAAGACGACAAGCAAAGCGATCTGGACCCAGATGATCTTAAAGAAAGGCTCGATCGAATGAATTAGATTCTGCAATGTTTCCATCAGGAAAGATCAACCGCAGCAAAAGCTCAAAAGATCTGAAAGCCCTTCGACTTTAGGCAGAATTCGGCAAACTCCTTTAGCCAGTCGTGGTTTACGCTGTAATTCTTCCACTGCTCGTCCTCATCCTTGTAGATCGTCATATCGTCGGGCGCGTCAGTTATCGAAAGATCGGAAAAGATGCGCTTGTTGGGCTCGAGCTTTGGCAGTAGATCGTTTTGAATGCGATATCCGATCGCGTGTGCATCATCAGGATCGACCTTGACACCCAAAGCGTTGTACGACATTTGCCGAAGCCGCCCGTCGTCGACAATGTCAAAACTCCTGACCACCTCAAGCAAAGCCTTCCAATTCCATACGTTCGCCTGAAACTCGAAGTTCTCAGAACCCAGATCGATCAAAGTGAAACTCATATTTTTTCTCTACGAAAATGCTAAACGGCGAGCGGGCGAATAGTCAACGATGTTTTTGAAAAGTTAGGAAAAGAAATACACTGCGAATATAATCTACTTTTGTGAAATCGCGAATGATGGGTCAGGTAAACAAGATCGAGATACCGCTGCGGATCCACGTTGTTGAGCCGGCTGCGGGGATAATAATGAAGGTCCAACGCGGCCGCGATGAACTGCTGCCGCCGGAAAGGGAATTGGCGAAAGAATTGGTTTTTGAATTTACCGTCATCGCGGATATTTCAGCCGAAGTACCCAACTTTCTTGGAAAATATGCACAGGGGCCGAAGGATCAGAGATTTATATACGTAAATTCCGGCCAGTCCGCCGGCCAATTGAACACTGACATTGTCCGCCGGGCTAAGATCTCTTTGATGATCATCACCGGGAAACAGGTCGCGGAGGTGGCGGCGGTAGAAAATCGTATTCTCGAAACATCATTCGCCGGTCAGGATAAATTTGGCAAACCGACATGTGCCAGTGTAAAAGGCATCAGATGGACGGTTGTCGAGAGATGAATAGGACGGCATATCTTGCACGAATCGGCATCGCTGACGCCGGATGTGCCATCGATGAGAAAACTCTCAACCTGCTTCAGCGGCAGCATCTGTTAAACGTACCTTTTGAAAATCTCGATATTGGCTGGCATCGCCCGATAATTCTCGATACCGAGAGACTTTACAAGAAAGTAGTAGAAGGGGGACGCGGCGGGTTTTGCTACGAGCTTAACGGGCTTTTCAACGAATTGCTTGTAGATCTGGGTTTTCATACCCGGCTCGTTTCGGGGAGGGTTTACGGCGGTGAAGAGGGTTATGGGCCGGAGTTCGATCACATGGCGATCGTGGTAACGCTTGGCGACGCAGAATTCCTCGCCGATGTCGGGTTTGGTGATTTTTGTTATGAACCGCTGAAGATAGACCCATCGGAAGAACAAGTGGACCGCGAAGGTGTCTTCATCGTTCGGGCGACCGAGCATGGTTCGTTTGAGGTCGAAAAGAAGAGTGGAGATACGTGGCGGCCCGAGTGTTTATTTGGTCGAAGCTCGCATAAACTACAGGAGTTTACGGCGATGTGTGAATTTCATCAAACCTCACCCGAGTCACACTTTACTAAGGGAAGGATCTGTTCGCTGATGACCGAGAACGGACGAAAAACGCTCTCTGAAAAGACGTTTGGCGTGACCACGAACGGAGTAAAGATCGAAACTGCCGTAGAATCTGAAGACCAGTTCAATCGGATACTGAAACAGAAATTTCTGATTGAAAAAGTTTAAATAATTGCTGATGACAAAACCTATTTCATATGCCGACGCGGGTGTTTCGATCGACAACGCAAATAAAGCCGTCGCAAAGATCCGCGAATATGCACGAGCCACCTTCAACGAACGGACGCTGAGCGAGATCGGCAGCTTTGGCGGGATGTTTTCCGGTGCATTTCCCGGAATGGCCGAGCCGATACTGGTCGCGTCGGCGGACGGCGTCGGGACCAAGCTCAAGCTGGCCTTCGAAACCGGCATTCACAATACGGTCGGAGCCGATCTTGTAAATCACTGCGTCAACGACATCCTCGTCCAGGGAGCTCGCCCGCTTTTCTTTCTTGATTACTTTGCGACCGGAAAGCTCGAACCCGACGTCACCGCCTCTGTTGTCGAGGGAATGGCACGGGCGTGTAAAGAAAACGGCTGTGTCCTGCTCGGCGGGGAAACGGCCGAAATGCCGTCAATGTACGCCGAGGGTGAATATGATCTCGCCGGATTTATCGTCGGTGTCGTCGACAAACCAAAAGTGATCGACGGTCAGTCTATAGTTCCCGGCGATGTCGTCCTCGGCATTCCATCAAACGGCCTGCAAACCAACGGCTATTCGCTCGCCCGCAAACTCTTCTTCGAGGTAGGCGGCTACAAACCGGACACCTATCTCGACGAACTCGGCTCGACCGTTGGCGACGCTCTGCTCGCCACACACCAAAGTTTCCTGCGTCCGCTCGAAGGCCTCCTCGACCAAGGCGTCATTAAAGGCCTCGCACACATCACGGGCGGAGGCTTCCTCGAAAACATTCCCCGCATCTTACCCGATGGCGTCTCAGTAGAAATAAACCGCGGCACTTGGCCGGAACTCCCCATCTTCGGCCTAATGCAAAAGCTCGGGAATGTCGATGAAAAAGAGATGTTCCGGACGTTTAATATGGGGATCGGGATGGTAGTGATCTGCTCGGAAGGCAACAAAGACGGAATCGCAAATCGTGTGGAAAACTGTTATGAGATCGGCCGGGTTATGTCAGGAAACCAAGTCGTAAGGTTCCTTTCATAACTGACTTTCCGAGCGATTGAGTTGACGTGGGGCGAAACCGTTACCAAGCAAGCCGAAAGAAGCCACGCAAATTGAAAAGGAAGTCGCTGTTCAGCCCTAGCGTCCAATGACCTGTTCGACGCGCCGTTCATATCGAATGTTCTAATTTGTCTTGGCGGAAGGTCTGTGAATCTCAATTTCCCCCCCGACTTCGATCACCATCAGGTCTTCGCCTAACTCTACGGCGCCGGTGTAATTCTTTCGCGTTGGCGGAATAATATCTTGCTCGGTGGCGATGGGCTGAATAATATGTGAAAAAACCGCTAATCTCGGCTTTACAAGAGAAAAAACTTCTCCCGCTTGTTCGGGTGTCGTATGATACCCAATAATAGTTTTAGCGAGTTCGGCCGGAAATTTCATACGCGCGATAACTTCCGGCGAAACGACCTCGTGAATCAATAAATCAACGCCTTTGGAATATCGAATAAGGTTTTCCGAGTAGCGCGTGTCGCCTGACAAAACTACTGACCGTCCCGCATAATCAATTCGGTAGCCAAAAGCCGGTTTGACCCGCCCGTGGTCAACCTCAAACGCCGTTATCTTAACTCCGTTTTTTTCAAAGACGACACCTTCTTTAATATCCGCAGCTATAATAACAACGCCTGCGGGCGCGCCTGTGCCGTCGGAAGTCCGGGCTTTGATGTCAAACTCAAACGCCTTTTCAAGATTCGACATCATCTTCCTTGTGCCTTTCGGTCCCCAAACCTGCAACGGCGCAATACGCTGACCTGTCAACCAGCCGGTCAACCACAAGTCGGGAAATCCAACCACATGGTCTGAATGTAGATGCGTGAAAAACACGCCCTGTATTTCCTTATATTTGACATTGGTTTGTGTCAGTCGTAGAAGTGCGCCGCGTCCGGCATCAAAGAGAAACTTTTGCTCACCCGCTTCAACCAAAATGCTTGGTCCAAAGCGTCCCATCACGGGCAGCGGAGAGCCTGTTCCTAAAAGAGTTACCTTAATGATCTGACCTTGCACATTATTGAAGGCAAGAAAGATAAAGCACAAAGCAAATTCGATCAGCCGGCGGAGAATAAGCATAATATCTGTTTACCCATTAACAAAGAAACACTGTTAAAAATCAAAATCGTAGAATGCAACAAGAAGTGCCGAACTACTTATTTACACCGGCAGGTCGTTGATAATACGGGCAAATGATGTGCATTATCTGCGGACAAATCAGACGATCTCGACATGGAGTTTTTTACCCAAGGCTTTTGCGTATTTTTTTAGGGTCGAAAGTCTAATATCCTCAGCGTGATTTTCGATGCGTGAGATCGCAGATTTTTTTGTTCCCATTCTTTGAGCAACCTGCTCTTGCGTCAGCTCCGCCTGTTCGCGCGAAAGCTGCAGCAGTACCCCGATCTTGAAATTCTCGTAGCCTTCGTCAAAACTTTTCGCGGACTCCGAATTGCGAGCCTTCCATTCGGCGATCGATCTATCAAGGTCATCCATTTCTTCGCGTTTCATAATCCTTCTTCCTTTGCTCGGCTATACTGATCTCGTTTGATGGCGTCTTCGCTGTTTTCTTAGCGAAACCATTGGTAAGCAATACAAAATTTCCCTTATCGAGAAAACCGAGGAGGCGAAATGTGTCGCTTCCCGAATCTATTCTTACTTCCCATATGTCCTTGGTACCGACAAGTTTCTTGAAATACTGTTTGGGAATAAACGGGAGTTCTCGAAATATCTTCAAAACCCAAGTCACTTTCTCAAACTGCTTTACCGTTAACGATCTAAGAAAATCATCTACTGGGGCTGTCACGAGTTATTGTTTTGTAAACAAACGAGCTTCCGCATGAAGTTAACACATATGTGAACCTATTTCAATAATTTTTCTAATTAAATATACTTCGCCTTTCGGTGTAAATTATGTACAACTATGCGTTACGATAGCTAAAATTAGCCGTGCAAGAAATTGAGGACTCGGCCGTTACCTCAATTATGAAAAAAGCATTCTGTTTACCATTTATTATTTTGCTGGCTTCGGTCGCGCTGAGGGCTTCGACGGAAGAAACTGGTGCGTGGTCCGGGGCGGTGAGTGGGCTTCGCGGGCGATTGATCGTTAAGGACGGCGAGACATTTCACGGGACCAGGCTTCCGGCGGTATATTTGGAGCTTGAGAACGTGTCGGACGTCGGCAACCAGATGGAATTTTTCTTTGACCCGATGGGATCAATAGAAAGCTCTGTAACAGACGCCGCCGGTAAAGAGGTCGAGCAATCGCCGACGCCGGCCGATATATTGTCGCCTGGCCCGTTTTGGCTCGCGTTGCCGAATGACGGCAGTTTACGTTTTCGCATCTCAGTATCTGGTTACGGCATCTTTGAAAACAGCGGCACAGACATCCAAATGTCGAGCGGCAATTGGATAATAAAACCGGCCGACAAGAATAAGTATTATCTCGCGGCTACATTCGAGTCCAAGCCGCCCGCATCGGATCGGCGCCGTGCATGGACTGGTTCGCTAAAACTGCCGCGGGTATTGATCCCCCATTAGGAATTCATAGCTCTCATGTCCACCGGAAGTATTTTCGATTCAGAAGCGCAGCGTGGCGGAAACCTAAAGGTTTTCGTTATCGCTTTTCTCGCCCTCGCAGTTCTCTGCGGCACAGCCTACGGTCTTTACCTATATACGAAGCCCGCCGAGCGAACCGCCGACGACGTGATCGGTGAAGAAGTTCGCGACACGACGGTGATGATGCTCGCGCAGCCGAGCTTTACCGGCGACCAGTTTCAAAAGCAGATCCTCGGCCGCGGCCGCCTGGTTAAATATGTCTGGACGCTCAAAGACGCTTATTTCGTTTATCCCGAATCGGATGATAAGGAGTTCGGAGATTTCCTCGCGAAATACTTCGACGACCGCACTAAGATCGACTTTGCCAAAGAGCAAAACGGCGAGCTGAGCCTCGGCGGCTACGACCTAACGCAATCGCCAGACATCGCCCGATTTTTCCGCACGACGCTTAACAATATAAAGATAGACCCAAAACAGACGCTCAGTTTTCAGCTTAAAGACGCGAGCTACGACGTCAGCCTGACTGAGATCCGCAACCTTGCGAACAACTCCGAGGTTTACGGCGGCCGCCTGATGGCGCAGGTCCCGGTCCGCCGCGACGGCCCCATGTTCATCTTCGGCAATCACGGCATCATGGTCGCCCGTCCTGACGAACCGTCGCTCAAACGGCTTACCGAGCGCCTTCTAAAAGACGCAGGCCCCAGCCGCGAAGAGCGCATACAGCGTCTCGTAGATTTCGTTTCAAACGATATCCAGTACAGCTTTACCGAGGCTCTCGGCACGCGCGAAACATTAAAGCGGGCAAACGAAACGCTTATGA
>JBDTXM010000085.1:0-13646 GCA_040006215.1 Acidobacteriota bacterium
AGGAAAGGATAGCGCAGGCTACGACATCGATTCCTCGTTATGCCGTTTCATCAAAATACGAAACAAAAAAAGAGTCGCTCGGCACGCAGAATGTCGAGGGTGTCCAAGCTGAAGGAACCCGGAGCACGACCACGATTCCGGCCGGTGCAGTCGGAAATGAGCGGCCGATCGAAATTGTTTACGAGCGTTGGTATTCAAAGGATCTGCAGATGATCATCGTTTCAAAACACAATGATCCGCGGATCGGCGAACAAACATATCGGCTGACGAATATCGTTCGCGGTGAGCCCTCATCGACGCTGTTTTCGCCGCCTGCCGATTACAAAGTGATCGAGAGCGGTCCGAAGCCCGCAGCCGTGGTGCTTAAGGCTATTTCGCCGAATGCCAGAGTAGTCGCGTTGCCGAGCATGTCGCCGATCGTGAAAACGCTTCCCGCCGCCGCTCCGGAACCCGCCGTAGTCGTCCAGCCGAAAGACCAGTAGATTTTTCGCACCCAAAGGCCGGTATCACCGGGATACCGGCCGACACTTGATCCGATTGAAAACCTAAACTTTGACGATGGCGACCGAAAAGCCGTCGAACCTGCCTGAGGCGGGGCAATAGGAGTGTGTTCTATGTTCAGAGTATTTATATTTTTTCTCGCATTAATAGTTATTCCCGAGATCTATTCACAGGATATTTACGCCGTCGAAAGTTTTTATAAGGAAGGGCAAAGAAACTTTGAGAAGGGAAAATACGAGCAGGCGTTAGCCGCGTTTACCCGAGGAATCGAGTTGACGACCAGGTTGGAAACTAAAAGCGAGCTATTGAAAAATAGCTTTTCGGGAGAGGCCGGTTCACTTGCTTCCGATAGGGTTTCGGTGATCGATCCGCGTGCGGCTGCGTTATATCTAAATCGTGGAAATGTTTACTTCTCGATCGGCGACTTAGACCGGGCGATCCAAGACTATGATCGTGCCGCTGTGATATCGCCGAGCGCGCCCGCGATCTATCACAGCCGCGGGACGGCGTGGATGCTGCAGAAACAGTTTGACAAGGCATTGGCCGACTACAACAAAGCCCTTAAGATCGACCCGAAATTTGCAAAAGCATACATCGGCCGTGGGCTGACGCATGCGGACATGGGCGACACGCAGGCGGCGTTCGATGATTTCGAATTGGCGATCAAAGCAGATCCGAAAAGCGCCGAGGCATACTCATACCGGGGCGACACAAAACGAACCGCTGGCGATAAAGCGGGAGCGCTGCTTGATTTTGAGTGGGCGATCAAACTGAACCCGTCGCTGGCCAACCCTTATATGGGCCGCGCCGCCATTCGATCGAGCCAGCGAGACTTTGCAGGTGCGATCCAAGATCTGACCAAAGCGATCTCTCTCGATGGCCGTCTCGCAAACGCCTATGCCAACCGCGGCTATATCTATCTTTTCACAAACCGCGATGCTGAGGCCGAAAACGATCTCGCTCGTGCCCTGGCTATGGCGCCGCGAACGCGAAGTGAGATCGAAGAGACCATCGCAAAAATTACAGCCTCCCGCGAATAGTTTTCCTCCAAAAAGCTATTCGGTCCACTGCGAGACACGGTTGCTCAATAGCCGTGTCTCGTTTTTTTATAGATGAAAGGTTTTGATATTATGACCCTTAACAGGTATTAGCCATGAAAAGCAAGATCGAAAAAGGTGAGGAATTTCGCGCTCTGCATTATCGCGATGCGGCATTTATTATCCCGAATCCGTGGGATCTCGGTTCTGCCCGGATCCTCGAAAAACTTGGTTTCGAGGCTCTCGCAACCACCAGTGCGGGATTTGCGTTCTCTGCGGGCAAGCAGGACGGCGCCGTTTCGCGTGACGAGATGATCGAGCATGTTCGAGAACTCGCCGCTTCGACCGATCTCCCCGTCAGTGCCGATCTCGAAAACGGCTATGGCGACGATCCGAGAGACGCAGCTGAAACCATCCGTCTCGCCGCCGAAGGCGGATGCTCAGGCGGTTCGATCGAGGATATGTATGCTCGCAACGGCGAACGCCTGATCTACGACCACGCATTCGCCGCCGAACGCGTGCGTGCTGCCGCGGAATCAGCTCATTCTCTCGATTTCACCTTCACGCTAACAGCTCGCTGCGAAAATTATCTTGCCGGCAATCCAGATATCGGCGACACCATTAAGCGTCTTCAGGCCTACCAGGAAGCCGGAGCCGACGTCCTCTACGCACCCGGCCTCAAAACTATAGAGGACATCACGGCTGTCGTAACATCCGTCGATCGCCCGGTAAACGTCGTGATGGGCCTCTCCGGCGTTCAACTGAGCGTCAGCGCACTCGCCGCCATCGGAGTCAAACGCATCAGCGTCGGCAGTGCCCTGTCCCGAGCCGCTCTCGGTGCCTTCATCCGCGCCGCCACCGAAATGCGCGACCACGGCACCTTCACCTACGCCAAAGACGCCGTCAGCGTAAAAAACCTGATGGAAATGTTCGGTTCTTGACAGTTGGATTATGATTGTTAGGGACCATGTGTAAGTTTATCTCGCTCACGATCTTGATCCTTTCCATTTCGACTGGGTTGTTTGCGCAAACGAGTCTGGATTGCCCGACTATTTCTGTAACTACAACCGTAGGGATTGTTCTCCCAGGCGAGGTACTTGAATTCGTGGGCAGTTTGAATGGGCAGATTCCGCCCACCGTCAGTTATTCTTGGACCACTAACTACGGAGAGATCATCTCAGGCCAAAATACCCTTTATTTAAAAGTGCGGCTTCCAAAGGGCTTTCGCGGCGGAAACGTGGTTGGCACTCTTACGCTTTCGGGCCTCACTGAAGGCTGTCCGAATACTGAGCGCGAGATCTTTTCTGAAGCGATTGATCCTGGTCCCACGCTCGCGGTCGAGTATCGCGGAATTTATGCCGCGAAAAGTCTTCCACGTCTTCAAAGCGCCGCCAAAAAACTTAGAGATCGGCCAAACGATTTTCTAGTCATAATCATATACTACGCAACCGAGAACAGAGCGTCGAAAAAGAGTATCGCAAAGGTGAATAGGTATCTCATTCATTCACTGAAAATACCAAAAAATGATTTTAGAATTATCACTGCTATCGAGGAGCCTGATTACACAAAAGTGTTTCTCGTACCGCCTGGGGTCGACATCCCTCAACCATAGAAACGGCTGCGATCAAAAATCATTCTTCTGGTCGCGCTTGACAAATCTTAGAATTAGAATTATTCTAACTCTAACGTGATTTATGAATGTATCTGAGATACAAAATTTAGGTTTGACAAAGCAGCGAGAGGTTGTGCTGGAGGTGATCCGCGATGCTCGCGAGCACCTGACCGCGAATGAGGTTTTTTCTGCGGCTAAGGAGAAGCTGCCGAGTATTAGCTTTGCAACCGTTTACAACAGTCTGCGTTACCTAAAAGATGCGGGACATATTGCCGAGATACAGTTTGGCAACGGAGCGAGCCGTTTTGACCGGATGACGCACCGGCACGATCACGCGATCTGCACAAAATGCGGCACGCTCGTGGACATCGAGATGGAGCATCCGAAAGAGCTGATCGCGAAGGCCGCAAAGTATTCGAAATTCAAACCGCAATCATTGGAATTTACATTAAGAGGGCTCTGCCCAGACTGCATTAAGTAACTAGATCAATTTAACCAAGGAGATAAAATACATGTCAACAGCAGCAGGAACTGCAACGGAAAACACGGTAGCTCTAGCAAAGGTCGGTAAGCCGGCACCGGATTTTAATATGCCGTCGACCAAGAATATCGACACGCTGAAAGAGAACGTCAAGCTCGCCGACTATAAGGGCAAATGGCTAATTTTGCTTTTCTACCCGCTCGATTTCACGTTCGTTTGCCCGACAGAATTGATCCATTTCTCGGATCGTCTCGAAGATTTTCACGGTGTCGGAGCCGAGGTCGTCGGCGTTTCGACCGACTCGGTCCACTCACATCGTGCATGGCTGAAAACTCCGCTCGACAAGAATGGCATCGAGGGCGTTAAGTACCCGATCGCTTCCGACGTAGGCGGAAAATTGGCCAAGGCTTACAACATCCTGGTCGAGGAAGCCAACATTGCGCTTCGCGGCCTGTTCATCATCAATCCGGAAGGCGTGCTGCAGTATTCGGTCATTCACGACTTGAATATCGGACGCTCGGTCGATGAAACGCTTCGCGTCCTGCAAGGCCTGCAGACCGGCGGCCTCTGTGCAGCCGACTGGAAACCGGGTCAGGAAAATCTGAAGGTCTGAGGATCTGGCTGAAACACGACCGGTAGCGAGTGTGCCGGATAATTTGCGGCACACTCGCTACGGCTCGTGTCTCTGCCATTTAGGAGAAATACAATGCCAATGAGAATTGGAGATGCGATGCCTGCTCTGGACGGAGCGACCACGTGGTTTAACGGCTCGCAGGAAGATATACAGCAACACATCAAGGGAAAGCCGACACTTGTCCATTTTTGGGCGGTGTCATGCGGGATCTGCAAAGAGAAGATGCCGCAGCTTCGCGAGATCATTAAGAAGTACGGTGAAAAAGGTTTGCAAACGATCGCCGTGCACATGCCGCGATACGAGGCCGACACCGATCTCGACACAGTCAACGAAGCGATGCGCGCCAATCACATAGACGAGCCGACCGCTGTCGACAGTCTGCATAAAATGAAAGACGCTTTTCTAAACGAGCAAGGCTGGGTTCCGGTCTACTACCTCTTCGACGCCGAAGGAAAACTAAAGACCCGCGCGGCCGGCGAATTCGGTATCAGTGTCCTGCAGACAGCTTTGGACAAGATGTTTCCCGCAAATGCAGAAGCCCATGCTTAAATGCGAGGGCTTATTTTAGATCAGCTGTTTACTTGTAAAGATGTAGTAGAGGATCACAGCGCTCACGACGATCGACCCGAGCAGTATCACTATCAGCAGTCCGATCAGCCCAAAGATAAACAGGTAATCGCCGGTCGTGCCGTTTCCTTTGCCGGTGGCGCGTTTGCGGATGAGTTCCATATTCATCTTGTTGGCCTTCCACACAAAATCGAATGCGTCACCGATGAATGGGATCGAGCCAACCAGATAATCTACGCCGATATTCATCGCCATCCGCAGGAGCGTGATCTTCGGCACGCCGTACCGCACGCCGGCGAACAAGATATAGAACGAAGCGAACGATGTCAGAGTGTCTCCGACATTTGGTATCAGCCCGATGATCGCGTCCAAGCCAAATCGCCAGCCGATGCCCGGAATTCGAAAAAGATCATCGAGATAAAACGCCAGATCGTCGAGGCCTTTTTCGATCTCGACCTCCGTATGCTTTTTCCTGGACATACCTAAGACCCCGCGTTTTTCGACTTCTTCCATATTTTATTTCTTGCCCCTTGTTCTTCGCGTTCTCAGCGGTGAAACACCTTCCACGATCTTTACACTAACGATCTTATCTCCACGCACGATATTATCTACGACTTTCATGTCGCTTTCGTTCACTTTGCCGAAAACGGTGTAGCCGCCGTCGAGATGCGGCTGCGGTGAATGTGTGACGAACCACTGCGAGCCGCCCGTATCCTTCCCCGACAAAGCCATACCCACCGCTCCGCGCTCGTACGGGACCATATTGATCTCGCAGCGGATGGACCAGCCCGGTCCTCCGTTGCCGTCACCGCGTGGGTCGCCGTCTTGCATCACAAAATTGGGCACGACGCGATGAACTTCGACGCCGTTGAAATAATTTGCACGAGCGAGCTTGACGAAATTATCAACCGTCAACGGCGCATCTTCAGGGAGAAATTCGATCGTGAAATTTCCCTTCTCTGTCGTGATCACAGCCTTGGCCGAGCCATTTTTTCGCGAAGCCGCCCGTCGATAGTCGGCATCGCTATTTGTGATCTGCCCCAGCTTGGTTCCATAAGCTCCGGTGTAGATCTGCACGTGATCCTCATGCCTCGACCGCGCGACTTCGAGGCTGGTCGGAATTCCCGGAAACTCTTTTTGCAGGTCCTGATCATCGAGCAGGTCGAACGCTTTTTTGCGGACGAGATAATCCGGCGCGTTCAATGCGATCAGCAAAGTTCCGACCGCTTCCTTTTTATCGAGCTTTGCCAGCGCGTCCAGGATCGCAAGCTGAGCGTCGTCATATTCTTTATCAGCGATAAGAGCCCGCGTGAACGCCTTTTTCAGCTCTTCGACATTTTCCTTTGTTGCCGGCTGCTCCCCCAGTGTTTCCGCGATCGCGGCACGGACAAAAATATCCGATTCGACCTCCATCAGCGGCCGAAAAATGTTCGACGTATTCTCTGATTTGAATGCCGCGAATGAGCGAACGAGGTCCGGCCGCGACGGGGCGGTCACATCCTGATGCGGCCCCGATGTAAACCGTCTCGCGATCTCCTGCACGAGCATGAGCCGAGCCTTGAGCTTGGCCTCAGGCTCCGTCGATGCGTCGAGATTTGCCAGCTCCGCCAGCCCCTGATATTCCGCCGAAAGACTTTTCCAATCGGAATTTTCTTCGAATGAGTCGACGTATTTTTTCGGTGCGATCCGTGCGAACGCTATCTCGACCTCCGGTGCCTCAGCTCGTGTTGACGCTCGCAGTTTGGTCAGAAAGCTCACCGCTCCTTCATCCTTCGTTCCCTGGAAGACTCTTCCTAACGCTGAAGCTATCTCGAGCAATTCATTTTTCTCAGGCGGGTTCCGAGTTTTTCCCACTGCCATCTGTCTAAAGAGAGCCTCGCCCCGATCGAGCAGCTTATCTCCCGCACCGGCACCCTTCAAACCGCCTAGAGCACGGATCGCGGAAACGCGAACGCGAAGGTCGGTGTCCGTCGTCGCGGCCTTGATCAATATATCGGCCGCGTCTTTATCTTCCGCCGCACCCAAAACCCGCGCAGCACCGGCACGAACAACCGCGTTGACGCTGGTCGCGAGCAGATCGCGTGCATCGTGATTTGCATTTTTTGCCCGCAGCCTCGTCAGCGTATTTAGCGCATCACCGACGATGCCGGGATCGGTAAACGCAAGATATTTTCGTACGACCTCGTCCGCTCCCGCCGGACGCGCCCGCAACGCCGCCGTCAAAGCCAAACGAACGACCTCGGTCGACGGCGTGGTCTGCTTTTCGCTTTCGGCCATCAACACATTTAGGATCGCATCGCTGAGCGCTTTTGATTTTGGATCTTTCGGACTGGCCGCCGCGATCTTCCCGGCCGCCTCGACGGCTCGTGCACGCGTGTCAGCGCTGCCTGCGTCGGCGGGTTGGTTCTTCGATCCAAGAGCTATCAGTATCGCGTCCGCACCCTTTATCGACTCGATCTCGCCCAACGCAAAAGCGGCCATCGTTCTTACGTCGTTCGACGGATCTTTTCCGAGCAGCCCTGCAAGCGCGTCGACCGCTTTGTCGTCGCCGATCCGCCCTGCCGCCAGGGCGGCCCGCTTTCGCACCGCCGGACTCGCATCAGACAATAGCTTTTCCAACGCCGCGTCGTACCGCCGCGCATCCTCAGCCTTGAGTAGCTGTATCTGAGTATTCAGCGGCACCTGTGCCGAAGCCGAAAACGTTAGCAGCAATATTGATAGCGAAAGTAGGCCGAGCAATTTCATGCTTGTAAATGTGCCTTAAAAATAGGATACGAGCAACTGCACCTGCCGCATCGCTGGTACGACGTTTGCAAAATAGCCAAGCGGATTTTGATTTTGTATCGCTTTAATACAAGGAGGGAAATACAATGGGTGCAATAGGAAAAATAGCTGAGGCGGGAGTCGTCACGTGGCTTTTCGGCGGCGGGATATTAACGTTCATTATCGTGCTCGTCCTGCTCAAGAGCTGCTAGGACCTAAATGCGTGTCTTGAATGTACCGCGTAACGCCGTGACCAAAACCAAGCCGATTCGCAAGCGGTTCGTCATTCACGAACATCATGCGACGCGGCTTCATTTTGACCTTCGGCTTGAGATCGGCGGAACGGGCAGATCCTGGGCTGTTCCGAAAGGTCCGTCCATGGACCCGGCCGATAAGCGCCTCGCGATTGCGGTGCCCGATCACAGCCTGACCTATTTCAAATTTGAGGGACAGTTGGCTGAGGGGACGTACGGCGCGGGTGAGGTTCGCATCTGGGACAGCGGCTACTACGAAACTTTCGTCGATCCGCAGATCCAGTACGACGCGGGCAAGATTGAATTTACGTTTCTCGGGAAAAAGGTCCGCGGCGAATTCCTGCTTACGAAAATGTCGCGTCAGCCCGTCAACTGGCTTCTGATAAAACGCGAAGACAAGTTCGCCGACATCGATTGGCGCCTAAAAACCATCCTCCAACCAAAGTGAGGGCCTCGTTCCGTCAGAACCGGAAACGATACCGGCTGGGTACTTCCCGTCAGAACCGCGGATGCCACAAAAAAATGAGAGGTAAAGACCCTGACGCCTCCACCTCTCCAAGTTTTCAGAAAGGAACTGTGATTGTGTGCTTCATCTACCCACGCAATCCGCTCCGCGTTCCAGGAAACTGTTTTACCTTCGCTCGGGAGATCACGACCACGGAACATCTTTTCCGCCGGGAAAATCCTTGTCTACTTTCGCGACGCTGATCTGTGACTGAGGGGTTAGCAGATAGAAAGGCATTGGATGGTCCTTTTCTCTCAGCATGTTGAAGTTTTTTCGGTCGTTAGTGCTGAAATTCGGGGTACTGTATCTCTGTGGATGCGTATGACAATTTGCCCGGACCATTCCTCCTGGCAGCGTCATCGATACTTCGCCGGTACCGCCGTCCACAATTTCGGTGTAGAAAAAATTCACGCCCTTATGATCATCTTTGACTTTCATGATCACCCAGAAGCCAAATTCTTTGTACTCCTGTTTGTTATTGTCGGCCATGATCGCCTTATAGCCTGCTCGTACCGCAGCTTCTTCCGAACTGAATGGACCCGTCATTTGAATTTTCCCGTGTGCGAAAGGATTTATCTTTAAGGACGCAAGAGATCTCGAGATTTTGCTTAACGATTTTACGCCCCATGCCGGACGGCAAACGAAATTAGAACCGCCGAGTGATTCCTTGGCAGACAGGTCACCAGGATACTGGAACGCCTGCGGGAAAATCTTTAGCGTCTTTTCCAAGCCGAATCTCCGACTGCGGATTTAATAGATAACACGGCATCTTGTGTGAGCTATCGTTCATCTGCAGGAAATTGTTCTTGTCGCGAGTGCTAAAACTTCCCGAGTGTGTGCTGTGCGGGTGAGTGTGGCAGTGTCCTACTACTATCAGTCCCGTGGGCCGTATAAGGTCGACATAACCATTGGCGCCACTGCCTACCACGTCGGTGTAACAAAAATGCACACCCTTGCCGCCTTCATTCGGCTTCATAGCGACCCAGAAACCGTACTCCTCATACGCCTGTTTGTTACCTTGATTGATTATCGACTTAAAGCCTGCCCGCACCGCATCTTCTAACGTTTTGAAGGGACCCGTCATATTGTCAATGCTCCTATCTAATCCCTTAAGGACGCAGCACGAAAAAGATTTCAAAAATTTCATCAATGTCCGTTTGTTAAAAGCGTTGAGTTTTTAACGTCCCGCTTCCTAACATCCTGCCATCGCAAACTGTCGCCTTATTCGCGTCTATGTTTTTGATACTTATTTTCGCGAACCGGCAGCAATGCCCCGTCTGTTGAGCCCACATTGGACGTTTGCGGTATACGTCAAATTCGTTTTTTCCGTTGGAGGTACAACAATGGCTCATTTCTTCAAACCTGATGCGGGCGATCCTGCTGCGTATGACGTAGATGGAAGGCTGGCACCGAATTCAGTTTGGCGGGTAAGGATCGCGCCGGGTTCGACGCTCCAGATAGGGCTGTGGGGCGGACAAAAACTGTGGGTGCGCTCGACAAATGACGGCGTCGTACGCAATAACGGATTTAGCAAAACAACACAGGGCGACCTGACATTCCTCACGCTGACGGCGGCAGCCGCCGGTGACTGCAAGATCGAAACGGGCGAGGGTCCGGGCGTATGGGTAACTTTAGAGGTAGAGGTAGGCGCAACTCCGACTGCAACCCTCAACACCGCAACACAACTTGGAACATACTCTGGTTTCAATGCGGCTGCGACAGTAAAGCATTTTCATCAGGGTAAAGAGGGCATTGACCTGCTGGGCGGACTATCGCACGGCTATATGCGATGGCTCGAGTTTTCAGGACAAAACGTCATCGAATCCTCGGGGCCCCCACCTGCGGTGAAGCCCTCAAAAGCGTCTCAACCGTGGACCACCTACACCGAACGGCCAAAGCTCGTCGTCGTCCGTCAGGGCTGGACCTTTCCCGTCGCCGGCTCCAGCTCGGTTCGGAATTTTATGCTTGAGATCTGGTGGTTACCCTACGACGACACGGAATACCAGGTTCTGGCTGGGCACGCGACGAGGGCCGAAGCAGGGGACAAGATCGGATGGGGAATTATCATGCGCCCCTTCGCCGGAGACCTCATACTTTATAATCAGATGGCGCAAGAGCTGGCCGCCGCCGCCATTGCAGCTGCTACTATCATCGTCAGCGCCGCGATTTGGAAGTTGAGTACGCGCAGCAGCACGCCCTCGACCAAAGCTGCTCCCGCGCCGATCCAGAATGGCATGGTACGCCTCGGTCCGGGTAACGCACCCGGCAGTCTCTGGGCGAGCATTCAAAAGACGGCGAAGGGCGTTGTCTATCGTATCGATATGATATTTCTGCAGGGAGAAGGACAAGGCGTCGAAACCGCCCGTGCCACTCATCGCGAAATGATCCGCGTTTCGGCCACCGAGGCGAAGGCGCAAGGCCAGTCAACATTCCAGATGATCGGCAAGCAGGCCAATCCGAATTTTGTCCGCCATGCGGACGACCTTGCGCGGCAGATCGGCGTTCCCGGCTCTGGAAAGGTCGGTCCCGCCGGGGCAGGTTTTCCCGACTATGAGGTCACACTCGACGTCGCCAAGACACTCGCTAAGTGAAGCGGTCAAGCGTTGCTCAGGGAGCGTAAGCTAACGTCACCCCCAGGGCGGGCCACTTTTTTCTGCGTCTTCGCCCGCGACGATGCGCGTGCAGTTCTCAGGTCTAGGACGAGCATGCCGTCCTGGTCGATCTCGGCGTCGCGAAAGTGGAGGGTTTCGGGTACGTCGATGCTAAATTCCTGCAGCATTCGGTAGACGCGGACCAATTTCCCGCCGTGCCGGCCCGAAGGCCCGACCGGATATGCATTCCTGATCCCAAGCGCCGTCGGCTTCAGGCCGATCTTGTTATTCACCGTATCGAACAGCACCAGAAACGCCTTCGGCCCGCCTGCCCGCTCATACGTCAGCCGGCTCATCACGATAAATCCCCGCTTGTTCAGCGTCACATACAACGCCGACCACTGCCCCCGCACATGATCCCGCGGCACCTCTGTCCAATTCGCTCTCATAGTTAAAACATTATGCCAGAGATTATACGATGTGTCAAGAAAGAAACAGTGGTTTTCCGAGTAATCCCTATTCTCACCTTGCCGAGTCAAAATATTTTGCAAGCATCTGGTTCGGAAGCGTTCTTATCCTGATTTCTATCTTTCAGGAGGAGAACTATGAACACAGGTGTCTTTAGGATTCTTGGGCTTGCTGCATGTCTTATTTTGGCTGCCGCTGCGATCTATGTTTACCGCCCGAACCGCGAACATCTAGCACACATCACGGTTGTCGGGGATTCGACCGCTAAGGTCGCTCCTGATACGGCGGTCCTTACCTTTTCGGTTGTTACGCAGGGTAAAGAGGCAGTTGCGACGCAACAGGAAAATGCCCGAAGGAGCGAAGCCGTAAAAACAGCGGTCCAGAGCGCTATCGGCGAGGCCAAGGCCGAGATCAAGACGAGCGACTACAGCCTGAATCCGCAACAGGACAATTACTCGTTCAAAACGCCAAAGATCCTCGGGTACGACGTTAAAAATACGGTCACTGTCTCGGTCGCAAAACTCGACCTCGTTGGAAATATAATTGACGCCGCAACCAAGGCGGGAGCAAACAGCGTCGACGGTATCCGCTTTGTCATCGGCGAGGCGAGTCCGGCCCAGGGTGATGCACTCGCATTGGCAACCAATCAGGCCATGGCTAAAGCCGAAGCCATTGCCAGATCTCTTAACGGACGAATAGTACGTGTAGTCGAAACCCGCGAGGGCGGGGCACCGGTGCTGCCCGCTCCCGACGACGACTACCGCTCAAACTCAGCCATGTCTAACACGGCGGAATTCAAAAGGGTAACGACACCCGTGCAGGCGGGATCCGTAAATCTTAGATCTCAAGTCGTAATGGTCGTCGAGATCGCGACGTAGAACGGGAAGGGAGCATCTCGATAGTTTACTCAGTCACAGGACCAAAAAACTCTGCTCAGTCGAGCCGTCCTTACAACGGATGTTCGGCTAGGCTTTCTTTCTCGCAATGAATTGAACTACCGAGGCCAGGCCAGTGTGAAACTTGCCCTCTATGATCTCACGCTCAATTTCCTGGGACAGGACCGTCTCGCAATTCGGAAACTCTTTCTCTAAATCTTCGCAGCTCATGAGCATATCGGGATCTTTGGGACCGCCTGTATCGCGGGTGAGCTGTGCTTTTGAGTAAGCCTCGAGAAGAATAATTCCGCCGGGCTTTAGCGAGCGCTCAACATGTGGGTATAATCTCTTTCGAATTTCACTTGGCAGGTGCGCCGAGATCGAAATGATCGAACCAAAGAAATTAGCAGGCGGCTCATAAGTCGCAAGGTCGGCAACTTCCGTTCTGATCGCCAAGCCTCGCGATGCCGCAAGATTTTGCGCCTTGTCAAGGCCCACTTCCGACCCGTCAACTCCCAGCACATCCAATCCGAGCGAGGCCAGAAAAACGGCGTTCCTCCCTTCGCCTTCGGCCAGACTAAGCACCGATCCGGTAAGGAGTTTTGCGTTTTGCACGAGGAACGAGTTCGGCTCCGTCCCGTAAGCAAATTCGTCCATGTTATATCGTTCGTTCCACATAATTTTTCTTTCTCGGCTCAATTTTGCAGTGAGCCGCATCGGGTAACAAGGTTGGGGCTTGGGTAACAGGCTACCTATTTTTAACTACACATGGAGCGTGCGCGGAATGTGTAGAAAAAGAGCGGTAGAATTGCACGCGTGTGTCGTCGCGTGTTTCCACACGCTGAGTCCGCCGTCGAACCTTAACCGCCGAATTCCTTGCCGTAGTCGCTGATCGCTTTTTCGATGATCTCTATCGCGGTTTGCTTGCCTTGGAAATCTTCGACGAGGACGGTCTTGTTCTCGAGCTTTTTATATTCTTCGAAAAAATGTCGGAGTTCCGAGTAAAAGTGCGGCGGGATCTGCTCGGCGTTTTCGAGATGGTTGACGCTCGCGTCGTCCGCCGCGACGGCGATTATTTTGTCGTCGCCCTCGCCGCTGTCGATCATCCGCATTACGCCGATGACTTTTGCCCGGACGATGCAAAGCGGCTGGATATTTATCTGCGAGAGTACAAGAATGTCGAGCGGGTCATGATCGTCGCCGAGCGTGCGCGGAATAAAACCGTAATTAGCCGGATAGTAAACCGACGAATACAGAACACGGTCGAGCCGCAGCATGCCGGTCGCTTTATCCAGTTCATACTTGGCCTTGCTCTCCGAAGGGATCTCGATGATCGCATTAACGATCCGCGGCGAATC
>JBDTXM010000086.1:0-13482 GCA_040006215.1 Acidobacteriota bacterium
TCATCTTGCCCTCGTCGCCGAACATGAATTCCGCGACCGCTTTAGCAAGCTCAGTTTTTCCCACGCCGGTCGGACCGAGGAAAAGCAGAACACCGTCCGGAGCGTAATGATTATCCTTTAACGGCCCCTTGTTTAGCCTTAACCTTTCTGCGACAGCCCGGACCGCTTCTTTTTGTCCGATCACCCGTCCCGCAAGATCAGTTTCCATAGCGGAAAAGCGGTCAGAAGTGTCCCGGTATATCATGTCCTTAGGAATACGCGATTCCTGCGAAATAACGTCGATTATGTGCTCGGGCCGAACTACGAGGGACGTTGGCTCGTTAATCTCAACCTTTACCGACGCCGTATCTAACCAGCCAATGGCTTTGTCGGGCAAATGCAGGTTGCGAATGTATTTCGGCGACATCTCGAGAGCAGTATTGATGGCCTCGTCCGATATCGTGACCGAATAATTTTTCTCGAGCCGCGGCTTTAGGCCCATAAGGATCGCGCGGGTCTCTGCGATCGTCGGTTCCTTGACCTTTACGAGACGGAAACGGCGGGCGAGAGCCTCGTCTTCCGCGATATATTCCTTGTATTCTGTCGAGGTCGTCGCTCCGATGATGCGAAGTTCGCCGCGTGCAAGCGATGACTTGAACATGTTGGCAGCATCGCTCGATGTTCCAAGTGCCGCACCGGCTCCGATGATGGTGTGGGCCTCGTCGATGAAAAGAATAATATTGTCCTTTTCTTTTACTTCATCGATGATCCCTTTGATCCGTTCTTCGAACATGCCGCGAAGCATGGTTCCAGCGACTAGTCCGCCCATCTGAAGCTGAACGATATGCGAGTCGCGAAGCCGTGCCGGAAGCTTTTCAGGCTCAAGCTCGATCAATCTAGCCAGGCCTTCCACAACGGCGGTCTTGCCTACGCCCGGTTCACCGACCAGCATCGGCGAATTAGAACGTTCGCGATGCGATAGGATCTCCATCATCTGAAGTATCTCGCGTTCGCGCCCGATGGTCGGCGGAATCTTGTCCAGCCGTGCAAGCTTGTTCAGCGAAACTCCAAAATGTCTAAGGAATGAGGGCAGCTCATATTTCTGCCGAGTTCGTTCTTCTTCCTTTTCCCGCTTTCGTATCCTCGTGCGCGCGGTTTGAGCCACCTCGTCCGCCGGCACGCCGAGATTTTGCAGGACATCGTTCAAAATGCTTCTCTCGTCGTTCGAGAGAACGTAGAAAAGATCGCTGCCGTCAATTGCCCGCCGGCCCTGGGAGCGGGCACGGTCCATCGCTCTTTTGAATAATTCGGTCGTTTCGGGTGCAATACGAAACCCTTTGCCGGTATGTTGCCGGCCGCTGTCGAGCCGCTTTTCGATCAGTAGCCTGACCGAACGTGGATCGACCGCGAGATCGCGCATAGTGGAGGTAAAAAGCTCGTCTTCCTCGCGTGCGACAGCGTGGAGGATGTGCTCGATCGCAACATAATTCTGGTCGCGTTTTTTCGATTCGTCCAGGGCCGTATCTAAAACCCGCCGGCCGCTGTCGCTGAATTTATCTTTGTAAGCATCTATGTCTGCCATAAAACTTTATTAGTGCCGTTTCTCTAATTCCCGAAACTAAGATGCGGGAAAAACAAAAAGCTTTTCCCCGGCTTTCATATTAACACTTTGAAAAGCACCGAGAGTAGCTAAATTCTTCCAGGGTTCGGTCTGGAAAGCTAAACTGTTACAAACAAAAGAATCACTCTGCGTCCGATCGTTCACTCGCCTGCCGTTTGTACGATGGCCTTGCCCACCTGCACGCGCGCGGGCCGCAAAAGTTTGTCGGCGAACCTGTAGCCGCGGGCATATTCGGCCACGATCTTACCGTCGTCTTTCAGGTCGACCGGTGCCATGTCAACGGCTTCGTGCAGCTCGGGATCGAATAGAGTTCCCACCGATGCGACAGGTTCGACGCCGACGCTCATTAACGCCTGCTCAAAGCTTCGCGCCGTGCCGATAACCCCATCGAGCAAGTGTTCAAGATTCGAGTCATTTTCGCTAGCGGCAACCGCGAGGTTCAGGTTATCGAGAACCGGCAGCAGGGTCGTCAAGAAATTGAATTGAGCTTGCTTCGCACGGTCCTCAAGCGTTTTCATTTGCCGCGTCCGCATTTCGGCAGTTTCCTTTTCGAGATTGGCCTTTGCCTCTTCAAACTTTGCCTGTACGCCGACGAGTTTCGATTCGGCGGCTTCACGACGTTCCGTCTCAGCCTTTAATCGAAATTCGAGGTCGATCTCGCGAGCGGCCTTTACAGGCTCCTTCGGCGTCTCATCCCAGGGTACCCGCTCGCCATCGACATTGAACCGCCGTTTGTCATTGAACGGGATCTTTCCGTTCTCTTCGGTCAACTCTTCGTTTTCAATTTCTTCGCTCATCTTTCGTTTTCCAAACATTTTACTGGGTAACTCTGCTTACAGCCTTTTGCTCTATTTCGACCGGCGCAAACTGCATTTCGCCGTCCTTGGCAGACACGCGAACCGTCTGACCGGAAAGCACCTCGCCCTTAAGGAGCTTCACAGCAAGCGGATTCTGTACAAGCGTTTGTATCGAACGCTTCAGCGGCCGCGCACCGTACACAGGATCGTAGCCTTCCTGCACGAGCAGGTCTCTCGCGGACTGATCCAATTCAATTGCTATACCTCGATCGGCAAGATTTTTTCTGAGTTTCTCAAGCTGAACATCTATGATCAATGCGATCTGATCTTTCGTGAGCTGTTTGAACACCACGATGTCGTCGATCCGATTAAGAAATTCCGGCTTGAAATGATCGCGGAGGACCGCCAGAACCGCTTCGCGGACCTGCTTGTCATCATCGCCAACCGACTGTATCTCTCGCGAACCAAGGTTGGAGGTCATGATGAGAACAGTATTCTTGAAATCGACGACGCGGCCTTTCGAATCGGTCAGCCGGCCGTCATCTAGAATTTGAAGCAGAAGATTAAATACGTCCGGATGAGCTTTTTCGATCTCGTCGAATAGAACGACCGAGTACGGCCGACGCCTGACAGCCTCCGTTAATTGTCCGCCCTCTTCGTATCCTATATATCCAGGAGGAGCACCGATCATCCTTGCGACCGCATGTTTTTCCATGTATTCCGACATGTCCAGACGGATCATTGCCCGTTCATCGTCGAACAGAAATTCGGCCAACGCCCGAGCCGTTTCGGTCTTACCGACACCGGTTGGCCCAAGGAAAATGAACGACCCCACGGGCCGATTCGGATCTTGCAAGCCCGCTCTGGCTCGTCTAACAGCATTTGCGACGGCCTCTAAAGCCTCGGTCTGGCCGATGACCCGTTTCCCGAGGTTCTCTTCCATTGCGACGAGCTTCTGCATCTCGCCTTCGAGCATTTTCGAGACCGGAACACCCGTCCATTTAGCGACTACTTCCGCGACATCCTCTTCATCCACCTCTTCCTTCAAAAACACACCGTCTTTCTGAAGGTCGCCAAGTCTCGCCTGCTCGGCTTCTAGAAGTTTCTCTATCTCGGGTATACGTCCATACTGGATCTCGGCCGCTTTATTCAGATCTCCGGCCTGTCGTGCGCGCTCAAGTTCAAGCCTCGCCTGCTCAAGCTGCTCCTTGGCCGTGCGCATCTTCTCGATCTCATCCTTCTCGGACTGCCATTTCGCCTTCATAGCAGACGATTTTTCCTTGAGATTGGCGATGCGTTTTTCAATGTCTTCGAGGCGGGACTTCGATTTTTCATCCGTCTCTCGCGAAAGCGCCTGACGCTCGATCTCAAGCTGAAGTATTTCGCGTTCGAGTTCATCGATCTCCTGCGGCAGACTGTCGATCTCAATGCGTATACGCGATGCGGCTTCATCGATCAGGTCGATCGCTTTGTCCGGCAAAAATCTGTCCGTGATATATCGGTTCGAAAGTGTGGCGGCTGCAACTATTGCAGCGTCCTTGATCCGAACACCGTGGTGCACCTCGTAACGCTCTTTCAAACCACGCAAAATTGCGATCGTATCTTCGACCGTCGGCTCTCCGACATAAACTTGCTGGAATCGGCGCTCGAGCGCTTTGTCCTTTTCAATATATTTCTGATACTCAGCCAGCGTCGTCGCACCAACCGCCCGCAGCGTCCCCCGCGCAAGGGCGGGCTTGAGCATATTTGAGGCGTCGATCGCCCCTTCAGAAGCTCCGGCCCCGACGAGAGTATGAAGTTCGTCGATAAAGAGAATGATCTGCCCCTCGGCCTTTTCGATCTCTTTAAGCACCGCTTTTAGACGATCTTCAAATTCGCCGCGATATTTCGCGCCAGCCAGCATTGAACCTAGATCGAGCGACACGAGCTTTTTGTTCTTTAGCGTTTCCGGAACATCGCCCGAAATAATTCGCTGCGCAAGGCCCTCTACAATTGCCGTCTTTCCCACCCCCGGTTCGCCTATCAGGACCGGATTGTTTTTCGTGCGTCGGGACAGGATCTGGATCGTTCGCCGAATCTCGTCGTCACGTCCGATCACTGGATCGAGTTTTCCTTTCCTTGCACGATCCGTCAGGTCTTGAGCGTATTTGTCGAGCGCCTGGAAATTTTCCTCGGCGTTCTGGTCGGTGATCCGCGAACCGCCTCGCATTTCCGTGACAACCTTTTCCAGATCTTCACTCGTGATCCCGTTGGAGCGAAGTATTCGTCCGGCGTCACCTTGTTTCTCAGCCGCTATGGTCAGCAGCAGATGCTCGGTCGAGAGATAGTCGTCCTGCATCTTTTCGGCTTCCTTCTGCGCTTCCTGGAAGATCGTGTTCGTCCGAGAGCTGAAATACTGCTGGCCCCCGGACACCTTTGGAAATTTTTCGATCGCAGCCAGGATATCTTTCTGGATGCTCTGTGCATTCACACCGATCTTGCCAAAGATCGGCTTAACTACGCCTTCTTTTTGCTCAAGCATCGTCGCCAGAAGGTGCTCAGGTTCGACCTGTTGGTTTTGACCCTTTTCGGCAAGGCCTATCGCTTCCTGTACGGCTTCCTGACCGCGAATTGTAAATCTGTCGAATCTCATGATTCTTTAACTATATCCTACCGCAGAGACAAAGCGACCGGAGAGCTTGATCAAAAAATCGTCGCTCTCCGGTCTAACCAGGACAAAATTTAGGCATTAGCCGTCTTGGCCCCTACACCCGTCTCGATCGTTTTGGATGCGTCGCCGCCTTTGATCTCGATCTTTCGTGCCTTCGTCTCTTCACGTTTAGGAAGGGTCACACGAAGGACGCCATTGCTAAAGTCCGCCTCACTTCCGTCGGCGGCAACATTCGCTGGAAGCGTAAACGAGCGGGCGAATGATCCATAGGACCGTTCCACACGATGGTAATTGTCGTCACTTGTCTCTTTCTCGAATTTCCGTTCGCCTTTAAGGGTGATGACGTTGTCCTCGACCGTCAAGTCGAAATCTTCCTGCTTTACGCCAGGGAGTTCAGCTTCTAAAACCAAACCGTCTTTATTCTCAAAAATATTTACTTTCGGATTCCAAGCCCCGCTAGCCGCCTCTTCACGGCCGAATGCGTCGGGTGTAAAACTGGCAAAAAGCCGGTTCATCTCGTTCTGTATTGTATTTAACTCGCCAAATGGTCTGTATCTAACTATGTTCATTGGTAATTCCTCCAATAAATCGATTAATATCGCCAATTGCTTAGCCTGGAATGATAATAATACCTGAGTGTCTGATTGTCAACTAAACTAAGCGGCTTTCTGTAGATCGCGATGGATGGTAATTTAAGCCTCTTTAGGTGACACATTGGCAATTCTCGTCTATATTAAATCTCGCTAATTCCTGTTTAGTTATTCGCTTTTCTGGGGCCGTGTCGGTCGCCGTAGATAATGAAAATTGTTAGAGAGATAATGTGGCCGCTGATAGCGGTTCTTGCGGCGTTTATTGTGGGCGGAATAATTATTCTGCTTATAGGAGACGACCCTATTCACGCCTACGGCCTTCTTTTATCGAATTCGTTTGGATCCGCAAAAGACTTTGGCTGGACGCTCTTTTACGCGACCCCTCTGATATTTACGGGATTAGCGGTTGCGGTCGCGTTTCGGTGCGGGTTACTGAATATCGGGGCCGAAGGACAACTATATGTTGCAGCATTTGCGACAGCGTGGGTTGGAATAAAGTTTGGCGGTACTGTCGTCAACATCTTCGGCAAAGATGAGAATTGGTCGTGGATGAGCCTGCCGTGGTACGTTCTCGTTCCGTTCTGTTGCCTTACAGCCGTTGTCGTCGGGGGGATCTGGGGCGGAATTCCGGGAATTTTAAAGGCGAAGTTTGGCTCGCACGAGGTGATCAACACGATCATGCTCAACTTTATTGGCATCGCCCTCGTTAGCTACTTTACTCAATATCACTTCAAGATTCCGGGCGACCCGAACCTCGAGACCGCAAATATTGGAAAGGAAGCGTACATCCCTCAGCTCAACCAGTTTCTTCCGTTCATTCCGCATGATGTGCCGCTCAATCTCGCGTTCATCCTAGCGATCGTCATGTGCATACTCGTATACATCTTCTTATGGAAGACGAAATGGGGATATGAACTGCGAGCCGTCGGCCAAAATCCATCGGCGGCGGAGTACGGCGGAATATCGCCGAAAAGACAGATAATTACGGCGATGACGATCTCGGGCGGACTTGCGGGAATGGTCGCGATCGGTGAAGTTCTGGGCAATCGCCACAATTATTACGATGGCTTTTCGGCAGATTGGGGGTATTGGGGAATCGCCGTCGCTCTTCTCGGACGAAATCATCCGCTTGGTGTTTTCATCGCGGCGATATTTTTCGGTGTGCTGATGCGGGGCGAGATATTTGTTGATGCGTTTACTCCAAAGGTTTCCAAGGATCTCGGCCAGGTGCTCCAGGCGATAATAATCCTGTTTGTGGCTTGCCTTCAGGTGTATGCCCTTAGAAGGAGGCAAAACAGCGCGATATGATCTCGATTCTCATCTTCGTTCTTTTTGCCACGATCCGGTCCGCAACACCTTTAATTTTCGCCGGGCTGGGAGGATTGTTCTCAGAACGGTCTGGCGTAATTAACATTGCCCTCGAGGGGCTAATGCTTGCGGGAGCGTTTACCGCGGCAGTTGTAACGTATCAGACAGGTAATCCGTTCGTGGGATTGCTGGCAGGGACCGTCGCCGGCGGAATGCTAGCGTTGGTCTATGCCATCGCGTGTATATATTTTCAAGCCGACCAGGTCGTCACCGGCATGGCGATCAATTTCCTGATGGCAGGCTTGCCCGCACTGCTAAGCGGGGCGATCTACGATTCAGCGGGTTCGACCCCGCAGATCGAAAAACTCGACCAGCTCCCCAACTATTTCAACAACATTTCCTTTGCATCGATTCTCGCTTTCGTTCTCGTCCCGATCTGCTGGTACATGCTCTATAAAACACCGTTCGGGCTGCGTTTACGCGCGACCGGAGAGAATCCGGCAGCAGCCGATGCAGCCGGCGTCAACGTGATCAGGCTTCGGTATGTTGCCGTTACTATCTCAGGGATACTTGCGGCGGCGGGTGGGGCTTATCTCTCGATCGGGCAGTCATCGCTATTTACGCGGAACATGACCGCGGGCCGAGGGTACATCGCGCTCGCGGCGCTGATCCTTGCCAAGTGGAAACCTGTGCCGGTTCTCTTCGCATGTCTTTTCTTTGGGTTCACCGAGGCTCTGACGATCGTGCTGCCGAACTTGATCAAGCTTCCGTCGGGTGACGAAGTGCCGATCCAGTTTATCCAGATCATCCCTTACGTACTGACGATCATTGTACTGGCCGGATTTATCGGAACGTCCCGAGCGCCTAAGGCTTTGGGAATACCGTACAGCAAAGGGAATTAAGCTCCTCGGCACCTTGTCTCGAATAACCCGCGCCGAATGAGAATCTTCGTTCGCTGTGCTAATCTGACATTCCTTTGTCTATGAGTTACGCAAATGCCGTCCAAGCGGCTGATTTCATTAAGTCGAAATACGGCAAGCCCGTCGAGACGGTGATAGTCCTCGGCAGCGGTCTAGGAGCGTTTGCGGACGACATGCAGAACGCCGTCAAGATCCCGTACGAAGAGATCCCGCATTTCGCGAAGTCGACAGTTGAAGGGCACGCAGGCCAGCTCGTCTTAGGTGAGATAGATGGACGATCGATCGCCGTTCAGCAAGGGCGTTTTCACTATTACGAAGGCTACGAGATGGAGCAGGTGATCTTTCCTATGCGCACGTTTGGCGTGATGGGAGTAAAGAACGTGATCCTGACCAATGCAGCTGGCAGCACGAGTACGGAAATGATTCCGGGCAGTTTGATGCTGATCAGCGATCACATAAATCTGATGGGCGTTAATCCGCTGAGAGGGTCGAATGACAGACGTTTCGGGCCGCGGTTTCCGGATATGACCGAGGTTTACGATCGCGAATTTCAGTCGATCGCCAACGATGCAGCGAATGAGATTTCTTTGGAAAGATTCGACCAGGGGATCGACGAAACGCGGGTCGATATTCTCCACCGGGGAACGTACTGCGCACTGTCCGGCCCGACCTACGAAACGCCGTCCGAGATCCATTTATACCGTCTTCTCGGGGCTGACGCCGTCGGGATGTCGACAGCGCCGGAAGCGATCGCGGCTCGGCATCAAAAAATGCGTGTGCTGGGAATTTCGTGCATCACCAATTTCGCAGCCGGCATGACCAGCGAAACGATAAACCATGAGGAAGTAATGGAGACCGGTGCCCGCGTGGCGGAGGTTTTTAAGGAATTGCTGCGTAGGGTACTAAAGCGAATATGATCATCGGAATTTGCGGCGGGACAGGTTCGGGAAAGACTACGATCGCTAGGGCGATCGTAGAAACGGTCGGCGCGCAGAATGTCATCCTGATCGAGCAGGATTCGTATTACCGCAATCTGGCCGACATGCCGCTCGACGAACGTCATCAGGCGAACTTCGACCACCCTGATGCGATCGACAGCGACATGCTGGTCAATCACATCAAGCGCCTCCGGCAGGACGAGCCGATCGAGATGCCGCTTTATGATATGGTGACGCATACGCGGCGAAGCGAAACGCTGGAGCTCTTGCCCCGGCCGGTCGTAATAATCGAAGGCATTCTGATCTTTGCCGAGTCTCGGATCCTCGACCTTCTAGATTTTCGTGTTTTCGTCGATACGCCGGACGATGTCCGGCTGATGCGGCGGCTTCGGCGGGATGTGATCGAGCGTGGGCGGACATTTGAGCGGACACTCGACCAGTACGAGCGAACGATCCGTCCCATGCATTTTGAATTTGTCGAGCCGTCAAAACGGCACGCGGACATCATAATTCCGGAGGGTGCCCAAACTGGCCTAACCGTCGAATTTTTGTGCAGCATGGTGCGCGAAAAATTGGTAAGTCAGCACGAAGTTTTAGTTTAATGATCCATTCAGAAAAAGAGTTGATAGAAGCCGCGACCAAGGTTCGCGAACACGCATACGCGCCATTCTCGGATTTCCGGGTCGGCTCGGCGCTCGAGACCGATGACGGCGAGATAATTTCGGGCTGCAATGTCGAATCGGCGAGCTACGGCCTAACGGTTTGTGCTGAACGCGTGGCGATCTGGAAAGCGATCTCCGAAGGCAAGAGAAAGATCAAGCACATCGCTGTAGTCGCTGACACCGAGGAATTAACGCCTCCCTGCGGCGTCTGCCGCCAGATAATCTGGGAATTCGGCGGCGACATTCCCGTGATCATGTCGAATCTCAAAGGCAAGACGGAAACCATGCAGATGAAGGATCTACTGCCAAGGGCGTTCGATACGAAGTTTTTGAAATAAAGGACCGTTTCAGCCATGGAATTGCCCGCCTTGAGGAGCCAGCGAAAGGCAGAATTGATGGTATCATGACACATGAATCTCTAGTCCCAAAGCGAACTGCTTCGGACGGTTCACAGTAGAATGAGTAAGTTTAGCGACATACCCGAATTCAAGATCGACAAAACCAAATTCAAGGTTCTGAAAGGTTTTGATGACCCTGACGAAATTGAGTATTGGCGAAATACTTCGACGAAAGAACGCCTTCAACATGCCGAACGCCTTCGACGAATAGCGTATGGACCTCGAGCTACCGCAAGACTTCAAAGAGTTTTTCAAAGCGTTAAACTCGAACAAAGTTAAGTATTTGCTGATCGGTGGATACGCGGTGATCATACATGGATACTCCAGGAATACGAGCGACCTCGATGTCGTTATTTCAAATGAGCCCGAAAATGCGCGCCGATGTGTCAAAGCGCTCAAAGAGTTTGGCTTTTCATCGCCTGATCTCAATGAGGAGCTTTTTTCCGCTGCCGAAAAGCATGTCGTCAGAATGGGCTTTCCACCAGTAAAGATCGAAATTTTGAATTATCTGGTAGGAGCAGATTTTGACGACGCCTTTTCAAGACGACTCCATGAGCGCGTGGAAGACATTCTGGTCGATGTTATTGGACTCGACGATTTGATCGCCAATAAAATAGGAGTCGGGCGATTACAAGATCTAGCCGACGTTGAAAAACTCAAGGAGCGGAATGATCTGAAGTAGTGGCCGCTCGATCGTAACTTCAATTATGGCGACGCTGAAATTCTTTTTGCTCCAGATCCTTTGTCTTTCGATCTCATTCACCGCATTCGCCCAAGTCGGGCCGCTTCCTCGTAAATATGTGGCTCCGTGGACGTGTGATCTTCTGATCACGGGTGGGACGGTTGTGACGATGGATGGGGATCGGAGGTTGATCGAGGATGGGGCGGTTGCGATCAAGGATGGCAAGATCGCGATGGTTGGGAAACGGGCGGCCGTAACGTACCACTTGACGGCCAAACGGACGATAAATGCGGCCGGAAAAGTGATCATTCCCGGCCTGATCAACACTCATACACACGTGCCGATGTCGCTGTTTCGCGGGATCGCGGATGATCTAGATCTGAACGAGTGGCTGACGAAATTTATCTTTCCGGCCGAGGCGAAGAATGTCAACGAAGCGTTCGTTCGGGCGGGAACGCGTCTCGGGCTGGCGGAGATGATACGGGGCGGTACGACTACGTATTGCGACATGTATTACTTCGAGGATGCGATAGCGGACGAGAGCAAAAAGGCGGGTGTCCGCGGCGTACTTGGTGAGACGATCATTGACTTTCCCGTTGCCGACAATAAGACGAATGCGGAGGCTATGGCCTATACGGAACGTTTCCTCAAGAAGTGGGCGAATGATCCGCTGATCGTGCCGGCCCTCGCTCCGCACGCGCCATACACAGTTTCGACCGACCACTTGAAGGCCATCCGCGCCATGTCGGACAAATACAACGCCGCCGTTGTCACGCACATCGCCGAAACAAAGAAAGAACGCGACGACATCAAGGCGCAGTATGGCGACACGCCGGTCGATTACCTGGCAAAGATCGGTTTTCTTTCGAACCGGACGATCGCAGCGCACACCGTGTGGATCACGGACGAGGAGATCGATGTAATGGCCCGCATTGGCGCAGGTTCGGCACATTGCCCGCAGTCGAACATGAAACTTGCGTCGGGGACGGCTCCGGTGCCGGCGATGCTGGCCAAAAGGGTCGCGGTAGGCCTGGGGACCGACGGTGCGGCGTCGAACAACGATCTCAATATGTGGGAGGAGATGGACACCGCCGCAAAACTGCACAAATTGATCTCAAACGACCCTAAAACGCTGCCTGCCGCAACCGTTTTTGCTATGGCGACGATCGGCGGAGCCCGGGCGCTTCATCTCGATGCTAAGATCGGGTCGATCGAGGTGGGCAAGGCGGCGGACGTGGATATCGTCGATCTCGATGACCTTAATCAGACGCCGTATTTCGACATTTACTCGGCCCTTGTTTACTCGACCAAGGCCAACGACGTCCGCACTGTCATCATTAACGGCCGCGTCGTCATGCTCGACCGCCGTTTGCTCACCCTCAACGAAAGTGCTATAAAAGTAGACGCAAACGCTTACCGCAGGAAAATCATCGAAAGCTTACGAAATTGAGACGGGCTTTGGAAAGAGGCCCGAAATGGTGATTTTTTTGAATTGGGTTTGCAAATTGTTAGGTCGTAGAAGTGAGCCTCGCTTGTTGTAGTTCGCTTGACCTTTACGGAAGATTTAAGTCGGTTGGAGGACTGAAATGCCGTTAAATGTCAGAAGGTTATACACTTCGGTTTTACTGGTCTTAGTTGGGTTTGTTCTTGTTTCCGTCTCGCAGACGGTACTGCCGGCACCGAGTCCCACGCCGCAAACTTCCACTGATCCCCAAACCGTTCAGCCACCGGTGAGAGTACCGACGGCGGGCGAGATAATGCGCGACCGCATCTCGAAGGCCAAGGCGTTCATCGCCGTCCGCAACTACAACGCCGCAATTTACGAGCTCGAGAATATTCGCCGCGAGACGGCCGATGCTTCGGTGCAGGCCGTGGTCAACGTGCTGCTGATGAACAGCTACCTCGAGCAGGCCGATTACAAAAAAGCACAGGATTTCCTTAACGACTTCTACAACAAGCAGAAAACAACCAAACCGAACGCCACCGCAAATTACCTAGCGATCGCGTCGCAGGTGGTTAAAAGCGCGCGCAACCGTGTCGAACGCTACCGGGCGCTCGGGCTCAATGTCGGCGACCGGACATTGCCGCTCGAGGCGGTCAACGACCTTGAGAAGATGCGTGAGACGCTGGAGCTGGTGATCACGCAGTCGAAGGAGGTCGGCAAGGACAAGGCGAAGACGCCGGACGCGATGGCCCTGCTTGAAGAGGCCGCGAATTCGCGAAGCTTGATGGCCCGTGACGAGTATGATGCTCGCCGCTGGAAGGATGTCGTGGGCGACACCCGCGAACAGGTGGCGGTCTCACGCAGCGTAGTGGTCAATGCTGTCAACGACGGTGTACCGGACGCCGCGGTCCAGCAGAATACGGCGCCGACGCAGAACCAGATAGCCGCAAATAACCAAACTGCCGCGGTACCGACGGGCTCGATGCCGACCGAACCGAAACCGATGTTTTTGCCGGTCATGCCGGACAACAAAACGACAAAGCCCGCGGACAATCTGAACGCGTCGGTCCAAAAGCCGATCATTGTTCAAAATCCTAAAACCGACGACAGAACCGCCGCAAGCAACAACCCCGCCAACGCCGAACCCAAAGCGCTGGTTATCTCAAATCCGCAGACCAAGCCGAACGACACCAACACCGCCGCTCCCGCCGCAAAGGAACAGGGCCCGATGGATGTGGGGTCCCTGCTCGCCTATGCCACCAGGCAGGCGCCGCCGCTGTACCCGCCGGCAGCCAAGAGCATCCGGGCGACCGGTATCGTCAGGGTCGAGGTGACGGTCGATGAGAATGGCGATGTCGCGGCTGTGCAGAAAACGAGCGGCCCGCCGCTGCTCCAGGGTGCGGCAAAGGACGCGATCAAGAAATGGCGGTTCAAGCCGTTTGTCCGCGACGGCCAACCTGTTAAGGCTACGGGCTTTGTAAACTTTAACTTCT
>JBDTXM010000087.1:0-13294 GCA_040006215.1 Acidobacteriota bacterium
AATACAACCGGAGTGAAACCTTTGCGGCGAACAGCTTTTTCGCGAATCGGGCCGGTAGTTATACTGCTCAGGACCAGATCAATAGCGGCGGCATACTCCAGGCTGGTGACAAGAAACAGCCGAGGCCTCACCTCGTTCGCAACCAATTCGGTGGCAGTCTCGGCGGTCCCATCATGAAGGACAAGCTTTTCTTCTTCTTCAATTACGAAGGCCGTATCGACAGACAGGGAATTCCTTCAGTGAGGACCGTTCCGCTCGATAACTTCAGAAACGGAAGCATTGGTTACATCAACAACAATGCTGGCTGTACTTCCGCAAGTCGTCAGAACACTACTCCGGGCTGCATTTCGTTCCTGACTCCGGCTCAAATGACGACGATCGATCCGCTTCACGCAGGTCCTAACTCGGCCCTTTTGGCTTACATCAATGGTCGTTATCCGCATTCTAATGACCCAAGTTTGGGCGACGGTCTCAACACTGGCGGCTTCCGATTTAATGCCACTTCGAAACGAAAAGATTCGACGTACACTACACGCTTTGACTGGAATGCTACAAGTACACAAAAGGTCTTTGTTCGCTTCAATATCGCTCGCCGCACGCAGGACGACATCGTCAATTCGGTTGCCGAGCAATTTCCCGGCGACGGAACAACCTCACAGATCGTTGTAAAGGATTACAGCATCGCCGGCGGATGGGACTGGGCGATCACGAACCAGTTCTTTAACCGCGTCACTATCGGCAACAGCCATTCGGGACTGGATTTTCCGAATTCGCTTCATCCGCTGTCTCCGACTTCGTTCACTTTCATGAATACGACACAAGGCGCTCAGATCTCGGGACCATACGCGAGTATCAGCACCCAGAGTCGGAATGTAGATACTCCGACAATTCGTGACGACGCTACATACACGTGGAAAAGTCATACATTCACGTTTGGCGGTTCGTTCAAACCGATCAAGTCCGTTTCTGGATTGGTCAACGATTTTAACTTTGCTACATTAGGGCTGGATCCGAACCGCTCAGGCTTTAACAACTCAGTAAATCCTACGGTTACACCTATACTTGGCGGTGCCGCTCCAAATGCGACCGCAAAAGCTGCCTATGATCGAGCTTTTGCGTTTTTGATAGGAAGATTTGCGTCCGTTTCGTCACAGTTCAATTACGATCTCAATCAAACCCCGTTCCCCCTGGCCCATGGAAAAGCTCGAGACTATCGGTACAACGAGATCGAATTCTATGGCCAGGACAATTGGAAGATCAGAAGCGATCTCAACCTTAATGTTGGTTTAAGATGGCAGTATTACCAACCGCCGTATGAAGCAAACGGTTTTCAGGCCTCGCATAACATAGATTTTGACGAGTTATTTGCGACGCGCCTTGCGAATGGAGCAGCAGGGATCGGCGGCGATAGCGCGGAACCTTTCCTAACCTACGATCTTGCCGGAAAGGGTAACAATGCGGCTCCTTTTTACAAACCGGACAAAAACAATTTCAGCCCACGCGTTGGTTTGGCATACGTGCCGAGTTTTACCGACGGGTTTGGCAGAAAGCTTTTCGGTGACCGTAAAACCGTCATTCGCGGAGGATATTCGCTTCAATACGAGCGTGTCGGCGGGGCCTTGACCTTTATCGAGGACCAGGTCTCGTACCTGTTCGATAGTACGGTGACGAGCAACTTCTTTCAAACGGCTACTACAAATGACCTGTTGTTAACCCCGCGATTTACGGGCATCAATAACTTGCCGGTTACGAATGCTCCGATCCCGCTGACCAGACCGTTTACACCTTTTGTTGATGGAGGAGTTCCGTTCGGAAACGCCGAAGGCCAGACGAACTACACGATCTCGAATAAATTCCAGGTTCCGTATTATCACCAGTACAGTATCGGTTTCCAGAGAGAGTTGCCGGGCAACCTGATCGTCGATGTTTCGTACGTCGGACGTTTGGGAAGAAAGCTGTTCACTCAGGCCGATGCGGCACAGATAGTCGATTTTAAGGATCCTGCTTCGGGACAGACCCTTCTGCAGGCGTTTAATGCTGTGCAGGGTCAAATTGTCGCTGGGACGGCTGTAACGGATCAGCCCTTCTTTGAAAATCAGGGAGCGTTGTCCATCGGTGCACCCTGCGCTGCGGCATTTGGTACTTCTTGTACGCAAATCCTTGCGGGGAACGTAGGTTCTCTATTCCGTGTCGGAGACGCCTCTGACACCGTTCAGTTTGCTAATGCTATCGGAGCACTTCGGAACAACGTTGGTTTAAGCGGACAGTTTTCGACGAATGCCTTTATTACAAATTTGGGCCATTCGCGTTACGACGGTCTTCTGATCAGCGTTCGAAAGCGCTTTTCACAAGGTCTTAAGTTTGATTTTAACTACACGTTCTCGCACTCGCAGGATAACAACTCAAGTGTTGCCAACACTGTGTTTGGCGGGTTGATCTGTGATGTTCGAAGCCTTGACGTGTGTTACGGCCCTTCGGACTTCGATATCCATCATTTGTTGAACGTTAATGGTATTTGGGAGCTTCCCGTGGGCCGCGGAAAGTGGCTTGGCAGTAGTATGCCTGGCTGGGCTAACGCGATCGTCGGAGGTATTCAGATGTCGGGAATCTTTACATATCGATCAGGCCTGCCGTTCAGCACTACGACGGGATCATTCCCGGTCGGTTTCGTGTTTGACAGCCCGGCCGTTTTTACTGGCAGTCAGTCGGCTCTCGCGTCGCATATCGACACCACTCAGGCCAATGTGCAATTCTTCGGAAATCAAGCCGGAGCATTGGCGGCATTCAGGAATCCGCAGGGGGGAGAAATTGGACAGCGGAATAACCTTCGCGGCCCGAATTTCTGGAACCTTGATTTCGGTATGGCCAAGAACTTCAAACTTCCGTGGGAAGGACAGCGTATCCAGCTTCGTGCAGATGCGTTCAATCTCTTCAACGTGAATATGTTCGGCTTACCGAATGCTAATTTCAACAGTACATCGACGCCCTTCGGCGCGATAACGACTTCGTCCAATGCGCCTCGTGAACTACAGTTCGCGGTGCGCTGGGATTTCTAATAATCTATTGATCTATTGAACTGCAGAGTTCGTTCGGGCCTTCTGCGAAAGCGGAAGGCCTTTTTTTGTTCGCTTAACGCGTGATCTATTTTGCTCCGAATGAATCGTTGCCGGTGATGTCGGCTAGGTGGCGGGTGTCGTTTAGGGCGAGGATGCGGATGTTGCGGGGGCCTCGGAATTCGAATCGGTTGATGCCGCAATTGGACGTGACTATCCACGGGGTCTGTTTGGTCGAGCGGTGGATCGCACCCATCAGATGGAGCGTGATAAAGCAGATAGCACCTGTATGAGAAAAGATCGCGATCTTGCCGCCCAAATTTTGAAGGATGATAGACTGCAGCTCTGAGGTTGTGCGGCGCAGAAGTTGGCGATAGCTTTCACCTTCGGTTATCACGTGACGGATATTGCGATTGACGAGTGCGTAATAGTCCTTGGGAAACTCTGCTTTCGATTCGTCAAAGGTAAGACCCTCGAGAACTCCGACATGACGCTCACGAAAAGCCTCGGTTTGATTTACCGTTAGGCCGTTGAGCTTCGAAAGTGCCGTCGCCGTCTGCACCGCTCGATGCAGGTCGCTTGAATAGATTGCGGTTATCCCTTCCTTGGCGAGAAGTTTGGCCGTAAGCTCCGCCTGTAGTTCGCCGAGCTTCGAAAGCGGCGTCGGACCATGACCGCCAAAACGCCCCTCGGCATTTCCGTCGGACTGTCCGTGTCTGATCAGGAAGAGTCTGGTTATGAGCATTTCGAAAAAGTACGATAAAAGCCCGAGCGGCGCGATCGATCTGAACCTTTCTAACCTTAAGCCGAAACGGCTTCGGCCTTGAGCTTTTCGGTCTGGTAATGCGTAGTCAGCCCTTCAACAAATTCATCGAGGCCGCCTTCCATTACAAGGTCGAGCTGGTGAACAGTCAGGCCGATGCGATGATCGCTTACGCGATTTTCCTTGAAATTGTAGGTACGGATCTTCTCCGAACGGTCGCCGCTGCCGACCATGCTTTTACGTTCGGCAGATAAGGCGTCGTGCTGCTTCTGCTCCTCAAGCTCCTGAAGCCTAGCGCGAAGAACCCGCATCGCTTTTTCGCGATTCTTGATCTGTGATTTTTCGTCCTGCATCGAAACCACGACGTTTGTCGGAAGATGTGTTATTCGAACGGCGGAATAGGTCGTATTTACCGACTGCCCGCCGGGGCCGGACGAGCAAAACGTATCGATACGCAGATCGTTCTGATTTATTTGCACATCGACCTCTTCGGCTTCGGGAAGAACAGCGACTGTGATCGCGGAGGTGTGAATGCGTCCGCTGGTTTCGGTCTGCGGTACGCGTTGGACCCGATGAACGCCTGATTCATAACGCATTTTAGAGTAAACCTTATCGCCCTCGATCACCGCGACGGCGTCTTTGATCCCTCCGACGCCGGTATCCGAGGTTTCTAAAATATCCATCTTCCAACCTTGACGCTCGGCGTATCGGGCATACATTCGAAGGATCTCAGCCGCGAAGAGCGTTGCTTCGTCGCCGCCGGTTCCAGCACGAATTTCAAGAATTACGTTCTTCTCGTCGTTGGGGTCTTTCGGCAGCAGCAGCACTTTAAGATCGTCTTCTGCTTTTGGCAGCCGTCCTTCAATGTCGGCTATCTCAAACTCGGCCATCTGACGCATTTCATCATCGTCCGCAGCTGAAGATGCAAGGTCCTTTGCGCCTTTGAGATCTTCCTGCATCTTTTTGACGTCACGGTATTTTTCGACTATCTCGCCGAGAGCTCGATGCTGCTTCATCGCCTTGGTATAGGCCTTCATGTCCGAAGTGATATCCGGCGACGAGATCTGAGCCGTTAACTCATCGTAATTTTTTTCGATCTGTGCGAGTTTTTCTAACATAGTTGCTAGTAGTTAGCGGTATTAAACCACGACCTCGAGATGCCTCTCGAACACAGGTGCCGTTTCAACCTCGACGGGTTCGAGCTTTAATGATTCATCCAGGGCTTTGATCGCGACTTCGAGCTGGCTGGCGTCTGGTTCCTGGGTGGTGATGTTTTGCAGCCAGAGACCCGGTTTTGTCATCAGCTTAAATATCGCGCTCGATTCTTTTTTCGCCGCGTAACGGATCACTTCGTACGAAAGACCGGCCACCAGCGGCATGAGAGCGATCCGGACGAGAATGTTGAGCCAAAGCAGGTCAAACCTAATGACCGAAAAGAGAATGATCGCCACCAGCATGACCACCATAAGGAATGACGTTCCACAACGTGGGTGCTGGCGCCTCTGGAGAGTCGCGTTATCGGGCGTTAAATCGAGGCCTTTTTCCCAGGTGAAAACCGTTTTGTGCTCGGCTCCGTGATATTCGAAAACGCGGCGGATGTCCTTGAGATAGGACATTGTGAAGATCATGGTCACGAAGAAAAACATTCGGACCAGGCCGTCGACGAGGTTAAAGGCGATCCACGAATGCGGTTTGACCTCCCAGATATAGGCTTTGACGGTTTCAAGCCAGCCGGCACCGGCGGCGATCGCTGGAGCGTCAGCCCAGTGGGCGGCGATAAATCCAAGATTCGTCAACAGAAGAGGGGCCGCCAGGAAAAGTACAATGTTGAACAACAACGCGAAAAATATCGATCCAACCGCCGTCATCGATTGTCCGGTGGACCGCTCTTTTACGGGCTTTTCCGGCATGATGACCTTTACCGGTGCTTTTGTGAAATTCTCGTCGGTTGATCCTTCGACAAGTACCGGTTCGGTTACGAAATTCTTCTGCGTCGTCAGTTCTTCCTTTGCGCGAAGATCTTCTTCGTAAACCTTTGCCGAGAAATTTAGCGCCTTGACGCCTAGCGCCATAGATTGGATCAGAGTCGCACCGCCGCGAAGTACCGGCCAGGCCAGCCATTTATACTTGTCGCTCCACTTAGGCAGCGATTCGGCGGTATGGACGATCGAGCCGTCCGATTTGCGGCAGGCAATCGCATAGGCTGACGGCGTTCGCATCATTACGCCTTCCATTACGGCCTGGCCGCCGACTATCAGGTCGCGTTCCATTGCGAAAACCGTGTAAAGAAACTGGAGTTTACGGGGTGAAAGGTGCCTTTTCATACGCCTGATTTGATTGCAAAACCGCTTGTTTAGATGCTTGCCGAATCCTCAGCCAACAGCGTGATAAAAACAGTCAACGCCGAGCTTTTTTCACCTTTTACGCGTGTATTTTGGATACAACACGATCAAGCGGCGCAAAAGCGTCGGCGTCTAGTTTTCTAAAGCTAATATCTGTCAGTAAGTAATCTCAACGGATCAAATACCTTATTTCGCAGCCTGAACGCCGCCCCGCTGATAACGCTTGTTAAAGCGGTCAACGCGTCCGGCAGTATCGACCAGTTTCTGCTTGCCGGTAAAGAACGGGTGACATTCCGAGCAAATTTCAACATGCAGCTCTTCGCCCAGCGTTGAACGCGTTTTGAACGAATTTCCGCACGCACACTGCACCGTTATCTCGTCGTATTTCGGATGAATTTCTTGTTTCATGACTAACTCTTCTCCCCCTTGTATAAGGCAAACCATAATTCTACCTGAGATCAGCGATTTTGGCAAATTATTAGCATGTCGGCGGGGATAAACAGGGATGGGAGATCTTTGGCTTTGACGAGCGGAGATTACCGAGCGTGAGGCGTTTCGAAGGCTCGATATTGTTTTTCTGCTCGGCGCAACATTGCCTGTTCGGATCTCTTTAGGTCCTCGAAGAACGTGTAATCGATTTCCGGCCCGCTCTTTGCGTATTTTCGGATCCAGATCCCGGCTACGCGGCCGTCAACGACCACGATGGGACGGAAGATGGCATGGCCGACGGTCACGTCCTTCATCAACTCAGGGCGGACCGAAGCAGTGCGATCGCAGTAACTCACGGTAAACTCATCGAATGCCGGCAGGAGATGGACTGACTTTCGGGTCGGGCCAATTTCGGCAGGATCAGACCAGTAGGTCTGTCCTTCGACCTCGTCGCTGACGAGCTTTAAGCGGACAAGGTTTAGTCCTTCCCGGGCATCTGCGGGACTCAAGCCGGACCACCAAATAAAGTCGCGGATCGTGGCCGGGCCATGGCTAGTAAAATATCGCGCCGCCAGTCTGGCACAGGCCTCTTCTTTCGGCAACGGCGAAGTTTGGGGTACGCGCTCGTCCAATAACGCGTAAGCGAATTGTTTGCCCCGCCTTTTCCCGTTGCAGACAACGCCGTCAAGCTCGGCTTTGAACATAATGTGGATGCCGCGCTGTGGGTTCGTTAGAATTCCCTTTCTCGCGACAACGGTCATCAATTCCTGGCGAGTCAGATGATTTTGACCCTCGAGGGCACGAGCAATGATCTTTGTTGTCCGGTTAAGCGTTTTAGCGTCGAGTTCAAGGGATCGCTGTCGCGAGCGTGCCGCAGACTCTATCCTTGGGGCGGTAAGGTCAAGAAGCCATCGAACATCAACCGCGGGCACAAAATGCCACGTCGGGCGCATTACGTGAGTGCGAACAATAGCCCCCGAGTCGATCTCGGCTTCTACGGAAGCGGTCGTAGCGCCGGACATTCTGAGGCCAAGGGCCCATTTAGCCATGTTGTAGTCCTGGGCCTGCACGGCGCCAAGCCAGGATACCACCTGACTCGCACGCGAAAAGCTTTTATCTGCGATCCGCTGATTCCGAAGACGCAGTTTTGCGATATCGGTTTTCTTCATGGAATGAGCCTTTACTATTGCTGCCCTTATTTCTTGCGGGCTTCTGCAATCTGGGCTTCTGCAACCCGCAAATTCAGGAGCGTTTCCAATCGCTGCTCCGTGATACCAAAAAGGTCCTTTAGGGAGTTTAACTTTTCGTCGATAGTGTTATGGCCATTAGGTCTTAGAGTCCGGGTGCCGACCAGCATATTGTTTTTCGGCGTGTGTTCGGTCGCCACGAATTCAAAGAGCTTTGTCGAGTAGCCGCTTTTCTCGAGCAGCATCGAGCGGATGCCGTCGGTAAGTGTCTCCGCCATGCGTTCGCTCATTACCCCATGTTTTAGAATTTCGGTCAGCACGTCTGGCGACCGCATCTGCCGGCGGATCTCTTTGTGACAGCAGGGAACTGCGATCACGATCTCGGCATTGGCATTGATCGCCTTATAAAGAGCGTCGTCGGTCGCCGTGTCGCAGGCGTGAAGAGCGATAAGTATATCGGTGTGTTCGACCTCAAAGTCAGCGATCGTTCCCTCTACAAATTTCAAGCCGTCAAAACCACCTGCCGCCGCGATCTCATTGCAAAGGGCGACGATGTCCGGTTTGGTATCGACGCCGGCCATTTCCACATCGACGCCTCGCACCGTTATGAAGTAGTCGTACGCGGCAAAGGTCAGGTAACCTTTTCCCGAACCCATATCGACGATCTTGAGTTCCTTTCGATCCCTGAGCGCCGATTTGTCGACAAGGTCGGCCAGGATCTCGACAAATTTGTTGATTTGCCGCCATTTTGCCTGCTGTTTATCGCGCACTCGGCCTTCGTCGTCCGTGATCCCCAATGCTTTAAGATAAAAGCTTTGGCTATCGATCTGAGCATGTTTTTCGCGGTCGTGTTTTAACGCGGCTGGGGTCTTAAAAGTCGGTTTGGCTTCATTAAGTCGCGATCTTCCATTTTTACCGATCTCAAGCTGAAGATCGCCCGCCGTAGTAAACAGGTGCCCGCTGAAGAAATCTTTTCCGAGCGTTTCGCCGATGATCTTGCGGCCTTCGGCAAACGCGTAATTTTTTACGGTGTCGCGGGTTTCGCTTCGATAGAGCACAAAAAGGCGTGTGCCTTTTTTTGTATCGATCAGACGACCCTGTATTTTTTGCAGATGCTTGTCAGCTCCCTTATAATTGCCTAAAGTCAACTTTACAAAGGTTTGCGCACGGAGACTCTCGGCAAAACCGTCAAGGAATTTTTGGACGTTATCTGACATCAAACGGAAAGGTTAGCACAAATGGAAAACGATTCGAATACGATCTCAGCCACGAATTTTGTCGAATCCGTCGCTTATCTATTACGGGAGACCTTTGAAGGTTCACCCGAAGGGCAGCCAAGCGCGTATCTCGACCGGGGCATCGGTATATTTAATTCTCTCGATGCCTTGACTGCCGAGCAGGCATCGTTAGAGGTCGGCGGAACGACCGCCGCCGCGCATACCGAGCACGCGAAATTTTACCTCGACCGCCTTTGCGAATTCATCAACGGACGGACTGAACGCGTAAATTGGGAAGACAGTTGGCTGATCGAAACGGTCGACACGGGCGAATGGGATGCACTGCGCTCGTCCGTGCGAGATACTTATGAAAGCACATTAAAATGCCTCGCCGGAGTTGCGGGATGGACGAGCCTGCAGATGGGCATGGCCATCGGTCTCGTTGCTCACACGGCCTACCATCTGGGCGCGATCCGGCAGATCATAAAGTCGAAATAAATGGCTGATGACGCCGAGAGCAAATTTGGGCTCGCAAGACATCGATCGACGTTTCGACGTAAATTCGGCACTGGTTTTGTTCTCCTCACTCTTCTTGCCGCGCTAATTTTTAACCTTTGGATAGCCACGACCTATTCAGGTGAGCAGCCTGGCGATAGCGCAATGTACGTGCGGCTTGCGGGCAATTTGCTGGACCACGGAGTTTTTTCCAGCGACACGCAGGAGCCGTTTTGGCCGACGTTAATTCGCCTTCCAGGATATCCATTATTTATCGCAGCGATCTATTCCGTTTTCGGAAATGGTAATAACTCCGCCGTTTTTGTGGTGCAGGGAATTGCAGGCGTTGCGACAGCGATCCTCGCGGCGTTGCTGGCATTCAGCTGGTTTGTCGGGTCAAAACGCCGTCGTCGACGGGCGGCCTTTCTATCATTTGCTTTCTGTGCGTTTTGTCCGTTCATCGTCAGTTTCACATCAGTGCTTTTAACCGAAACCCTGACGATGTTTTTCATGACGGCCGCAGCCTTGGCGGCGACATACGGACTTCGCTCGGCCGGACGAATAAGCTATCTCTGGTGGGCGACTGGGGGTGTGCTTGTCTCATTGTCGGTGTATCTGCGGCCGGACAGCGGATTGTTCGCTCTGGGTCTGGGACTAACGTTGCTGGTTTCATTGTTCTTCAGGGGGAAGTCGGAAAGCCGAATCTCTGCCCGCATTCTGCCCGTCGCGGCTAAAGGCGCGATATTTTCAATGGCCTTTGTACTCGTTCTTTTGCCGTGGACGATCCGCAATGAACGCGTGTTTAGTCTCTTTCAGCCGCTCGCTCCCACTCATGCGGAGATGCCGGGCGAGTTTGTTCCGACGGGCTACTACCTTTGGCTGCGAACATGGATAGACGATGGTCGATTCATAGCACCGATGATCTGGAACGTGGAGCTTCATCCGATAAAGTTCGAAGATATTCCGGTCTATGCATTTTCATCGGACGAGGAAAAACAGCGTGTCGCTGCTTTGATCGACCAATACAACAACTCTGACCCAGATCATCCCCAGAGGCCGCCGCAGGTCAAGAAAGATGACTCGAATGACGACAAGTCGGACGATCAGTCAGACGACGAATCGGATAAGAGTGATGATTCTGGCGATAACGGCGACGATCAGACCGCGGATGATGCCGAGCTTGATCTGAAAATATCTCCTGAATCAGACGCGGCCTTTGCTCAGATCGCGCACGACCGGATCGCGAAAGAGCCGTTTCGATTTTATGCATGGCTTCCGGCGAAACGGGCAGCGTCGATGTGGTTCGACGCTCATTCCGATTACTACTCGTTCAGCGGGACGCTGTTTCCACTTACAGATCTTGATACCGACATTCACCAGGACCTTTCGCTGGCGGGATTTGCCGGACTGGTTTGGATATATACGCTGTTCGCTTTTGCAGGAGCTATTTTGCTCGCTATCGACGGGCGTTGGAAGTCGCGGCTTTTCCTGCTACTGGTCTTGCTGATGAGCCTTCCGCGGATCATTTTCTTTGGAACGCTCGAAAATCCCGAACCTCGATATCTGATCGAGCTATTTGTGTTTGCGGCAATCCTTGGCGGGATCGCTCTCGCGAAATTTAGATTCCGAAAACGAACCGGATCGCTCTCGGTCGAACTAACTTATCGAACGTCAAACGCGCCAAAAGTGAACTAACCAATGGTCGAGGGCAGATCAAAAATTTTCGAGCGAGCCGTGAATATTGCGGCGGGACTAGCTCTGTTCACACTTACCGCTGGTGTCGTCTGGTGGCAGAACACGCGGCTGACCGTGCTCTACGATCTGTGCGGCGTGCTCGAACACGCGACGCGCATCGCACAGGGCGATCTGCCGTATCGTGATTTTCCTTTTCCGTACGCACCGCTGACATTTTTGACTCAGGCCGCCGTGATCAATCTAACGGGGGCGGTCTACTGGCACCACATTGTTTATTGCTGTGTGGTCGCCGGCGTGGGGACCGTTTTATTATGGCGAATTGTCGCGAGTTTGTTTCGCGATCATCTCGCTCGGCCGGAGCTGACGGCGTTTTTTCTCGCCGTTCCCGCAGCTGTCCTTGGTATCTACTGTGTTTTTCCCTATCCGTTTTATGATCCTGATGCAGCGTTCATAATTCTGCTGTGTATCCGGTGGGCTCTCGCGCTGGAACGCAAGGGTTTTCCGCGCGTTCAGACATTCCTTCTCGGAGAGCTCTGCGTCGTAACACTCTTCGTAAAACAAAATATCGGTCTCGCATTTCTCGGAATTATTGGGATCTGCCTTTTAATAAGTCTGGCGATCAGCCTTTGGAAGAAAAGTTCTCTTCGGCCCCATCTTTATTTTATCGGAGGTTTGCTGACAGCGTTTCTCGCGGCTCTCTTCGTCATTCATTTAACTGTCGGCTTGGACAACTACAAACTGTGGACCATCACGTACGCGACAGCACGGCGAACTCCGTCGTTTACAGATATGCTTTCGGTTTACAACGACCGAATGTTGTTCGTTTTTCCGGCCCTGTTCATGCTCGGTGCGTTGCTGCTCAAGAAATATTCGGAAGGGAAGGTCTTTAATGCAATTCTCGGAACGATCGCGATGGCCGTGGCGTTCCTCTGGCCCGTAATATATCTGATCGTAACTCCAGATCCGTCCGAGCGAGCCGAACGGCTGGACAATTTATGGCCGTTTGTTTTTATTGTCACAATTGCCGTCGTGCTTTTTGCACGCCGTCTTTCCGGTGTCGCGGTGATGCTCGTGTTCGTTATCATCGCAACCGCGCACGGGGTTTTTCTTTCGCAGCAGCTTTGGGGCTCGACCTACGGCATCTGGCCGCTGCTTATCATCTTGGTTGCCCTGCCGCTCAGATCGTTATTTGAAGGTGCCGCTCCGCCGATCGCGCGGGCGGGAACCGTTCTCGCCGCGCTTATCTCAGTCGCCATAGCGGTCGCGGGTGGATTTTATATCTATTCGAACGAGCGTCTTAGTTACGTGAGCTTTGAAGACGGCGACATGATGCATTCCACCCTGCCGCAACTTCAGGGACTTTCGATGCGGGGCGATTTTATTCCGGATTTTGAGGAGCTTGTAAAATACACCGACGAAAATATTCCGCGCGAGGACGGAATTCTGCTCCTGCCCGGCGAAGACCTGTTCTACTACACGACCGGCCGTCATCCGAAATTTCCCGTGCTGTTGTTCGACGTCACCAACAACCCGTATAATGCAGAGGAAATAAGAGAAAAGGTCCTCGCCGGCGGGATCGAGTGGGTGATCCTGAAAAACGATCTCCAGATCGAAGCCGACACGACGATCGACAGCAAAGACAAGATCTTCGAATTGCTAAAACCCGATTTTCGACCCGTCGAGAGCCTAAACAATTACGAGATCTATAAACGTCGCCACGCGGGCGATCCACCAGACGAGGAAAATGACGGCGATGATTCCGATAGTTCGGACGACGATTCAGGAAACTAATTGAGGAAGCCAAAATGACCAATCTATTTCACCTTGCATTTCCCGTTCACGACCTCTCGGCCGCACGCGAATTCTACGGCGGCGTACTTGGGTGCGAAGAGGGCCGAAGCTCCGACGCATGGGTCGATTTTAATTTATACGGCCACCAGATCGTGACGCATCTTGCTCCTGGTTCGGCCGGAATCAAAGCTACGAATCCCGTCGATGCCGACCATGTGCCCATCCCGCATTTCGGGATCGTTCTGCCGATGGACGAGTGGAAGGAGCTTGCCAATAAGCTCACGACCAAAGGCGTGAAGTTCGTGATCGAACCCAAGATCCG
>JBDTXM010000088.1:0-13277 GCA_040006215.1 Acidobacteriota bacterium
AACCGATCTCTTTGCAGGCGTTGACAGCTACGGCTCCCATCTTTGCACGCTGTTCAGGCGTGATCGCCGAAGATGGTGCTTCTTCAAGAAGCTTCTGATGTCGTCGCTGGATCGAACATTCCCGTTCGCCGAGATGGATGCAATTGCCGTGTTCGTCGGCAAGGACTTGGATCTCGATATGCCGCGGCCGCTCGATATAGCGCTCGATATAAACGGAGTCGTTCCTGAAAGCGGCGAGAGCTTCAGCCTGCGCGGTTTCGAGTTGGCTTTCAAGTTCATCCTCGGTCCGTACGATCCGCATTCCACGCCCGCCGCCGCCGGCAGCCGCTTTTATGATCACGGGAAAACCGATCTCTCTGGCTATCTTCTTCGCTTCGTCCGCCGACTCGATCGGATCCGGACTTCCGGGCAGGATCGGGACGCCGGCGGCCTGCATCGTGCGCCGGGCTTCGACCTTGTCGCCCATCATCGCGATCACGTCAGGCTTCGGTCCAATAAACTTGATATTACAGTCTTCGCAGATCTTGGCGAAAGTTGCCGATTCCGCTAAAAATCCGTAACCGGGATGGATCGCATCAACGTTCGTTATCTCGGCTGCACTTATGATCGACGGGATGTTCAGGTAGCTCTGAGCCGAAGGCGGAGCACCAATACAAACCGCTTCGTCGGCGTACCGTACGTGCAGAGCTTCGCGATCCGCCTCCGAATGCACGGCGACGGTTTTGATTCCCATCTCCTTGCATGTCCAGATTATGCGGCACGCGATCTCGCCTCGGTTAGCGATCAGAATTTTTCGAATCTCGCGAGTCATAATAAAGTTCAAGGTTCAAATCTCAATGTTCAAGCTCAGAACGAATCCGATCACTTGGAACTTTGAACTCTGAACCTTCAACAAATCAACTATTTCCTGATACCGAAAAGGGGCTGGCCGAACTCAACGGGCTGGCCATTCTCGACGTAGATCTTTACAACTTCGCCTGAGGTCTCGGCCTGGATCTCGTTCATCAGTTTCATGGCCTCAATGATGCAAACAACTGTTTCCGACGACACGTTGCTGCCTTCGTTTATATACGGCTCCTTGTCAGGACCGGGCGAACGGTAAAATGTGCCGACGATGGGCGATGTGATCTTATAGAGATCTTCTTCCGTCTCGATTGGATGCGTTTCAGAAACAACAGGAGTTGTCCGCGCGTTAGAAGCGACCGGAGCCGACGTCGGCTGTACGGCTTGCACTAGCGGTTGAGAAACCAATTTACTCAGCCGGACGCGAATATTCTCGTTCTCGAACTCGAAGTCGGTAAAGCCTTGCTCATTGAAAAGTTCTGCGAGTTCGCGGATCTCCTCCATATTCAAAGAGGGATCAGCCGAACTGCTTTTCTTTTTCGAAGCCGCCTTGCTTTTGCCGCCCGCCTCTTTGTCTTTCGCTTCTGCACTGGCTGTGAAGTCACTCATGCTCCAGGTACTCCTTAGCCTTTAGCAGCCAGTTCGCGTGGGTTATCGACCAATTCAATAACAGCCATTTCAGCGTTATCGCCTACGCGCCGACCGAGCTTGATAATTCGAGTGTAGCCGCCAGCCCGGTCTTTGTAACGCGAACCCAACTCGTCAAACAGCCGTTGAACTGCCTTGACGCCCGCCGTTCTCTCGATCTTGTCCTTAGGTTCTCCCTTCTTTCCGCGAAAACGGCTCTGCTCTGCTTTGAACGTGCTGTTTCCGGCGTGGAAAAAACGCGCCGCTTGTCGCCGAAGATGAACCTCGCGAAGTTTGCCGTCAGCGCCGTCCAATCCCTGAGCTTTCCGAGCGAGCGTTATGGCTTTTTCGACAAACGGACGAAGCTCTTTAGCCTTAGGCACGGTCGTGACGATGTGCTCCTTGTCCGCATTGATCAGCGAGGTGGCCAAATTTCGAAGGAGCGACATCCTGTGCTCGGTCGTCCTACCTAATTTACGATGTGCTTTTAAATGTCTCATTTCTTTCAAGTCCAGGAAGCCTGGAATGTCTTGGAAGTCCTTCAAAGATCCAGAAAATCGTTCGCTTCCCAGACTTCCAAGACTTTCTCGACTTATCTAGTCTAGGTCTCTTCCGCCGGATCCCGGGATCGGATTTCCCTGCTCGTCAAAATCCATTCCGAAATCGAGGCCCATTCCGTGAAGAAGATCCTTGATCTCGGTCAGCGATTTCTTACCAAAGTTTTTGGTGCCGAGCATGTCTTTTTCGCTTCTCTTGATCAGATCGCGTATCGAACGAATGTCGGCATTCTTTAGGCAATTGTACGAACGGACCGAAAGCTCCAGTTCGTCGACCGGCTTATCGAGCAGGTCATTTCGCATCAATGGCGGACGAGCGATGTCTTCGTATTTGTATTCTTCTTCTTCCTCTTCGAAGTTGATAAAGATCGACATGTGATCTTTAACAAGCTTTGCTGCGAGGCCTATCGAATCTTCGGGTTTAACAGATCCGTCGGTCCATACCTCGATCGTCAGTTTGTCGAATTCGGTATTGGATCCTTGCCGCGTTTTATCAACGTTGTAATTTACCTTTTTGATCGGTGTGTGGACCGAGTCGATCGGAATGTAACCTACCGAAAGATCTTCGTCGTTATTGAATTCCGCCGAAACATATCCGCGCCCGCTTTTGAGCCGCATTTCGACATTTAGTGAACCGCCCTGCCCGATAGTTGCGAGATGGACGTCTTTGTCGAGGATCTCGACATCGCCATCGCCCTGTATGTCGGCGCTGGTGACTTCTCCTGCACCCTTCTTGCTGATCGTCAATGTCTTCGGTCCCTGGCCGTGTAGCTTTAGCGGAACCTGCTTTAGATTGAGAATAACGTCAGTGGCATCTTCGACCACACCCTTGATTGACGAGAATTCGTGTTCGACGCCGTCGATCTTGACGGCGGTAATGGCCGCCCCTTCGATCGAGGCTAGAAGAGCCCGGCGGATCGAATTTCCGACCGTCGTGCCGAACCCGCGTTCGAATGGTTGAGCGTAAAATTTCCCGTATCTTTCCGTAAGAGTTTCCGTCTCGACATTAAGCCGACTCGGCATCTGGAAATCCGTCCAATTATTGCTTTGTGTCATATTTGTTCTTTTAAAAGTCCTAAGAGTTGGCTTTGTCCCCGGCGCTTGCCAAGCAAGAACAAACTTTCGGCACCGGCTACTTCGGCCAACTCAGCTATTTCTATTTACTATAAAGCTCGACGATCAACTGTTCGTTGATATTTGCATCGATATCACCTCGCTTAGGTGATGCGGTAACGGACACACTCAGGTCCGCGTCACCGGCGCTAAGCCAGGCCGGACGGCCTCGGCCGACCGCCGTTTGCCACGCGCCTTCGACGTGCGTATTCTTGTGGCTCTTTTCTTTGACGGCGATAATATCGCCCACCTTGACCTGAAATGAAGGAATATCGACCTTGCGGCCATTGACTGTTACGTGTCCGTGATTGACCAATTGGCGGGCCTGTCTTCGCGACGTCGAAAAACCCGATCGATAAACAGTGTTATCGAGCCTGCGCTCGAGCATGAAAAGAAGATTTTCGCCCGTGACACCTTTCTGGCGAAGGGCTTTCTCAAAATAATTGCGAAACTGCTTTTCGAGCACGAAGTAAATTCGCTTTACCTTTTGCTTCTCGCGAAGCTGCTGGCCGTAGCCCGCAAGCATTTTTCGGCGGGCGGCTCCGTGCTGTCCCGGCGGGTTGGTACCGCGTTTTTCGATCGCACACGAGGGCTTAAAACATCGATCGCCCTTTAGAAATAATTTCGCACCTTCGCGGCGGCACAGCCGGCACACCGCATCTCTGTATCTAGCCATTTATTTGTTTTCTGCCTCCGTCAGGCTATTTGCGATCTGCATACACAAACCGCCAGCCTAGATCTCGGAAAAGTTTACAGGCCATTGGCCCTTCTTCCTTTCGATAGTAATTAAATCAAACCCTGCGCCGCTTGGGCGGCCTGCAGCCATTGTGCGGAATCGGAGTCACGTCGCGGATCGACGTAACGCGGATGCCGGCCTGTGCGACCGCTCTGATCGCAGACTCGCGACCACCGCCCGGACCTTTGACGCGGACCTCGACCTCACGCATTCCGGCCTCTGCCGCCTTGCGGGCCGCGTCGGTCGCCGCCTGCTGGGCAGCGAAAGGCGTACCCTTTCGCGAACCACGAAATCCCTTCGCACCGCTTGAAGACTGAGCGACCAAATTCCCGCTCGAATCGGTGATCGATATCAGCGTGTTATTGAACGACGCCGCGATGTATACGATCCCGTACGGAATATTCTTTCGCTCTTTCTTCTTGTAAGTCTTCTTTTTCGCTGCTGGTTTTGTTGCCATATAAATTCAGTTGTCAGTGTTCAGTGGACGGTGAGCAGTTGCAAGCGTGTGCAAGCCGCCTTTCGTCACTACAAACTTACTTCTTACCCGGTGCCTTCTTCTTCGCGACGGCGGCCTTGCGCGGACCTTTTCGGGTTCGTGCGTTGGTGCTGGTTCGCTGTCCGCGGACCGGCAGGCTTCGGCGATGACGCAGGCCGCGGTAGCAGCCGATATCCATCAGACGCTTAATGTCCATCTGCACACGCTTTCTGAGATCGCCTTCAATATCACCCTGGGCATCCAGGACGGTGCGGATCTTATTGAGTTCGTCCTCGCTAAGATCACGGATCTTCGCGTCAGTGCTTATGCTCGCCTCATTAAGGATCGAGGTAGCCCGAGACTTGCCCACACCGTAAATATAAGTCAAACCGATCTGTGCCCTTTTGTTGGGCGGTAAATCAACACCTGCTACACGAGCCATACTCTCTCCTGATAAAAACTATCCCTGACGCTGTTTATGTTTTGGATTTTCACAAATCACGCGTACAACACCTTTCCGATGAACGATCTTGCATTTGTCGCAGATCTTTTTTACTGAAGGACGGACTTTCATAACTTTCCCTCTAATTATTTATACCTGTACGCGATCCTCCCGCGTTAGGTCATAAGGCGATAACTCGACCAAAACTTTATCCCCGGAAAGAATACGTATGAAATTCTTCCTCATTTTGCCGGAAACGTGAGCCAGCACTTGATGCTCGTTACCATCGATCGCCTCTTCCTTCGACATACGTAGACACAGCCAACCTGTCATTTAGTTGGACAAACTCTTAATATTAGTATCTTTTTATCCAACTTTCAAGTCAGGCGGCCGCCGATTCCGCCATTTGCTCCTTTCGCCGTTTCTTCTGTTCTTTTGTAAGCGTTAAAATTTCGGGGCCATCTGCCGTTACCGCTAAAGTATGCTCCGCATGGGCCGAAGGCTTGCCGTCCAACGTGATCACCGTCCAGCCATCCGAAAGTGTCCGAGTTTCATGCGTGCCAAGGTTCAACATCGGCTCGATAGCGAAACAATAACCAACTCGGATCTTTTCACGCGTCCCCGGCCGTCCGTAATTCGCTATCTGCGGAGCCTCGTGCATCTGTCTGCCGATTCCGTGGCCGGTGTAATCACGAACAATGCCGTATCCGTATTTTTCGGCATGCTGCTGGATCGCGGCTCCTATATCGCCTACCCGATTAGTAGGACGTGATTTTTCGATGCCACGCTCAAGGCACTGTTCCGTCACGCGAATAAGCTGCGCAAGGTCGTCGGAGATCTTACCCACCGGAACCGTCATCGCTGTGTCGCCGACAAACCCCTGGTACGTAGCCGCCATATCCAGCGAAGCGATGTCTCCCTCTTTCAACGGTGTGTCCTTGGAAAAACCGTGAACTATCTCTTCGTTTACCGACGCACAAATGGCGTAAGGAAAACCGTGATAACCGATAAACGTGGGAATAGCTCCGGCGTCACGGATCATCTTTTCGGCGGCTTTGTTCAACTCCATCGTCGAGACACCAGGCACGACCATTGGCCGCAAAGCCTCACGCACGTCGGCGATCAATTCGCCGACGGCCCGCATCTTATCAAGGTCTTTCGATGATTTTGCGACGATCATTTTCTTACCCAGCAGAAAGCGGCCAAAATCCTCAAGTGTTTCGCTGAACGTCAAAGGCCCTTTCCGTCAAAACAGCTTCCCGATCTCGCTGTAAATATCCTCGACTTCTCCGGTCCCGTCTATCCTGGCAAGACGCCCTGACTTATCGTAGTAATCGAGCAGCGGCCGCGTATTTATCTCGTAGGTCTCGAGCCGCGTTTTCACGCTTTCTTCATTATCATCCGCCCTATGGACAAGCTCAGCATCGGTGTGATAATCACAAAACCCGTCGTTCTTTGGCGGCTTTGAATATACATTATATATCTCACCGCAAACCGGACAGCTTCGGCGGCCCGTCAGCCGCGTGAAGAGTTCGTCCGGCGGGACGGCGACCTCGATCGCTTGAATTTCCTTTCCCTGCTCCCTGGCCAGTTCTTCGAGCTGTTCGGCCTGAACCGCGGTCCGTGGATAACCGTCGAGGACAAATGTTCCTACAGTATCCGGTTTCGAAGTTCGCTCTCTTACGATCCGGTAGGTGATATCGTCCGAGATCAACTTGCCCGACGCCATGATCTCCTGAACCTCTTTTGCGAGAGGAGTATCCTGCGTTTTCATCTCGCGGAACATATCACCGGTTGAGATCTGTGGAATGCCTCGACGCTCCTGCAAGAGTCTTGCCTGCGTTCCTTTTCCCGCACCTGGTGCACCTATCAAAACAACGATCTTACTCATTCACTATTAACCGTATAGATGCCGAAACGCAGAGCGAGATCATGAACGGCAACAGCCATTCCTTTGACCTCCGCGACCCTGCGTCTTTGCGGTCCAAAATTGTCAAGAACGCCGGCCGCGAAGCCGCGATCCGGCACCGAGAAATCCTTCGTAATTTCTCATGACCAGCTGTGCCTCGATCTGCGAAACAGTGTCCATTGCCACACCGACCAGGATCAGCAGCGAGGTACCACCAAAATAGAACTGATATCCAAGGCCGGTCGGGATCCAATTCAATCCGGGTGTCGAGGTGAAAAAATTATTGACCGCCGTTCCGATGAAGGGCAGACGCTCAACACGGAAACCACTCAAAAGCAATTGCGGCACAAAAGCAACAAACGCGAGATAGAGCGCTCCTACTGTAGTCAACCTCGTCAATATACCGTTCAAATACTCTGCCGTTGGCGCACCGGGACGAATACCAGCAATAAATCCGCCGTGCTTTCGCAGATTATCCGAAACCTCGTCTGTATTGAAAACGATCGTTATATAAAAGAAAGTGAACAGAACGATCAAGGACAGAAAGACTAGTTCGTAATATGGATCTCCACCGTGAAACTGCTGAAAAAAGTTATGAACCTGAGACCACGCCGAATTAGGATTCACCGGATCTGCAGGAAATGCCGTGAACACCGTCTGCGGAAGTGCCAGCACTGATGACGCAAAGATCACCGGAATAACGCCGCCCATGTTTATCTTCAGGGGCAAGCTCGTTTCCTGTCCCCGAAATGTCTGATTGCCGACACGCCTGCTCGCATAACTTATAGCAATATTTCGGCGAGCGGATTCCACGTAAACGATCAATGCGATCAGAGCCACGAGGACGATAACTAGAAATACAACTCCGAGTGTCTCCGTCAGGTCGCCCGCGCCTATTCTCTCCGAGATCTGGGCGACGCCCCGCGGCAAACCGACGACAATGCCGGCAAAGATAAGCAATGATATTCCGTTGCCTACACCTCGCTCCGTTATCTGTTCACCGAGCCACATAACGAAGATCGTACCCGTCGTGAGCGTGATCACGATCATGGCAGTGGCGGTCCAGGTCGGAGCAATGATCCCGTTATGGCTGAGCCAGGTAGCAACAAAATATGTCTGCACCGAGCATAGGACAACCGTTAGATATCGCGTCCACTGGTTCATTTTCTGACGACCGACCTCGCCCTCTTCCTGAATTTTCTTCATCGCCGGAGAAAGAACAGGCAGAAGCTGCATGATGATCGAAGCCGTAATATAGGGTGTTACACCAAGTGCGAGCACCGAGATCTTTTGGAAATTTCCGCCGGAGAAGAGGTCCAAGACACCCAAAAGTGTTCCGGCTACTTGTCCCCAGACATCTTTGAGCCGGTCGGGATTGACGCCTGGGGACTGGATTTTGGACCCCAAACGGTAAATTGCCAAGAGTCCCAAAGTGAAGAGGATACGCGTCCTCAGCTCCGGGATCTTGAACATATTCTGGATGGCGGCAAAAAACTTCTCCATACAATTTCCTTGTTATTAAGCTTGGGGTGACCTCTGATCGCGCGTATCAAAAATCGCGAAAGGCGGGACTGTGCCCGCCGCCGAAAACTCCTAGGCTGTTGCAGCCGCGTGTTTCACTATGTCAGTTGCGGTTCCGCCCGCTTTTTCGATCTTTTCGCGAGCCGTCTTTGTAAACCTGTGCGAGGATATTTTGAATGCTTTGGTTACGTCTCCGTTGCCCAAAATGACCAGGTCATGCTTGGCCTTTTTGATCAATCCGCGCTCGTGCAGGATCTCGGGAGTGACTTCCTCGCCCGCGACAAAGTTTGCCTCGATCTTGGCGAGGCTGATCTCGACCCACTGCTTCTTGAAGATGTTCGTGAATCCGCGTTTCGGCAAACGACGCTGGAGCGGCATCTGTCCACCCTCAAACCCGGGACGGCTGCTATAACCCGAACGGGATTTTTGTCCCTTGTGCCCGCGTCCGGATGTCTTTCCGAGACCCGACCCCGGACCTCGCCCAACTCGTTTCTTCTTATGAGTAGAACCTTTCGCCGGTTTTAAATTATTTAACGATAAAGCCATATATGTTTTGTTCGTTGACCGTTTATGATAGTTCGCTGCAAACCGCTATTTCAACGAACAACCAATTACGATCTAGTCAACAATTCTCAAAAGATGCGGAACCTTTGCGACGATGCCGCGCATCGCGGGATTATCCGGGCGCTCGACCGTCTGATTCAGCTTGGTCATGCCGAGACTCTTGATCAGGTCCTTCTGCTTTCGCGAGTAACCGATCACGCTCCGATAGTATTGGATCTTGATCTTCCCGCTGTTTTCGTTTTCTGATTTCTTAACCATTTTCTTATTTTCGATCTTCGATCAGCGAACGGAGATCAAACTAATTCCTCAACCTGTTTACCACGAAGCCGAGCTACGTCGAGCGGATCCTTCATTCGCAAAAGACCGTTAAACGTTGCACGGATGACGTTATGATTATTATTTGAACCGAGGATCTTTGTGCGAACGTTATGCACGCCAAGCGACTGCAATACCGCTCGAACCGCACCACCCGCGATCACGCCTGTTCCTTCCGCGGCCGGCTTGAGCAGAACCCGTCCGGCGCCATATTCGCCGATCATTTCGTGCGGAAGCGTGCCATTGATCAGCGGCACGCGGATCAGATTATTCTTTGCCGCCTCAACCGCTTTTTTGATTGCATTCGGGACTTCCTTCGCCTTTCCAGTCCCAAAACCAACGTGCCCCGATTCGTCACCAACTACTACCAGCGCCGCGAACGAAAGGTTTTTACCACCCTTGACGACCTTGGTCACGCGGTTGATCGAGATAAGCTGGTCCTTGAGGATAAGCCCGCCCGGAGAAATTCTTTGCTTAGCTTTAGTCATTACTTTCTTCTTTTACTGCCTTACCCGCCGACTCATTCTTGTTAAGTCCCGCCGTCCTGGTTGCATCAAGCAACGCTTTGACCCGCCCGTGATAAAGATATCCGCCGCGATCAAAAACCACAGTCGTAATTCCAGCCTGCTGCGCCCGTTCTGCTATCGCCTGTCCAACCTTTGCGGCCGCATCGACATTTCCACCGGTCTTGCCCGTAAGCATTTTTTCGGTCGTAGATGCCGTTGCCAAGGTCTTGCCGCTGTTATCGTCGATCACCTGAGCATAAATGTGGTTCACGCTTCGGAAAACCGCCAGTCTCGGGCGCTCAGCCGTTCCCTGCACTTTCTTCCGGATCCTGCTGTGAACCCCGCGACGAATATCCGCTCTACTTTTCTGTGCCATATTCTTAGTGTTAAGCGAGTAATGAATAACGAAAAATGAAAAGGGCCGCAATCAATTTCTCATTTTTCACTTCTCGCCTATTTACCCGTTTTTCCGGGTTTAAGCTTATAAAACTTGTCTGCGTAACGCACGCCTTTGCCTTTGTAGGCGTCGGGCTTACGAAGACGATTCAATTCCGCGGCTACCTGTCCCAATTTCTGTTTGTCGATACCCGTGAGGGTGATCGTCGTTTGATACTGGTTGATCGAGGTCTTGGTATTTAGCCTTTCCGCCTTGGCCTCGATGCCGGCCGGCAAAGGAAATTCGATCGGGTGTGAATAACCAAGAGCGAAAACGATCTTTTTGTCCTGGACATCAGCTTTGTAGCCCACGCCCACGATGTCCATTTCCTTCTTGAAGCCATCAGTAACACCGACGACCGCGCTATTCGCGAGCGCGCGGGCCAAGCCGTGGAATGCCTTAAAGCTATCGTCCTTACGCTCCGCGACGAGACTTCCATCTTCCTGCTTGAATGTTACACCGTTCGGGATCGGGGTATTGAGAACGCCTTTCGGCCCCTTGACCTCGAGCTGTGCGTCACCAATGGTAACGCTTACACCCGCCGGTATCGTAATTGGTTTTTTTCCTACTCGAGACATAATCTTTTTAGTGAAGAGTGATAAGTGAGATGTCAGATGTGAACGATCTTTTCACATTCGCTATCCACTATTCACTGTAGTTAATACACTTCCGCCAAGATCTCTCCGCCCACGTTTTCCTGTCGGGCTTTCTTTCCGCTCATCAACCCGCGCGACGTCGAAACGATGTTGACGCCATATCCGCCGAGGACCTTCGGGATCTCGCCTGAACCTACGTAAACGCGGCGGCCCGGTCGCGAAATTCGCGAGAGGTGCGTGATCGAGGAAACGCCTTTAGCGTCGTAACGCAAAAAGACCCGGATGACGTATTTACCATCATCTTCCTTGGTCGAAAAGTTATTTATATAACCTTCTTCCTTGAGGATCCTGGCAACTTCCATTTTAAGCTTTGAGCCAGGGATATCAACGCGTGTATGATTCGCGGCTATCGCATTGCGAATTCGCGTCAGCATATCGGCTATTGGATCTGTCATTTCTAATTAAACTCCGTACAAAAATTATGGGGGTTCGGCGAATGGCCGCCTGCCTTAATCAAAAACCTACCAGCTTGATTTCACGACTCCGGGAATCTGACCTTCCAGAGCGAGTTCGCGCAACGCAATACGCGAGACTCCGAACTTTCTCAAAAATCCGCGACATCTGCCTGTCTGCGAGCACCGGTTACGCACACGTATCGGGCTGGCATCACGCGGCAGCTTTTGCAGCTTGATCACCGCCGCATCAACCTCTTCCGGCGTCGAACGCGGATTGTTGATCGTCTTCTTAAACTCGGCGCGACGAGTCGCATAAAGCGTCACCATCCGTTTGCGTTTATTGTTCTTAACTACTTTGCTGATCTTTGCCATACACTAAAATTTCAAATTCAGATCCCTTATCCAAATTCCAAAACCGAATTCGGAATTTACTGCCTGAACGGCATCCCTAATGCTTTAAGAAGCGATCGTGCCTCGTCATCATTTCTCGCCGTGGTGACGATCGAGATATTCATTCCACGTGTCTTATCTACTTTGTTAAAATCGATCTCCGGAAAGATCAACTGCTCGCGAATACCGAGCGTGTAATTTCCCCGTCCGTCAAACGCCTTACCCGAGATACCGCGAAAATCGCGTACACGAGGGAGAGCCACCGAGATAAGCCGGTCGAGAAATTCGTACATCCTGTCGCCTCGAAGCGTGACCATCGTCCCGATGTTCATACCCTGGCGAAGTTTGAAGGCTGCGATCGATTTCTTCGCTTTCGTGATAACCGGCTTTTGTCCGGTGATCGATTTCAGCTCTTCGGCCGCCACATCCAGGATCTTTGCGTTGCTGCTCGCTTCGCCCAGTCCCATGTTGACGACGATCTTTTCGATCTTCGGCACCGCCATCGGGTTCTTGATATCGAATTCCTTGGCGAGCGATCCCGCGATCTCGTTCTTATATTTGTCTTTTAATCTGGCCATTTCCCTGAGTTTCTCCTAAATTCCGTCTGGGTCTCGCTTTCAGGCGTTTCCAAACCAGAAAACTCTATTCGTCTTTTTTCTCTTCTTCGTCTTTCTTCTTGGCTTCCTTCTTATACGAATCGCTGTCGGCGATCACTTTGCCACTCTTGGCGACACGGACCTTTTTGCCATCGCGGACCTCGTATTTAACACGGGTTGGTTTGCCGGAATCCGGATCGATCAACGCCACGTTCGAAACATTCACCCATGCTTCCTGTTCCTTGATGCCGCCTTCGACATTCATCTGCGGAACGGCCTTTCGGTGACGCTTGACAATCATCGCCCCTTCGACCTTGACCTTGCCGCTGCGGGCATCGACCTCGATAACTTTACCGCGATATGGCTGGCGTTTTCCGGCCGAGTCGTAGCGGTTAAATTCCTTCCCCGCGATAAAAACGACCTGGTCGCCACGCCTTATCTTACTTTTAACTGTTCCTGTTTTTTCGGTCTTCATCTCTTTTGTCGTCGTTCGTCAAACAGATACCTAAATAACCTCTGGCGCCAGCGAAACGATTTTCATGAAATTCTTTTCACGAAGCTCGCGGGCCACGGGTCCGAAAACACGGGTGCCGATCGGCGTGCCGTCATCCTTGATCAACACCGCGGCGTTTTCGTCAAAACGGATATAAGTTCCATCCTTACGTCGAACTTCCTTTCTCGTCCGCACAATGACGGCGTTATAAACCTTTCCCTTTTTGGCCGTGCCGTCGGGCGATGCCTCTTTCACGGTTACCTTGATCTTGTCGCCGAGCCGCGCGATCTTTGCTGTGGATCCGCCGATCGGCATGATCATTTCGACGCGTTTGGCTCCCGAATTATCCGCGACCGCCAAAGAGGTCTGCATCTGAATCATATCGTTCTCACTCCGTTCGAGGTCGGGTTAGTCTCGCGAGTCTTTTAGTGGCGAGCCGTTTTCGACTCCGCAGACTCTGTGAACTTGCTGGACTCTCCAGACTAAACCTCTGCCTTCTGAATTATTTCGACCACACGCCAGCGCTTTCTCGCTGACATCGGCCGGGTTTCCTGTATCTTTACCTTGTCACCGATCTTTGCGCCAAGCTCGTCATGCGCCATGAATTTCTTGCGCTTCTTTACGTACTTGCGATAGACCGGATGCTTAACGAGGCGATCGACGCGTACGACGACTGTTTTGGTCATCTTGTCGGATGAAACTA
>JBDTXM010000089.1:0-13256 GCA_040006215.1 Acidobacteriota bacterium
CGGGCACCGGGCTCATCTACTGGATTTTGAGAAGTTTAGCACTAATTCGATGTCCCCTGCAGAGATTTCAGATGCCCGCCGGCCCGAAGCCAATAAAAAAGGGAAGCCGACGCCGGCCTCCCTGAGTTTTAATGGTCATGAGTTACGGCTATTGCACCGAAACATCATCGACGCGGAATGTAGAGATCAGCGAAACATCAGTCGTCGCCCTGAACTGCACGCGAACCGTCTGCCCCGAAAATGCAGCCAAGCTGAACGGCCCGCGTTGAATATAGGCGCCGGCCGTCCCCGCGTTGAGATTGCTGAACGTGCCCAGCGTGCTCAACAACGTGCCGCTCGTATTCCTGACCTCGATAAAGATCTTATCGAATTGTGTAGTACGCGTTGTCTCGGCGGTCGTGATATTGAGCCAGAAGGTCAGATTCGGCGAACATCCAGCCGGGATCGAGATAGTCTCGAATTCCGAGTGAGCATTATTATTTCCGCCACCCAGAATGCTGTACGCGACGCCCGTGTGCGGGAAGGCACCCGTGCTCCTAATAGCACCCGTAAACGTCCACGGAGCAGTACCGCTCTCAAATCCACCGTTTGTGACCAACTGGCCTGTACATCCGCCGGGTGTCGGCGTGGGCACCGGAGTCGGGGTTGGCGTTGGCGGAGGAGTCGGGGTCGGTGTTGGCGGAGGAGTCGGGGTCGGTGTTGGGGTCGGAGGTGGAGGGGGTGTCGCCGTTGGCGTCGGTGTCGGAGCGGCAGCCGTTCCGTTGTACACAACAAGCGCAAAATCCTGGTCCGTCGTATCAGCATTTCCAGGTACGCCATCACCCGCGATGTTTGCCGCAGTTACTGTCACCGTAAATGGACCGGTTGTGCCGGCGGGTAGGAATACAGACTCAGCATTATTTTTTGCGTCAGCCGTGCCACCCGTTATCGAGTTGGCACCAGAGAATACATTACCTTTGTAGGTAACGCCGCCAACCGTAACCGTCAGGTCGAGGTTGTTGACGAATGGAGCACCGGTCGTCGGTCCCGGAGCGTCGGTCCATGCGAGCGTTACGCGATAGGGCTTAGTACTGTCGGCAACATTCCCGGTAACAGTAAAGGTGTTGCCGGTGGCGCCGAACGTGGTCGTTTGGTCGGTCAGCATTCTCGACGTAGCGTCGAACGCCCGACCGAGGTCCATGCGGCCCATACCCTGACTGTTCGACGGAAGATTACCACCGGCTCCGGTTCCGGACATGTAGGCGGCTGAGTTCATCAGCATCGCCTTCGCCATTGCCGGGCTGGGGGCACCTAAGCCTTTATTGAGAAAGTCCTGGAAGAGCAGGGTCGAACCGCCCGCGATCGCCGGGCACGAGTGCGATGTTCCGCTTGACCATCCGTACAGAGTTTGCCCGGCCGGGAAGAACTTATCGCAGACGCTTGAACCGTCATAGTTAGATTGCGGAATACCTCCTTCGATGTGGGTTCCTGGAGCAGAGAGGTCCGGTTTGACGCGTCCGTCGCCGCCGGTGGAATTGACTGGCCCGCGGCTTGAGAAGCTTATGATGTCGTTAGCGCTGTCGGCACCCGTGTTTGCAATGGCGCAACCATCGGTACCGGTCATGCGAACATTTTCACTTGCTGCCGCAGTTATCACGTTTTTTGCGGTAGCTGGTGAGCTGACGGTATTTGCTCCCGAGCCATCGTTACCGGCGGCGAACACTACGATCAGCTGCTGATTGCCCGCGACCCCGCTCTGAGCGTCGCGAACGATCCGATCATATTCCTGAGCGTTAGCATCGTATTTCTTTGCCGCCGCGCCGGTGAAGCCCCAGGAATTGCTCGAGATCCTCGAAGTTTGACCGTACGCAGTATTCTCCCAGGCGGTCGGTGTCGATGCTCCGTTGCCGAAGATCGAGGTAATGCCCACCCTTGCAAACGGCGCGACGCCGAGGCCATAGTTGAAGCCATTGGCATCCTCGTTAGCTGCACCTGTTCCGTTGTTGAATCCCCCGATGATGTTCGAGTTCAGGAAGCCGTGGCCGCCCTGGACGCCTGTCTGGCCGGTCGGGTTATTTTGAAAAGCGATACGCGAGGTTGGGAAATCGGGGTGTCCGGTTAGAACCAGAGCATCATCGGCGACATTCACAGCAAAAGATCCAAACTGAGAGCTGGTAAATCCTTTGCCCGCGAGCCAGCTCAGGTAACCCGGGCCTGAAGGTATATTGCCTGTCAGATTTCCGGCGAGGATCTGTCCCTGTGCCTCGTCGAGCCGGCGGCGTTCTGTACGTTCCTCGACCGCAAACACGTTGCTCATGGCGGCGATATCGCCGAGCGACGCTCCGTCAACCTTCATCGCAACGTTGTGATAGTTCAGGACCTGATCCGTTCCAACAAAGTCAGAAGACATCTGCTTGAGCCGGTTGATCGTTTGTTCAGAATCGTCACCGTCGATGACCTGAACCGTGATCGCGACATCGCCTTTGCCGTTCAGATTTCTAAAAGCCTGAAGGCTTGGCGAAAGGCGAAATGCCGGTTCATAATCGCCAACATATTGAACGAAATCCTTTCCGCGTAAATTGCGGACACCGAGGGCGGCCTTACCGCTAGCCTGGACGACGTATGCGTTTTCGGGAAGGTAGCTGACGACGCGAGCGCCGGCGGCGTTGAGCGAATCGACCCACTCGTCCTTAATCGGTCCGATGAATTGAACGATGAAAAGACCTGTTGGTGTATGAAGGTTACCGATGATCGAATCGGCCATCGAGGTTTGGCGGAGATCTCCCGGAACGCGGTTGAGTTCCGCGGTTCCCGTCGTGGTGTCGAGAACGTAATCGTTGATCGCGATCAGGTTTTGCTCGTCGCGAACCTCTGCATTAAATCCCGCAAGCTCGGCCCGGCCTAGCCCGAGGTCCTCATTTACGATCAGCATGCGAAAGCTGCCGTAATCGATATCTTTGGTGACCACACCGCGAGCGACCAAGGAATTATAGGTATCCTTATCCGCGGCGTTTACAAATACCTTATGGAGCCTACCGTTTCCGATATGCCACTGTGGCAAAGCATCCGTCTGGATGTCGCCGGCGTCCGGCGTTTCCGGTAAAGCTTTTTCCGATTGTACAAAGACGCGCGTTGCGCCAAGTATCGCGGCAAATACCGTGATGGCCAATAGCAAAATCAAAGTTCGTTTCACAAACTTTCCTCCTCACTGTTTAAGTAAATAAAACCGGCCCGAGGGCCCGCAAAATTTAATGACGAAAGAATGTAGGGAAAATATTTGAGCGCAGCTTTGCGAAACGAATGCTCCCTTTAATTATGCCTAATGCCGAGACGAAGACGTGGGCGAAAGCATCTCGGTTTGTGTTTGAAACGAGCGAAACTATATCAAAGGGATTTGGGGATGTAAAGCGGAGGATAAGTAAAAACGATAATCGTCATAATCGCAACTTATATAGCTTTAATAATCCACAAAAATGGACATATTAAGTTCGCTGTAAATGCTTATGAAGAAAAGAAATTATTTTATAGCCATCGAGATAGACCCAGGGTTTTGTGCCGAGGGTATAGTGGCCGCAGGGAATGGCGGCTTTGCTGTGTTTGATCTTAAGGCGGCTGAGTTCGCGCATTACGTCGCGAGAGAGTTCGACAGGAAAGCTGAGATCGTAAAGCGTATAGATGTATCGCTGCGGACGCGGCGGGAGCTTTGCGAGGCGTTCCATGTATGCCATGGGCGAGATCGGGAGCCAGTATTCGCGAAGCTCGTCGAGCTCGAGATTGTCGCCGATGCCTTGTTTGACGGCATAGGTCGAGAGTCCGTGCCAAACGACGTCGGCTGGATAACCCGAGACGTGATTAAAAACGGCAGCGTCGATAGTCATGTCGTGGCAGAAGGCAAAAAATCCCACGCACGAACCGATGCTCGTTCCGACAACACCGACCTTTTCGTAACCCTGTTCTTTCAGCCAGCGAACGGCAGATCGTGTATCGACAACAGATTGTCGAAGCGATTGAAGCGTGCGGCCGACGCTCGGAGCGACCAAATAGTCGGCACGGTGGAGTTCGGGCGGCATCCGTTCTTCGTGATAGGGCAATGTTAGTCGAAGCGATGACATCCCGACCTTACTGAAGAATTTGCACAGGTCGAAATATGTTCCCGCTTTTGCATTCCAGTGCGGCAAGACAACCACGGCAGATCTTCGGTTCGCCTCATGCGGGAAGTATCTCGCGTAAGCGGTGTTGTTCTCGACGGAGGTGGTATTTATTCCGCTGGTCCAGGTGAGCTGATCGCCATTGAGTGCGAAGTCTTTCACATCGGGCGAGAAGAAGAACCCGTCACTATTAGCTAAAACATTTTTGGAATATTCGCGAAAGAATTTTCGGGGGTCTTCGCTGTTCGGGTGGTCCATGACGAACTGCATACCCCACTCGAATTCATGCACCACACGATCGTCATTGAGCATCGCGAAATGCCGTTCACGGTTGTGCATGTAGCGTTTGAGCATTTTTCTAAAAAATGGCAGCGGAGAGGAATTCGGAATCTAACTAGGCGGCAGCTGCTTTAGTTTTGGCAAGGACCTTTTCGTAAAACGAGATGTATTGGGGAATGATCTTTTCGGTGCTGTAACGCTCGATCGCCTGGATGCGGCCTTTTGCTCCGAAGGCCAGTCGAAGGTCGTCGCTCTGAAGGAGCCGCAGCGTATCAACGCTCATTTTACCGGTGTCGCCAACCTCGCTCAGGAAACCGGTCTCACCGTCCGTTACGACCTCCGGAATACCGCCGATGCGAGTTGCGATGACAGGTAGCTCACACGCCTGCGCCTCCAGCGCCGCCAGGCCAAAGGCTTCGAGTTCCGACGGCAGAAGAAAAACGTCCGAGATGCCAAGATAATCCGCGATATTCGCTTTCTTGCCTACAAAAACGGTGTCGCCGCCGACGCCAAGCGTTTCAGCCCGATATTTGACCGCCGACAGCTCAGGCCCGTCGCCGACCATGATCAGCCGCACATTCTCAAACTCCTTTTTCGCGCTCGCAAGAATCTCGACGCAATCGATCGGGCGCTTCACCGGACGGAAATTGGACACGTGAACAAGCAGCTTTTCACCATTGGGCGAAAGCTCCGCGCGCAGCGGTGTTTCGCCCGCCCGTTTGTAGTGCGACGGACAGATGAAATTCGGAATGACCTCGACCTCGTCGAAATCAAATGTCTCGATCGTTGCCTGTTTAAGAAATCGCGAAACCGCGGTTACGCCGTCCGATTGCTGGAGCCCGTAGCGGGTGATCGGCAGATAGCTGCGATCCGCTCCAACGAGAGTGATGTCGGTCCCGTGAAGGGTAGTGATCACAGGTACGTAACGCTTGTCCTTGATCGACTCCCGCGCGAGTATCGCGCTGATCGAATGGGGGATGGCGTAGTGGACATGCAGCAGATCGAGCTTTTCGGCTCGAGCGACCGTGGCCATTTTGGTCGCGAGGGCGAGGTCGTAGGGTTGATGTTCAAACAGCGGGTAGGTCATCATCTCGACCTCGTGAAAACTGACCCGCTCGGTCATATCGGTCACACGCAGCGGCATGACCGACGAAATAAAGTGCACGTTATGCCCGCGTTCTGCCAACTCTCGCCCTAACTCCGAACCCACAATGCCGCTGCCGCCGTAGGTCGGATAAACCGTGATTCCGATATTCATTAAGTGAATAGTAAATAGTGAATGGCGAATAGTAAAGGAGGTTATCGGTTCCTTCGCACAAGATACACGACACCCATATGATCATCAGTGAATAAAAACGAATTGGCATCGATCTTCATAATGTCGCACGGGCGTCCAACTACTTTCCCGCCCTGTAAAAAGCCGGTGATAAAGTCCCACGGCCCTTGGCCCTCCTTTCTAACTACGATCTTATATCCGTGGCCGACCGCTTTATTGGTCGCGCCGTGAAGTGACTGCAGAAACGAGTTCTGTATGACGGGGGACGAATCACTGCCGAAATAGTCGAAGCCGAGTGCCGATGAATGGGCAGGAAAGAAAGCGTACGGGGCTGCGACATCTTTGCAGCCTTGAATGCGTTTGAATTTTGGATCCGCAAAGATCTTTCCATTCGAAGAATGGCAATACGGCCAGCCGTAATCGGTATCGTCTCTTAGTGCGTAAAACGTTTCGTCCGGTTTGTTAAGCCCGAGGTGGTCGGAGCCCTGGTTCGCCGCCCACAGCTCACCGTTGATCCATTTAAGTCCGACCGCGTTGCGAAGGCCGCGTGCGAACTCGCGTTGATCCGATCCGTCTGGATTCATTTCGATCACGCTTGCGCGAACACGTTCTTTTTCGACGCAGGCGTTACAGCTCGATCCAACTGAAACATATAGTTTGCCGTTACCGCCAAAGGCGATAGTCCGTGTTAGATGCCAGCCACCGTATTTATAGCTGAGTCCGTAGTCTGGAAATGTCGCGAGCGTTTGCGGATGGTTATCTATCGGCTTGGTTTCGCCGTTGGTAAATTTGCGGCGCGTCAACTTATCCGTCTCGGCCAGATAAAACCAGTCTTGCCCGTTGGCGTCCGTGTAAAACTGCACGCTGTTCGGGTTTCGCAGATTGGTCATATAGGGAATGACCTTTGAGAACTTACCTGTTCTCGCATCCCAGCCATCGAGAATGTAAACGGCCCCACGTTTATTGTCCGCCAGGTTGTACATATCGGTCACAAAGATCCGCCCATCCGAAGCCTTCGCGAAAAAACGAACGCGCTTAAGTCCTTCAGCCGCCGGAATTATTTCAAATTCGGCGGGAAGGTTGAGCGAGAACGCTTTTCCGCTTTTTAGGCTTATCTTGTGCGGAACAAGTTTTGGCTGGGCAAAGACGCAAACAGGCAAAATCCCGATCAGGAAAACAAATAGCAATTTCATACAATTCGTGATATTCGTTTTAGTCTAAACAAACATTATGAAGATCGAAAAATTTCTCGCCGCCGAAGGTAAAAAGCTGGACCTGAAAGATCACCCGACAGATTTTACAGGCGATCTCCAGGATAAGAAAGAAGCCGCTAAGGATCTCGAAAAAAATGTGCTGCGGCTGGCGGAGCTTCAGGATGTGCTTTATGCACAGAACGTTCACTCGCTGCTCGTGATTTTTCAAGCGATGGATGCTGCCGGTAAGGACAGTGTCGTCAAGCATGTGATGAGCGGAATCAATCCGCAGGGCTGCCAGGTGACGTCGTTCAAACAACCATCGGACGAAGAGCTTGACCATGATTATTTATGGCGGTGCCAAAAAGCATTGCCAGAACGCGGCCGTATCGGGGTCTTTAACCGGTCACACTACGAAGAGGTGCTGGTGGTTCGCGTTCATAAGGGATATCTCGATAGTCAGCGCCTCCCGGACAATGTAAAGAAAGACAAGGACATCTGGAAAGACCGGTTTCGCCAGATCCGGAACTGGGAGGACATGCTGGCGGAGAACGGGACGCACGTCATCAAATTCTTTCTTAATGTCTCGCGGGATGAACAGAAAAAGCGGTTTCTCGACCGCATCGAGCAGCCGGACAAGAATTGGAAATTTAACTCTGGCGACGCTAAAGAGCGTGCACTGTGGGACGAATATATGAGTGCCTACGAGGACGCGATCTCAGCCACCTCGACGAAGAACTCGCCCTGGTATGTCATTCCGGCGGATAAAAAATGGTTCACGCGCCTGGCGGTGTCAGAGATCATTATCAATAGATTGGAATCGCAGGATCTAAAATATCCGGAAGTGACCGACGCTCAGCGGGCGGAGTTGCTTGAGGCGAAAAGAATTCTCGAATCCGAGAGATAAACGATCGGCTCTGTCGATGGAAATCGGAAAAAAGATCGGCCGCTACGAAATTATTGAACTGCTTGGTCAAGGCGGCATGGGCGACGTATTTTTGGCTAGAGATGCGACGCTCGACAGAATGCTCGCGATCAAAGTCCTAAACGAGGATTTAAGAAGAGACCCAGCGAGCCTCCGCCGGTTCGAAAAAGAAGCTCGAGCTGCCTCAAAACTCAATCATCCGAACATAATGATGATCTATGAGGTCGGCGAGGAAGACGGCGTACACTACATCGCGAGCGAATTGATCGAAGGCAAGACACTCCGCCGCGTCATCCAAACGAGCTCGCCGTCTGTCATAAAGATCCTCGATATATCGGCGCAGATCGCGAGCGGGTTGGCAGCCGCCCATGGCTCGCACATTATTCACCGCGATATAAAACCTGAAAATGTGATCGTTCGCCCAGACGGTTTTGCAAAAATACTTGATTTCGGGCTTGCCAAGCTCCAGCGACACGACCTTACAGCCGACTCGGAAGAGCAAACTGCCGAATTCACCGAAACCTCGAAAGGCATGGTCCTGGGAACGGCAAGCTATATGTCTCCCGAACAGGCTCGGGCCCAGGCGATCGATGAAGGCACGGATATCTTTAGCCTCGGCGTCGTCATTTATGAAATGCTTACAGGCCGAGCACCGTTTACCGGCGAATCGATCTCGGAAACTCTCGCAAATCTCCTCCACAAGGATCCCGCTCCGTTGGCAAGGTACAGGGAAGACAGTCCCGCTGAGCTACAGCGGATTGTTTCAAAATGCCTTAAGAAGGACCGCAACGAAAGATACCAAAGCGTCAAAGAAGTGCTTACCGATCTGAACGAGTTAAAGGCTGCTTTATCCGGATCTAGAAAGATTTCGGGAGACGCCGAGCCCACTCTTCGGTTAAAGATCGCAGACACTGACACCCACGCCTTGAGCACAGCGGCGATAAGCCCACGAAAGTCCTTGAATTGGATATGGGCGATCGGAGCCGCGGTTATCGTTGCTGGCCTGATCTCGGCCTTCTTTCTGGCAAAGCGAACCTCTGGAATCGGATCCAGGTCTATTAGGTCGATTGCCGTGCTCCCCTTAGAGAATATGTCTGGCGATCCGGCGCAGGAATACTTCGCAGACGGCACGACGGAGGCCTTGATCAGCACCCTTTCTAGGATCGGCTCCCTGCGCGTTATTTCGAGGACGTCGATAATGCGATACAAGGGTACGAAAATGCTCCTCCCCGATATCGCGCGTGAACTTGACGTTGACGCGGTGATCGAAGGTTCGGTCCAGCGTTCGAACGACAAGGTGCTCGTCACAGCTAAATTGATCGATCCGGCAAGTGACGCACCGCTTTGGGCGAATACCTATGAGCGTCAGTTGTCCGACATTCTGAAGATCGAGGGCGATCTCGCCCAGGCGATCGCGGGAGAGGTGCGAATCAGCCTTACCGCAGATGAACGGAATCGGCTTGGCGGACGGGAGAGCGTCGATCCCGTTGCATATGAAGCCTATGCGCAGGGCCGTTACCACTTGAGGAAACTAAACGACGAAGACCTACGGCTGGCGATCGAATATTTTCAGAAAGCGATCGATACCGACCCGAGATACGTTGCGGCGTACTCCGGTTTAGCTGATGCTTATCTTGAACGGGGCGTTTGGGGCACAATGTCATTCACAGAAGTCGAGGCTCCATCGCGCACGGCCGCGGAGAAAGCTATCGACCTAGACCGTAATTCGAGCGAAGGTCTTGCGTCGTTAGCGACGATCAAAGCGAATTACGATTGGGACTGGGCCGGATCTGAAAAAGATGTTCTACGTTCGCTGGAGATCGACCCGAACAATGTCGAAAGCCGCCGAACCTATGGGTTCTTACTGATGGCCTTAGGGCGGCATACTGAAGCGGTCGAACAGATGGCGGAGGCTGAGAAATTGGATCCTCTCTCGGCCGTCGTCGAATCTGACATGGGCCGAGCCCTTTACAGAGCTCGCCGTTTCGCAGAGGCAATACCCCATTTTCAGAAAGCAGCGGAGCTCGATCCATCTAATAACTCCGTCGGCGGACGTCTTGTCGATACCTATATCGAAATGAAGCGTTACGACGAAGCGATGGCCGTAGTCTCAAATGCTCCCGAAAACAAAACTGATGCTCGCAAGCTTCAGATCTATGCGCTGACCGGCCAGCGAGATATTGTCCTGAAAGCGATCGAGAACAATAAGGTCAAAGAGTCGGAAAAAGTGGTCATTTACGCGGCTCTCGGTGATCTCGATAAGGCATTCAAGGTATTGGCGACGCAGGTCGCAGAAAGAAAGACATTGATGACCTTTCTAATGGTCGAGCCACATCTGGAAAAACTACACACTGATCCCCGGTGGGCACCACTGATGAAACAGATGAAATTTCCGGGTTACTAGTAGTTCGAACTTTTGGCAGATAAGTAGCGTTTATCATGCGAGGCTGAATATGTTTTGTCCAGGATGCGGGATCGATGATAAGCGGGGAAGCCAATATTGCCGCGCCTGCGGGACTGACCTGCGAATGGTTCGGGCGTCGCTGGAGACCCCGGACAGTATAACGGCGTCGGCGGTTTCCGCACGCGAAGAGATCGGGCGTGCTGTAGCGGCCAGGATCCGCGAGACACAGTCAGCCCATGAGCTCACAAAAGTCGCAGAAGACGTCTTGCCGCAGATCGAGAAATTTCTCGAATCACCTGAGGAGCGACGACTCCGCCGAATGCGGGTCGGGACGATCATTTCATCCATAGGCGTTGGCGTATCGATAGCTATGCCCCTGATCGCAATCTTTAGCGGCAAGGCAGATCTTCTTTTTCTCGGAGGCATGGGCCTGATCACGTTTTTTATCGGCCTCGGATTTATTCTCAGCGGCGTTTACTTAACAGTTCCCAAAAGAGATGTCGGCGACCGTTCTCAGAGCGCCAAAAGCCAGGCCGAACTCGACGGAGCCCAAGTCCACACGAACGACCTGCTTATGCCTGAGCCTGCTAATTTGTTTTCGTCTGTGACGGAGAATACGACGCAGCATTTAACAAAAAAAGAAACATCGGGCGATTAAATTGTTTTCCGGTTGAACGGCTAATTACCTACCCTTGATCTCGCCGATGTATTCCTTGTGTTGATTATAATCGGAGCATACGTTACGTAAATGTGGTTTGGACATTCAAACCGAAATACAGTTTCATCCTGGCCGTCAAAAGAACCAAACTCAAAACTAAGAAGCGTAAGGCCGTCGACTTTACTGTTTCTTTCAAATCGTATGCCCCTAGCAGCGTTTTCTGCAGAGATTCTAAGCAGTGGGTGGCCACTTACCGCCTTTCCGGAAAGAACATCGCCTTTTTCGCTGATCTGAAGACTTACGGTTACAGTACCTGTTGCTCTGACCGCGCGCGAGCGGCTGGCGGATAAACAGCTTTTCCGCCACTCAGGATATTCGGTAACTTCGGGCTGCTGCAAAGCGCACTAGTATCCATGGGTAGACGTACATCTTGAGGATTAGGCCAAGTGCCCGAAACCTTCAGAAAGACACGAAACTTTTCTTTGGGAATACCCGGAGCTGTTATCTCGTAGTCGCCAGGAAGGGCCACGAGTGAAAAGCCGCCGTTCGGATCAGTAGTGACCGAGGTGCCACCGTCCTTGCCGCTAATCTGAAGCTTGAGGCCACCGATGACGAGGTGATCGGTTGCGACGACGGTCGCTCTCAGCGTGTAGCTTGGGATTTGCGATACAACTGCATTCGCAGCGAACAAGACGAACAATATTGTTAAAAGAAATGTCTTTAATCGCACGCCCTTCAAGATGCACCGGGATAGCGGATAGGTTGTATCGGCAGGCTATTTAACCGGCACTAACCGCATGATTCGATCATCATCTTTTGCCGGCGAGCCGCGGCCGTCGCGGTTTGAGGTGGAGAAATATATGCAGCCGTCGGGACCTTGTTCCATTTCGCGAATGCGGCCGTAGGTTCCTTCGAGGAGGTTCTCTTGGCTCACGACCTTGCGGCCCTCGAGGACGACTCGTATGATACGTTTGCCGGCGAGACACCCGAAAAAGAAATTGGCGATTCGAGGCCTGCCTGCGATTCTTTGTGATGAATGGTAGGCCAACCGTAATTTTTCCCAGCCTCGACGATATTTACTTCGTCACCACCGCCCGGGCCGTCAAAACCGCTTGGACCATGTTCAGTTTGAAACATCAAACCCGTTCCCGGCTGCCATGCCAGGCCTTCCGCGTTACGATGGCCGATCGTCCATATCTCAGGACGATATCCTTCTTTGCCCACAAACGGATTGTCTTTTGGGACCGTCCCATCATCATTCAGACGAAGCGTTTTACCATTTAACGAGCCCGTGTTTTGCGCAAGCGTTCTATCGGTTGCATCGCCGGTTGTGACGTAAAGCTTGCCGTCCGGCCCAAATCGGCAACGTGTTCCCGCGTGAAACTGCGCGGCGGAGATATTTTCGATGATCGTTTTCGGCTCGGCGAATTTGCCGTCTGCGTATTTGTACCGAGCGATACGAACCGCGTGTGAATCTTTGCCGTATGCATAGGCGAGATACACAAACCCGTTCCTGGCGAAATCGGGATGAAGGGTGATATCCATCAATCCGCTTTCGCCGGACGGCTCGACATCAGGTATGGTGAATACCGGTTCCGAACGGAGCTTGTCGTTCTCAATTATCCGCACACGCCCCGGCCGTTCGGTGAAAAGCATGCTGCCGTTCGGCAGCGAAGCGAACCCCCAGGGAACTTCAAGGCCGGCGGCGACCGTTTCGACTCGAAACTTTACATCCCCGCTTGCGGTCGACATTGTCTCGTTCCCGCTTGCGTCGGATACCGATCCGCTGCAGCCGAATGCTGCCATCAGGAATAACGCTCCGAGGTATGCTTTCAACTTCATGTCCTAGCTCCGCTTATATCCGGATCATAACGAAATGCGCGAAATGACGAAAGCCTCGAGGGCTTCCGTCATTTCTGAGTCCTGCTCCGTTAGAGCGTGATTATTTCATTTTTGCCTGGATCGCCTTGATAGCATCGAGATGCTTTTGAAGCGTAGGCAGCGTCTTAGCGGCGAATGCCTTGACATCGGGGTCCTTGGCATTCTGAGCTTTATCTTGAAACTCTTTTACGTCTTTTTCGTGATCGCTGACCATATCGTCGACGTAGTCCTTGTCGAAATCCGCACCACTCTTTCCCTGCAACGTCGTAAGTGTGGATTTATGACTCGAGTCCGTTTCAGTGGCGATCGGAAAGTTCTTTTTTGCGGCAAGGGCTTTTAGCTCGGTGTTGGCTTTTGTATGGTCGATGACCATCATCTGTCCAAATTTTTTGACTTCCGCATTTGTGGCTTTGGATGCCGCTAGTTTTCCGAGTTCGACCTCGCTCATTCCTCCGATAGCGGCATTCTTAATAAAGTCCTCATCCGTATTGCCCGTGACTTTATCAACTGCGT
>JBDTXM010000090.1:0-13105 GCA_040006215.1 Acidobacteriota bacterium
CTTTCTTTGCGTATTCGTACATTAAGTAATGCCACAAGTAGAGCGCGTACGAGACATTCCCGATCCAACGAAGGATCCAATTCTCAAGCAGCTTGTGTATGATCGTGCCGTTCGTCGAAACAAGCCAGAAGAGCATTACTGCGATCGCGAGATTAAAAATGGGCAGCCCAAATACGTAAAGATTCCTGTCCTCGTGCGACAGACTGAAAGTTACAATAAGCGAAGCGATAACAGAACACACCAGGAGCACCTTGAACCAGAACTTTTGGGCGGTCTCGACCGGCAGCATCTTCCATATAAAGACCATGCTCGCCGCACATCCTATTAACAGCGAATCGATTCGCGTGTCGGTCGAATAATAGAGCAGCCGCGTGTCGGCTCCCATCAGGGCCCGCACCGCACGCGAAATGCACAGAACACCGATCAGCCCCAAAGTGAGATAGAGGATGTGTTCGTGTTTTCGTTTTTCCGCAAAGGCCTTGTAAAGGATAAGGGACCAGATGATGTAGAATTGCTCCTCGATCGACAGTGACCATGCGTGATTGAGATTGCTGTCGTATCCCGGATTGGTCGCGCTGTACCAGTTCATCGTGTAGGTCAGCGCGTAGATAAAATCGTGACGTTCATAAACAAGGCTTGCCTGAAATTCCGGGAGGAGAAAGGTCCCAAATAGATAAAGACAGATCAGAAAAAACCAGAAAGCCGGCATCAGCCGCAAACACCGACGGATATAAAAATTCTTCAGGCTGATCGTCGACGTTTTCTCGTATTCATTGAGAAGGATCGATGTGATCAAAAATCCGCTGAGAACAAAGAAGATATCGACCCCGAGGAAACCGCCTTTTACATAGTCATGCAGTGACGGCATTAGCCACTCAAGGTGATAGATCATTACGACCAAGATCGCAATACCCCTCACTCCGTCCAGGGCCGGCAAGTGCCGAAAATTGAGAGACGGCTTTTCGGTCTCGCCGACCTCGACCGGCGTTTTGGCCGAAAGTTCCTGCATATTTTGAAGAATTGTAAGAAGCGACGACTCGAACGGGCGACGCGAGCCTTGAGAATCGTATAGAGTATCTACCCGAAAATCAACCGATTTTATCGAGACCGAAGAAACGAAGAAAATTATCGGTTGTCGCCTGCGCAAGACGCTCGAACTCGACAGCGTAAAGATCGGCCAGGAATTTGGCCGTATGAACTACAAGGCTTGGCTCGTTCCGTTTCCCGCGAAAGGGCACCGGCGTGAGGAACGGGCAATCCGTTTCAACCAGCAGCTTGTCGAGCGGAACGACTTTCGCCGATTCTCGAAGATTCTCGGCTTTTTTGAAAGTGACGTTGCCGGCGAACGAGATCAGAAACCCGAGTTTCATCAAAGCCCTGGCCATCGCCGGCGTACCACCGAAGCAGTGCATTATGCCGCGAAATCCTTTATAAGAGCACTCTCCGGTCAGGACCTCGACCGTCTCGTCATCTGCATCGCGGCTGTGGATGATGATCGGAAGATCGAGTTCGCGGGCTTTGCGGATCTGGCGTATAAGCACTTCCCTTTGGATCTCTCTTGGGCTGTGGTCGTAGTAGTAGTCCAACCCGATCTCACCCCACGCTATTACTTTTGGTGAATTTTTTACGAGTTGAGTGAGATGGTCCTCGGCTTCATCGTTGTAGAGCTCGGCATCGTGCGGATGAACGCCGACCGACGCAAAAACATTGTCGTATTTCTCGGCAACCGCCACTGCTCGCCGAAAATCGTCAGTCCGCGGATCGCCCGTCCCGACGTTCAGCATGGCCACGACGCCGGATTCTCTCGCCCGCTGAACAACCTCATTCCGGTCCGCATCAAACTGCTCGCCATCAATATGGCAGTGAGAATCGATGAGAGTCATTTCAAACGCGCACCGATCTTTACGTCCTCCAAAAATGTCGCGAGCGCCGGTGAGTCTTCTTCAGTAAGTGACGCGGCGCAGATCATGCCTTGGGACTCGAGGCCGCGCATTTTGCGGGGTTTTAGGTTGGCGACAACGACGACCTTTCGGCCGATAAGCTTTTCAGGATCGTAGTATTCAGCTAGGCCTGCAAGGATCTGCCGCGGTTTTTCTTCGCCAAGGTCGATCTCGAATCTAAGAAGCTTGTCCGCTTTTGGAATCCGCTCCGCTACTTTGATCTCACCGACACGAAGTTCGACTTTCAGGAAATCTTCGATGTTAATGAACGATTCCTCCGTTAAAGGCTGTTCGTCGTTATTTGCTATTTCGCCTGACCCAGTCGCTACCGCTCCCGGTTCTGACACGGATCTGGCCGTTTGCTGATCGCCAACTGCTGACTGCTCATCGATCTCACTCATAACTTTTTTCTTATCGATTCTCGGGAATACCCCGACGGTCTCACCTATCGTTGTTCCAGCGCCTAACTCTCCCCATTTCAGATTCGACGGATCGAGTTTTGCGATGTCCTCGGTCAGTCCGATCTGCTCGTAGATCTTCTTAGACGATTCGGGCATGACGGGGTAAAGCATCACTGCGAGCCAGCGAAGCGTTTCGGTCGCCCGGTAAAGTACGGCATTCAGTGTCTCAGCTTGTTTTTCGTCCTTCGCGAGTTCCCAAGGCTTTGCGTCGGAGATCATTTTGTCGATCCGTGCGATAACTGTCCAGAGGTTCTCCAAACCTTGGCTAAACTCGAAGTTGTCGAACCGCCTTAGGAATTCATCTCGAGCGTGTTCTACAACGGAAACTATCTCTCCGCCGTCCGGATCGATGCCAGCCCGGCGAGCCTGAATGTAGTTCTCCTCTGCAATCTTGCCGTTAGGCACTAATCCTTTACGGTATTTAGTGATCATCGAAAACGTCCGGCTTGCCAAATTTCCCAAACCGCTCGCCAAGTCCGCGTTGGCCCGCTCGATCAAATTCTCGTATCCGAATTTACCATCCTGCCCAAAAACCATCTCGCGGAGAGCAAAATATCGCACCGCATCCACCTGGAAATATTGATGTAATACATCAACTTCGATTACGTTACCTAGCGTTTTGCCCATCTTACGGCCATCAGCATCGAGCCACATTCCGTGAGCAAACACGCCTTTTGGCAATGGCAATCCGGCGGCCTGTAGAAACGAAAACCAGTAAACCGTGTGCTGCCGTAATATGTCCTTTCCGACAAGATGAGTTGCGGGCCAGTATTTTTCAAAACCGACCGAAGCTTGCTGAGCGTTGCCGTACCCCGTCGCCGTGATGTAATTCGACAGAGCATCAAGCCACACGTACATCACATGGTTGTCATCGTCAGGAACCGGAATTCCCCACGAGACCGATTTCTTCTCACGGCTGATCGACAAATCCTGCAACCCGCCTCGAACAAATGAGAGGACTTCGTTTCTCCGAGCATCCGGCCTTATCATCTTTTCGTCTTTTTCGATAAGGTCGATCAGAAATTCGCCATAATCTGACAAGCGAAAGAAGTAACTTTCCTCACTCACCATATCGAGCGGGCGCTCGTGGATCAAGCAATTTGGGATCTCAGAGCCATCGGGAATGTAATACTCATCTTCGGTCTTAAATTCCGCACACGGTGCGCAAAACCAGCCTTCGTAAAAGCCCTTGTAAATGTTATCGTTTCCTTTCGGGGTCTTGTTTTTCCCGATCTCGCTCCAGAGATGCTGGGACCCGTCGTAGTGAAAAGGCTCGGTCGTTCGCATAAAAATGTCGTAACCGCCATTTTCGCCGTCGAGACCGAAATCGTGAAACATCCGCTTCAGTTCACCCGATATTAGATCGACCTGCTCCTGCGGCGTCCGGCCGTTTCTCTCGGCCGCACGCTGAATGTTTATTCCGTGTTCGTCTGTCCCCGTCAGAAAAAGCGTGTCAAAACCACGCTGTTTCTTATATCTTTGAACCACGTCAGCAACGATGGTCGTATACAGATGCCCAAGATGCGGCAAACTGTTCGCATAGTAAATTGGGGTGGTTATGTAGAACGTTTCCATTTGCAAAAAAACTAAAGTGTAGCGTGTGGACTGAAAATTATCCACAAACTACACTTTGCCGACGAGTCAAGGATCTATTTCTTAAATCTGCTTCTGTCCCCCGCCGCAAACTCATCCGAATCTTTATAACGCGGCATTTCAGATACGTTCGCCAGTTTTACGCCGATCGCGAGGGCTAGCTCGGATTCCTGGACCATTGCCGACATATCCCACCAATCGTGATATTCGTCCGTAACTTGGTGGTAGTACTTCGCGTTATAGTCTTTAAAGAAAGACGCAGCTTCCTTCCCCGGAGGCGTGAGAAATGTGTCACCGTGCTGAAAATTGACGGATGGAACGCCGACCTTCGCAAATGGAAAGTGATCGGACCGGAAGAAGAAACCCTGCTCGGGATTAGGATCGCCTTTTATCGTGAATTTCCGCTCATCGGCCGCCGTTGTGATCTGGTCAATTATCGACGACCGGTTCGCACCCAGTGCAACAAAATCTGACACCTTTCCGAAAAAGTTCACGCCGTCGAGATTTACGTCAGCCGCAGTCTTGTTCAACGGAATTAGCGGATGACGAGAATAATATTCGGCACCTAGCAGGCCCTGCTCTTCCGCCGTGGGGAACAAAAACAGGAACGACCGATCGGGCCGGTCCTTCATCGGAGTTTTCGCAAGGACTTCTGCAATGCCAAGAATGGCGGCGTCACCGGACGCATTATCGTAGGCTCCGTTGTATATTTTGTCGCCCTTGTCGTTGGGTTCGCCGACGCCCAGATGGTCCCAGTGCGCCGAGAACACGACATACTCACTCTTCTTTTTCGCACTCTTTCCATCCAGCGTACCGACGACATTCGGGGAATCGAACGATTTCAGATCGCTGTGAATGTCCAGCTTTACTCGCAGACCAGTGTTCACCGGCTTAAAATCACGACTCTTTGCCTGATTCTTCAACCCTTCCAAGCCCAACTTTCCAGCGCGCAGTAGCTTTGTCGCAGCCTCGTTTGTCGCCCAGGCCTTGAATTTTAGAAATGGAGTTTTGTCTTCCGAGGTTCGAGCGATCTCGTAACGCCAACTCCCGTTCGAAGTCCTGACCACGTTCCAACCGTACCCTGCCGACTCAGTTGTATGAACAAGGATCACACCCGCCGCCCCACGGCGAGCGGCCTCCTCATATTTGTAGGTCCATCGGCCGTAATAAGTCAGTGCTTTGCCGCCGAATAGATCCGACTCGGAGGCAGTTGCGGGCGGATCGTTGACCAAAATCATCAGGACTTTATTGCGATACTGATCCGGGTCACCCTTGTAGTCATTCCAGTTATATTGCGGCGCATCGACCCCGTAACCCGCAAAGACGAGTTCAGCGTCGGTCGAAACCTCCGCGGTCTGAGTTCCGCTAGTGGCCACGAATTCATCACCGAACTTAAAGCCTTCGACCTTGCCGCCTTTATCGACCACAGAAAGCACGGTTTTCGGATCCGCCTTTACGCCAATCAGTTTCACGTTCTGAAAGTAGCTTCCCCTGTTACCGGGCTTTATGCCGATCGATTTGAGTTGATCGGCGAGGTACTGAGCCGCCCGCTTACCACCCTCGGTGCCAGGCCCACGGCCCTCGAAATCGTCCGCCGACAGAGTCTTGACCCGCTCCCGCATCTTGTTGGGATCAAAATCTTTGGTCCTGTCCTGCGCGGGCAGGGCGGAAACGAAAAACGCGAATACGAGCAAAATGCTTACGATCTTTTTCATACTTAAAGTAGTAATTTACGTATCGAGAACCAGACACCTAAAGTGATGTGTCACCTTGTCAACCGCGGATCAACGACATTGCCTCTGCCCTTGTTCGCGAATCCCGGCGAAAGCCGCCGAGGACCGCCGACGTTATTGTCTTTGCTCCGGGTTTCTTAACTCCCCGCAGGGTCATGCAGGTATGCTCGGCCTCGATCACGACCATTACGCCAAGCGGTTTGAGATGCTCAAAAAGTGTCTCCGCGATCTGTTGCGTCAACCGTTCCTGAACCTGCAGCCGGCGCGCGAAAACCTCCGCCACACGGGCTACCTTCGAGAGTCCGACGATTCGGCCGTTCTTGGGGATGTACGCGATATGGCATTTCCCGATGAAGGGAGCCAAATGATGCTCGCAGATCGAGGCGATCGAAATGTCCTTGACCAGGACCATCTCATCGTGCGAATCGCCCGGAAGCGGAACGATATGCTCTTTTGCATCGGTCCACATTCCCTCGGTAAGCTCCCGGTAGAAATCCGCCACGCGCTCGGGCGTCTTCTTTAGTCCGTCGCGGTCCGGGTCCTCACCGATCCCTTCGAGCAAAAGCCTTACGCCCTGCTCGATCTTTTTATTGTCGAATTTTCTTTTTCTTGCCAAACCTTAGTCCCCTGCCGTCTCGGCGGCCCGATCTAGTTAGTTAAAGCGATCGCCTTGGCGACCTCAGCCTCGATATCTTTGAGCGGCAAACTCTCTGTTTCAGCCATCTTTCGCAACTGATCGAACTCCGGCTTTGCATTGACGATGTCGCCCTCCAACCGGGCCACTTTTACATCGATCTCGCCGAACCTGGTCGAGACCCGCTCGATATCACGGACCAGGCACTCTCGCTCGACCGACCCGACACGAACACCGATGGTGGTCGTCTCCGAATAGAGCAGCCTGACAAATTCGTCTTTTTTCGCCGTTTCACACAATATCGACACCATCGTTGCTGGTCGATTCTTTTTCATTTGGATAGCAGTGAACCAACAGTCGAGAGCTCCCACCAATAAAGCCTTCTCCATCACATATCCCAGTATCTGCGGCGATACGTCATCAATATTTGTTTCGATAAGGGTCAACCGATCCTGATGCGAGGCCGCATCAACCGTTTCTCCGACCATCAACCGCAGCACGTTCGGAAAATCCTTGTACTGACGGCTACCTGCTCCGTATCCAATTTGTTTAACTCTTATCTCAGGTATTTGTCCGTAACTATCACATACAGTTGAGATTATGGCCGCTCCCGTTGGCGTAATGAGCTCTCCTTCGATATCGGTCGAATAGATCGGAGCTCCGGCCAACAGCTCGGCAACGGCGGGTGCGGGGACCGGAAATGTTCCATGGGCCATTTTGGCAAAACCGCTTCCGACGTGGATCTTCGAACACGCAAATGCCTCGACCCCTAGCATTTCAAAACCGATGCAGGCTCCGACAACATCAATGATCGCGTCCATTGCTCCCACTTCGTGAAAATGCACCTTTTGAACATCGATTCCATGGATTTTTGCCTCGACCTCGGCGAGTCGGCGGAAGATTCGCTTTGCCCTATCTTTTACCGACGGCGACAGCCTCGAATCGTTGAGGATCTTCTCGATATTCTGGAGGTGACGGTGAACATGTTCATGCGGAACTTTAACTTCGACGTGAGTAGCCGAAACTCCAGACCGGTCCACGAAACTGATCTCGAACTCGAAATCTGCTACATCAAGCATCTTCAATTTCGACAACAGGTCGTCACCGTCGACGCCAAGCGCGAGCAATGCACCCAGGATCATGTTCCCGCTTGCCCCCGCAAAGCAATCGAAATATAGTGTTCGCATAAAAATAAAAGTTTAGCCTGTTTGCCGGTCAGATTTAAAACTGGGGCCTTCCTGTTTTTGCCATCAATCCCGCCCACGCTTATAATTTCTGTTTTATCCGACATCATCAATGCAATTAACCGAGATACAAGAATCCCTTAGAACGCTCGTCCGCTCAACTGCGCTCGATGCGTTCAATATCAAGTTCGAACAGATCGTCATCGAATATCCGCCAAAGACCGAATTGGGCGATCTAGCGTTCCCCGTCGCATTCGATCTTGCAAAACGGATCAAACAGGCGACGGGCGAGAAGTCGAATCCGAGAACTATCGCAGAAATACTTAAAACCGCACTCGAAACTGCGGAATTCGTCGGAAGCGTTGAGGTCGCCGGAGCCGGATATCTGAATGTCTTTATAGACCGATCAAAATACCTGGCAGAAAATGCCGCGGCCGATCCGCTCCCGCAGCGAACGACTTCTCTTGACCCCGGCGCACAAAAAGTCTGTGTCGAGCATACATCGGTAAATCCGAATAAGGCGGCACATATTGGACACGTCCGAAATTCTGTGCTTGGCGACACCTTCGTTCGGATCTTGCGAGCTAATGGAAAACGCGTCGAAGTGCAAAATTACATCGATAATACGGGCGTTCAGGTCGCCGACGTTGTGGTTGGATTTATCTACATTCAAAATAAAGATCTCGCCGCTATCAGAGAATTGGATAACAGGCTTTCCGCTGAAGGTCACTCGTTCGATTTTTACTGTTGGGATCTCTATGCCCGCGTCGGCCAAGCCTATCAAACGGACGACTCGCTAAAAGACAAACGTGCCGAGGTCCTCCGTTTGATCGAGGAAGGAAATAATGAAACGGCTGATCTCGCCGATTACGTGGCTACCCGGAATGTCGAATGCATTCTCAAAACGATGGAGCGGTTTTCTATCGAATACGACCTGCTTCCGCGCGAATCCGAGATCCTACATCTGCATTTCTGGAACAAGGCGTTCGAGCGGATGAAGGAACTAGGGGCGATCCGTTTCGAGGACCAGGGAAAGCTCGCTGGCTGCTGGGTAATGCCTTTCGGATCGCACGCGGGTACCGATGAACACGAAGCTGACAAGATCCTCGTCCGATCGAACGGCACCGTCACCTATACCGGCAAAGACATCGCCTACCAGATGTGGAAGCTCGGTCTGCTCGACCTTGATTTCTACTATCGGCCGTTTCACCAATATCCCGACGGGAAGAAGGTCTGGATAACGACGGCGAACAAAGCCGAAGCGGTCTCGGAACATCCTGCGTTTGGGGACGGCGAAACAGTTTATAATGTGATCGACACGCGCCAGTCTTACCCGCAGGAAGTCGTCAGAATGGGCGTCGCGGCGATAGTCCCGGACAAAGGCGAAGCGGCAAGTGTGCATCTCTCATACGAGATGGTCGCGTTGTCGCCGCCGGCGGCTGAGGAGCTTGGCTTCCAGCTTTCGGACGAGGACAAGAAGCGTAGCTTCATCGAAATGAGCGGCCGAAAGGGGCTCGGCGTTAAGGCCGACGAGCTCCTCGATCGCCTCGAGATCAATGCGCTGGCCGAGGTCGAATCTCGACACGCAGCGGAACCAGACGAAGTGCGACGCTCGATCGCTCATCAACTCGCGGTCGGAGCTCTACGATATTTTCTGCTGAAATTCACACGGACCACCGTGATCGTTTTCGATTTTAAGGAAGCTCTGTCGTTCGAAGGTGAGACAGGCTGTTTCTGCCAATACTCGGCAGTGCGTGCAAATTCTATATTCCGCAAGCTTGCCGAAAAAGGCGAGTCTCTTGAGCAATTTCAGGCATCGCTCGCGAACCCTAACTTTTCTTTCGATATTTTCGAGCCCGAGTCCGCCGACCAGATATGGGCGCTCGCGATCCTTGCATCGCGGCTTTCGGACACGGTTCGCCAGGCAGCCGAACAGAACGAACCGGCAATCCTCGCAAAATACACGTTTAATCTGGCCAAAGCGTTCAATCTTTTCTACCACAATCACAAAATAATCGTCGAAGAAAACGCTGCCCGTCGTACGATCCTGGGGGTCACGGCGGACATCGCCAGGCGTTCGTTGACCGCTGCGCTTGAGACAATGGGTATTTCCGTTCCTGAAAAGATGTGAGTTGACATCAATCGGTCATTTTGATACAAACAGGATGATGATTTTGGTTCAGACTGATGTTAATTCCGTTGCCGGGTGGCGTTCCGACTTTGGTTGGTGGCGCTTCGCGGCGTCGGAGGCTTACGTTTGAACATTCAAATTTTCACAGTTTGCTGAGTTAAAAACGAGTCTTTTATTTCAGACGCCGCCTTATATTAAATGAGGGCGGCGTTTTTTTATGCAAACAGCGTTAAAATCAAAAAAAGTTGTGACACCGGTGATCGAGACTCTTCCCGCCGATCTGCTGACTCCACTCGCCGTCTATTTGAAACTCGCGGCCAACGAGGAGAATGCTTTCCTGCTCGAATCCGTAGAAGGTGGCGAGAGCCTTGCGAGATATTCATTCATAGGTGCCGGCGCGGTGATGATCGTAAACGGAGACGACCGCAAAACGATCATTCGCGAAAATGGATCAGCGAGCACCGTCGATCTTCCGCTTTTTGAATTCCTGCGAAAACATTTTGCCGAACGCGATCTTGAGAATCGTTCGGACATTCCATCGTTCGTAGGCGGAGCGATCGGGTTCATGAATTTCTCGTGCGCCGAATGGTTTGAACCGAGCCTCACTCGCGATGGTCAAGCCTCGACCGACGCCGAGGCTTCGTTCATGATCTTTCGCTCGATCGTTGCCTTTGACCACGCCCGGCAGTCAATTCAGATCGTAACATTAATTTTTGAGGACGTTCCGATGGCAGATGAGAACAAAGAACACCAGGTCTCCGAGGCCGGGAAAATAAACCATCGCATACGCACGATTTTAGAAGGGGGTGAAATACCTCTCCCAGGTCAGCCGGATCTACCCGTAAACGACCCCGCATCGAATTGGACCAAAGTCGAATTCGAAACCGCGGTGAATGAGATCAAAGAACTCATTAACGCCGGCGAGGCCTATCAGGTAGTTCTCTCGCAGTGTTTCAGCAAACAAACCAACGCTACCGATGTTGGTATCTACCGCGCCATCCGCTCGCTGAATCCGTCGCCGTACATGTTTCTATTAAAATTTGGCGAAAGATCGATCATCGGTGCGTCACCCGAAATGCTCGTACGAAGCCGGGGCCGTGATCTTGAATACCGCCCGATCGCCGGCACGAGGAAACGAGGAAACACTCGCGAAGAGGACGAGCACCTCGCCGAAGAGATGCGTGCGGACAAAAAAGAGGTCGCCGAACATATGATGCTGGTCGACCTCGGCCGGAACGACTTGGGTCGCGTTGCGGAGTACGGCAGTGTAAAGGTCGCCGACCTGATGAGCGTCGAAAAATATTCGCATGTGCAGCACCTGGTTAGTAAGCTCACAGCCAAATTGCGTGAAGACCTCGATTGCTTTGATGCTCTTTCCGCTTGCTTCCCTGCTGGAACGGTCTCGGGTGCCCCGAAGGTTCGCGCGATAGAGATAATTAAAAAGCTTGAGCCTACAGGTCGCGGCGTTTATGCAGGTGCCGTCGGCTACTTCGATTATTCTGGCAACATGGATACATGCATCGCCATACGGACGCTCGTCCTTGAGAACGGCAAGGTAACGATCCAGGCTGGCGCCGGGATCGTCGCGGATTCGGTGCCGAGTTCTGAATTCGACGAAACCGTAAGCAAGGCCGCGGCCCTTATCAAGGCCGTTGAGACAGCCGAGAGGGGACGCGTCTGATGAAAAGCTCGTCACTGCTTCGGACCGCGAGTGAGTCTTTCCGACGAGGCCACGACCTATCTCCTTCTGTGACCAAACCGTTTCTCGATGCCCTGATCACCGAATCTGACGAAGAGATACTCGCGGGTATCTTTCTAGCTTGGAATGCAAAGGGCATCGCCGAGGACGAGATCTACGAGATTGCGAAAATAATGCGAGAGCGGTGTACAAAAGTGCAGTCAAAGCATGAGACGTTTGTCGATATCGTAGGCACGGGTGGAAGCAAGGTGAAGACGTTCAACGTTTCTACAGCCGCCGCCTTTGTCGTCGCGGGAGCAGGCGTTCCCGTAGCGAAGCACGGTAATAAGGCGGCAACGAGTAATTCAGGGAGTGCCGATGTTCTCTCGGCTCTCGGCATCGAGCCAGCCGTCGACGGAGCAATCGCCGAACGCTGTCTTGAAGAGATCGGCATCTGTTTTATGTACGCCCCAAATTTTCATCGACTCTCGCCAACCCTCGCAAAAGTTCGCCGCGGCCTCGGCTTCCCTACTATCTTCAATTGCGTTGGGCCATTGGCCAATCCCGCGAACCCTCCGCATCAGTTGATCGGCGTGTGGGAAAAAAGTTTGTTGCCGAAAATGGCGGGAGCCCTCGCACGTCTCGGCACAGAAAAGTCCTGGATCGTCCACGGTGAAGATGGGCTCGATGAGATCTCTCTCAAGGGACGAACGCACGTTGCCGAGGTACAAGGCGAAAAAGTTAAGCAATTTGAGATTTCGCTCGAAGACTTCGGAATGGCTGAGTCTGGATCAAAAGTCCCGGAGGTCGGTTCGCCGCTCGAAAGTGCAAGTTTGATCACGCGCATCCTAAAATGTGAGCACAGATTCGATCCAGTTCAGGAGCTTGTCCTCATCAATTCGGCGGCGGCGTTATGCCTTACAGATCGGGTCGCCGACCTAGAGGCCGGACGGAGGGTTGCCTTTGCCTCAGTGAGCGGCGGACACGCCATGCGAAAATTACACCAGTTGAAAGGATTTGTTTCGTTATGAAAGGCACGATCTTGGAAAAAATCATCGAAGCCAAGCGTGCGCGGGTCGAATCGGCCAAGCTGAACGCGAGCTCAGATTCTGTGATCGATCTCGCCCAGACCATTCGATCTTCCGCTATGGACCACCGACTTAGGACCGCGCTCTCGGTAGGTTCGAGAATTAACATTATCGCCGAGTTCAAGCGTGCATCGCCCTCAAAAGGCGTGATCAATGACTCGATTGATCTGGTCGAAACCTGCGTGAAATACGACAAAGGTGGAGCGTGTGCGATATCCGTACTGACCGAGGAAGATTTTTTCAAAGGCTCGCTCGACGATCTGAGAGCGATCAGAAAATCTGTCGACATTCCTATCCTGAGAAAGGATTTCATCATCGACGACCATCAGATCTACGAGGCCGCAGCAGCAGGTGCAGATGCGATCCTGCTCATTGTCGCCGCACTAACTCGCGATGACCTTAAGCGGTATCTCGGGCTGGCCGAAACCGAACTCGGCATCGATGCGCTGGTCGAGGTTCACACGGACGTTGAGTTGAAAGTGGCGATCGATATCGGTGCCTCGCTCATCGGCGTCAACAATCGAAATCTCAAAACCTTCGAGGTATGCCTGGACGTTTCTCGTGAGCTTGTTGAGCACAAGCCGAAAAACTCTCTGATGATCAGCGAGAGCGGCATCGTCTCGCGTGACGACATTACCGAATTGCACTCGCTCGGCTTCGATG
>JBDTXM010000091.1:0-13098 GCA_040006215.1 Acidobacteriota bacterium
GAAAGGCCTTTAAAGAAGGCATGCGCGAGGCCGAAGAAGACGACGAGGCGAACCCCCCGGCGTCGCTTACCGCCAGCACCCAATCGCCGCAGATCACGCAGATCAGCGATGAGGATCTGATGGCCGAGATGAGAAAGCGGGTTGAAGCGAAACAGAATTAACCTTTAGCCTTTTTCACCTGTCAGCAACGTCGCTTTTAGGGTAAATCTGAAGGCAAGGTCGCCGTCTTCGGCGTCGATCAATTGAGCGAGCCTTTTTGCGGCCCGCTCTTTTTCATCTTCATCCAGCATTTCTAACCACTCGGGCAAAAGAAAGTCAGCGATCAGCGGCGAGGCTATAAACTCCTCTCCGTTCTCGTATTCGAAGAGCTCGGTTACCGTCTGTGTGTTGATATTTACTAAGCCGGCTTCTTTACCGACCTCTTCGAGCCTGTTAATGGTCGGCAAGTCGGTGATAAGCCTTTCTGCCGCGGCTCCGTGTTCGGCAAGGTCTTCGCTGACGAGAACCTCCCACATAAGCGAAAAGATCTCGCCAAAGCTGCCTACCGTTGGGAGAAACACCGCAACGTCGCCGCCGGTGCGCGCAACGCGAACCGCATTCTCGATAAACTCCGCGGCGAGAGCGGGACGGACAAGGCTCAAGTCCGCCAAGACAGCATCGAACGCGTCATCCTCAAATCGGGAACTGGAAAAATCGATGGTGGATCGAACGGCCGCAGCTTTGTCGCGGGCTATTGTAAGCATATCTTCGTTTTCCGTCGTCGCAAAGATATTTGTCTTTTCGCCAAACCGTTCATCGATCGACAGAGCGTGACCACCCGTACCCGCGTTTATATAAAGCATATTCTCCGACTTACGAAGGTCCATGTGCTTGTCCGCGAGGTCCGTAAACCGCTTCGTCCACTCATCATGAACATAAAGGTCCCTCAGGAAAGCTAGCTCCTTTTGCGTTTTCGCCATACATTTATTAGATCTCATGGTCGCCCGAACGTGCAAGTCACGTCCACATGTCAGAAATGCAGCGCGGAGACAGTAGGGATCCATTCGTGTATATTCAGATAAATGCCTATAAGTAAACATGTTAAGTACCTTTTTGACCTTTCCGGCAAAACGGCAATAGTTACCGGCGGATCACGCGGCATCGGAAAGGAGATGGCTGAAGGTTTGGCTGAAGCAGGAGCAGATCTGATGCTGTGTGCCCGTAGAACGGAATGGCTGGATGAGACTGTGGCAGAGTTCAACGGCCGGGGATTTAGCGCTGCCGGAACCGCCTGCGATGTGTCAAAGCCGGATGAGGTTCAGGCCGTGGTCGATAAGACCGTTAAACAGTTCGGCAAGGTCGATATCCTAGTCAACAATGCGGGCATTTCGTGGGGTGCAATGCCGGAAGACATGCCGCTCGAAAAATGGCGAGGCGTTTTGGATGTTAACTTGACCGGCTGTTTCGTGTTTGCGCAGGCAGTCGGGCGGCAAATGCTGAAACAGAACTGCGGCTCAATAATAAACATATCCTCGGTCGCCGGTATGCGATCGTTAGCGAACGGGCCATTTTATGCTGGTTATGTCGCAAGTAAAGCGGGACTCATTGGCCTGACCCGCGAGCTGGCAGCAAGCTGGGGCCGCAAGGGGATCCGGGTCAACGCGATCGCTCCGGGGTTTTTTCATTCACGGCTGGCAGACGCGGTCATTGACATCTACGAGCGTAAGATCCAGGAAGACAATGCGATTCCGCGCATCGGAGCGGAAGGTGAATTGAAGGGCACCGTCGTGTTTCTCGCGTCCGATGCATCGACCTACATTACCGGCCAGACGATCGCGGTCGACGGCGGAATGACGATCTGACCTCGATTGCCATCGATGCAATAAAGTCGTCTAATACTAGAATGCAGTTGTCACCGGACTTGTCCACTTTCACCGTTCTCTCGATCGGGTTTGTGCTCGGTCTTCAGCACGCGACCGAGGCCGATCACTTGGCCGCGGTCTCGACGATCGTTAGCGAAAAAAAGAATCTTTTCACGGCCTCGATCGTGGGCGGACTGTGGGGCGTGGGACACACGATCTCACTTTTCGCGGTCGGTATTCTGGTGATCTTTTTGAAGCTACAGATCTCGGAAAGCGTTGAAGCAAAGCTCGAAGCGTGCGTCGGGCTGATGCTCGTTATTCTGGGGTTGAATGCATTGCGCAAGCTGTTTACCGCCAAAAAGGTCCATATCCATACCCACGAACACGGCGAACGAGTTCACGCTCATATTCATACGCACGGCGATGAAACGGTTCAGGAATCTCATCACCGCTTTAGTCCGCGGTCTATCGTTATCGGAATGGTACACGGGCTCGCGGGAAGCGCCGCCCTGATGCTGCTTGTCGTGCCAACAATACCTTCGCCCGCTGTCGCACTGCTTTACATTCTTATTTTCGGTGTGGGATCGATCGGCGGGATGATGGCGATGAGCTTTTTGATAGGACTGCCCTTTCATTTCACGGCAAACCGCTTTGATATTCTCAATAAAGGTATACGGCTATTCGCGGGTATCTTCAGCCTCGGACTTGGAAGCACGATCATCTACGAAAAACTCATCCTAAGCTAACCGACAAATTTGAATTCGCCGAATTTCTCCGGGACATGAAACGCGGGTTCCGCCGTGAGCGTCGGCCGCCACGCAAGATAGCCGCGCGTGGGTTCCTTTCCCACGCACCGAAAAAGATTCCCGAGCCAAGTTTCGCCTTTGTTAGGTGTCTTTCCCAGGGCCTTCCACTCGACCTTGATCGCCATTAAGATCCTATCGCCGTCAACCCTTGCGGCCGATGTCATTCCGGACCTGAAGTCCCAGCCCGTAACGCGCTCCCCCGATGTAAGGTCGATCGTTAGATCGATCCATTCTCCGTTCGGAGCAACCTCGAACTCAAAATACTTGCGCGGCTCCTTTTGATCGGGGGCGATAAAGATCTCGCATACGTCACGGTCCCACATTTTCAAAGTTTTGGACCCGAGATTGGCCTTTTCGCTCAGGATCAGTGGCTCGTTCTGATTCGCTTCAAACTTGACGTAAAGAGCCGTTTCTGACCAAAGGAGACTCGCGGAGAAACGCCGGGTTGCCGGAGCTTTTTCGCCCGTCCAATAGGTTCCTATTTCAAGCGGATGGGCGCGATCCCAACCTGCGTTCTTAAGCTCACTTATAGAAAAGTCACTCGATATGTGATGAACTTTGATGTCGGATCTGTGGTCCATTTTAGTTTTTTGAGAGTAAGAGGTATTCGCAAAAAGGAGTGATAGCAGAAGCAACGAAAGGTGTCGTATTTTCATCGATGCTCGGGGCGGATCAAACGGCGCTTTATCCATCGAATTTCACTTGCGGCCGCCCTTACCATCCCGCCCGCCACCAGCTTAGCTGTCGCATTTCCGCTGAATGCTCCGGCGATTGCGTACAGCGTTCTGAATGATACCTGCGATTCGTTCGAAACAGCAAACACCGGTTCCCACCTATTCGGCTTTAATTTTGCCTTGAATGAATCCAGCCCATCGAAATTGTAGAAACGCTGTCCGTGTTTTCGAAGCCAGCCGAGAAGTATTCGAAGCCAAACCGGATCGTGAAAAGGCCCGACATCGGCGCGCTTTGAAAGCGGCGACAACCCGAGCGTTGCGTACTCGCATCCTGCGCGCGCAAGCTCCTGCATTGCGGCATCGATCATTAATTCAACGGTTCCATTCGGTGCTCCGGGTCGATGCGGAAACTGCTCAAATAGCCATCCGTTGCGGCGCCTGACAGGTGAAAGAACAATAAACCCAAGGACGTGACTGTCACGCTCTGCCACAAACACGCGGCGATCATCCAGCCGGGCCAGAGTGTCCGACTCAACCATAAAATGCAGCGGCGGCAGTCCCTTTGAATCGAGCCATTGTTTCAGGCATGCAGCGAGCTCCGGATTTGAACGAGCCTTTTCCCTCTGCCATTCACGTACGATGACTCCTTTATTCCGCGCACGATTTAACTGGGCCCGTAAAGATCTATTAGACGCGACTATTTTCGGCCAGTCGGACGGTCGCCATACTGGCTGAGCACCGAGGAGAAATCGAGTGTGATCCGGCGAGTCCGCAAAGATCTCCTCCATTCTTGATTCGGCACAAAAGTAACAAACGCGTTGTTTGTCGACCGCGGCATCGGCTTCAAATTCCCGTGTAACTTCCGCGAGACGCGCTTTCGGACAGACCGGAGCGCCTGCGACCACTCGAATTCCAGCCGAGGTCACGTATCCAACCACCGCATCGCCGCCCGAAGAAAACCAACGTTGGATCCCTGGATTGACTATTTGGAATGACGTTGAGTTCCAACCATAGGCGAGGACGATTTCGCGGGCACGAGCGATGGCTGGATTTTCATCTCGCTCTGATTCGGACGTACGCAATGGAAGAGCGATCTCCATCAGCTTCCGGTATTGAGCACCGTTTTGAAGGCCATTTTCGCGAGTTTCCACGTTCGATTCCAGTCGATCTTGCCGTCAGAATCGCGGCCCATAAGTTTGTCGACGAACACCTTGCGAAAATCCTTGCCCTCTCGGCGGAGCATGAATTCCTTGGCGTAGGGTTTCGCGGTTTCGAAGAAATTGAATTCGGGATCGGTGATAATGCCGATGCCCTCGAGCGTCATAAGAGCACGCATGATATATGTAAAATTCGACGGCAGGCGAAACGGGTAATCGTACATCACGTCCGCCAGGTCGTATGTCAGCTCTTTGAAATTTACGTCCTTGAGTTTCAGATTCAGATGAAACTCGAACATCTTTTCAACTACCGGTTTTACGATACTCGGATTCGTGCCCGGTTTCAGGAAATCGAGATCGATCAGGTCCTGCGCAATTCCAGACGGATCTTTGCTAACTACGTGAAAGAATGCGTCGATCATCTTTGCCTGCAGGTCCGGCGTGATGCGGCCCACCATTCCGAAGTCGAAGAAGGCGAGCACTCCGTCGTCCATCACGAGCAGATTGCCAGGGTGCGGGTCGGCGTGAAAAAATCCGTCTTCCAGAAGTTGCTTGAGGTATGTCTTGATCAGCAGGCGGTTGACCTTGGCCGGGGAGATACCGTGCGCTTCCTGTGCTTCAAGATCCGTCACTTTTGTCCCGTGGATGAACTCCATGGTCAGGACCTTTGTCGTTGTGGCGTTCCAGTAGATCGTCGGTACGTGGATGTTTGTCCAGCCTTTGAAATTACCGCGAAATCTCTCAGCGTTTAAGGCCTCGGCCCGATAATCCATTTCCTCGTGGATCGTCACGTCAAACTCGCGAAGCATGCCTGCCCAATCGGCATTCTCGTTGAGTTGTGGAAAGCGCTCGGCAAACTTCGCGACCTTTTTGAGAATGACGATATCCCCTTTTATGGTGGCTTCGAGATTGGGCCGCTGGACTTTTACGGCAACCTCTTCGCCGGTGTGAAGCTTTGCCCGATAGACCTGACCGAGCGACGCGGCGGCTACAGGCTCGAGATCGAATTCTGCATAAACCTCGTTGATCTTACGCCCGAGTTCGTGCTCGATCCTCGCAAACGCGACGTCATTTGGAAACGGCGGAACGCTGTCCACCAACGTACCCAATTCGACGACAAACGGCAGGGGCAGGAGATCGGCCCGCGTGCCCATCGATTGTCCTATTTTGATAAAGGTCGGACCCAGCTCGATCAATTTCTCCTTGAGCCACAGAGCCTGCTTTTCCTGATTTTTTTCCTTGCTGGTTTCGCTTCCCAAAACGAAACGGCGAACAATCGTGACAAAGGTTTGAAAAAACCAAAGCCGGACCGCATAAAGCTTTTCGCCGTAGACGGCCAAACGCGTAAGTCGTCCGGCACGATTGAGGCGCTCTTTTTTATGCTTGAGCTGCTGCTCGCGATGAAGTTCAAACTGGTCGAGATACAGATAGAACGACAGAGACGCGATCACACGCGTGATCTGAAACAATCGCAAATAGCCGCGTATCCCGTGATATTTTTTCTCAATGTCGGCTTCTTTTTTTTGAAGAAATTTCTCTTCCGCGATCGATCGCTCATTGCCAACTTGCTTTGCGATGGGCAGATCTTTCGCGGCGATCAATGCGGCCGTGCCGTTCGACGGATTCAGATCGGTAACAACGCCACCCATTCGTTCCTTTAAGGCGATTCCCTGCTTGTTTTCGAGATCGTTCATTATATTTTCGGCAATTTCCTGTCCGAATCGGAGCAGGTAGCCCTTACTATCGTAAACGGCAAATTCGCGCATGCCGTAATAGTAGTCTTCGATGCCGTAGCAGACCGGTGCTTTGTCTTTAGTTTCGCCCGGAGGGCTTCAACGTCGTCCTCTGTGAAATAGAACGAACTGGTAATCCGATCTTGTCATAAGGGGTGTACTCGTCGGTTGGTCCAGAGCATTGGTCTGAGTTCGGTAATCTTCATAGAATTTCCAGCATATTTCGTACGCCCCGGTGGCTGAAATAGTTCATTGCTCTGGCCGAATCCTTTTGGATCTGTGTCTTTAATTCGTCTATGCCGTTGAACTTCCGTTCGTCCCGGATGCGGTGCAGAAAACGCACTCGCAACACGTCTCCGTAGAGATCGTTGTCGTAGTCGAAAATGTACGTCTCGATCGACGGTTCGGCCTCGTTTTCGAAGGTCGGGCGAACGCCAATGTTGGTGATGCTTCGCCGCCAGGTGCCGTCGATAAGCGTAGCCGTCGCATAGACGCCAAAACGAGGGATCACCCGGTTGTGCGGTTTAAGATTCGCAGTCGGGAAGCCAATGGTGTGCCCACGCCGGTTTCCGCGAATGATCACGCCTTCGACGCCGTACGGACGGCCAAGCATTCTACGGGCGAGGTTAACCTTTCCTTCATCCAGAAGTTTGCGAATACGGGATGAACTGATCCGGTGCCCGCGAAGCGTGACCTCATCTACTTCATCGGCCTTGAAACCCAAGTCAGAACTCATCTTGCGAAGCAGCTCAATGTTCCCGCCGCGGCCTTTTCCGAACGCAAAACCTTTCCCAAGATAGACCTCTTTTGCGTGGAGCCGATCGCGGATCACATCTGCCAGAAACTCCTCTGCGGGCGTCGATGCAAACTGAGCATCGAACGGGATCACGATCGCCTGCTCGATCCCCAAAACTTCGAAATTTGCCAGCCGCTGATCCAAAGTCTGCAGAAGCGGCGGGGCGGATTCCGGATGGAGGACCGCCCGCGGATGCGGATCGAAGGTGATCGCGGTGGGAATTGCTCCGATCGTCTTTGCCCGCTCAACCACTGTCTGCATTATCCGCTGGTGACCGAGATGAAGGCCGTCAAATACACCGAGCGTCAGCACCGTGGGTCGGGCAATATTGGCATTCTCGGTCCCGTGAAAGATCTTCATAACGCTACCGAAAATAGTATTTTAGGCGCATATATTACGCAAACCTTGCATGATGCCGGATCTAGGGCAGGAAACCTTGTCCCGTTTGTCCTGCAAGCCTCGGGACAACGATTCGGCCTGCAAGTTGTTGTAATGACTCAGGTTATTGAATTTTTCATTAGCTTGTCCTTCTGTCCCGCTGTTTTTTTGTCCCGCTTGTCCCGTTTGCCGCGGGACAAAAAGTCGATTTTTAAATACTCTTATATCAATCATTTACGAGGTTCTCCACAACCTTGTCCCGCTGTCCCACTGTTTTTTTTACTGGCGGGCCGTAATGAGGGCCGCGATGTTTTTTGCCGGTATTTGGAGTTTTATCATGGACGCGACAATTCATAGTAGATGCGTCAGTATAACACGTATGTTGTGAATATAAGAATATTTGTTGCCCTCATCAAGCATTCACCGATCTATTTTAGCCCAACCGATATGTTCTAAAAAAATTGAAACTGCGGCTTTATTCATTTACTATTTTTTGGCACCTACTATTGGTTTCAAGACGGGGTTCTAATGCTATGAATCGAAGAAGATTCTTAAGTGTGGCGGGTGGAGTCGTTCTGGCAGCGGGAGGTGCGGGCTATTTGCTAAGCGACAGGAAAAATATCGTGCGGGCCGATATTGCCTCTGATCTCTCGGACAAGCCGCTGCCAAAACCCGATGAACGCGAGATCTTGTATTTCTCATCGCTTGCCCCGAGCGGTCACAATACCCAGCCATGGTGGGTCAAATATATCGAGCCGTACCACTGGGTGATCTGCAACGACAAGACCAAATGGCTTCCGGCGGTCGATCCGACCCAGCGTGAAACGATCCTATCGATCGGTGCTTTCACGCAGAATCTCGAATATGCCGCAGGCAACGCGGGATACAACTGCCAGTTTCGCACGCTCGCTCAAAGCAATCAGGATGTGGAGGTCGTCGAAGTGACGCTTGGCAAAGCAGGCAGCGCTGCCGCATTTGATATCAATAGGATCAAGAATAGGCGAACCGTTCGCTCAAATTATCTTTCAGACACTCTCAAGAAAGAGGACGCGGACCATTTGATGTCTGCTGAGCAAGAGTTTTTTTATTTCATACCGAATTCCGCCAAGGAATACGCCTACCTAAATGAACAAACGATCGAAGCCAACCGGATCCAGGCGTATCGTGATGCCGCTCAATCCGAGCTCGCCGATTGGGTGAGATTTTCGAGCAAAGATGCCGCCGCTCGCCGCGACGGGCTGACTACCGCGACGATGGAGATCGAAGGCCTGCCGGGATGGTTTGTCCGTAATTTTTATAATAAGACCTCCGTAATGCAAAACAGTTTCCGCGATCAAACCATAGATAAGGTCAAAACTCAGGTGACGCAATCGGCCGGCTGGCTGCTAGTCACAAGCCCCGACAATTCGACCGCGACGCTGCTGGAAACAGGCCGGCGAATGCAGAGGTTATTTTTGAAGGTCCGCGAGAAAGGGATCGCGGTCCATCCGATGACGCAGGCACTCGAAGAGCCGTCGATCAAAGATTCGGTCTATCAGTCGCTAGCATTAGGCGATGAGATACAGTTTGTCCTGCGTCTCGGTTATTTGAAGGAATATCCGGCACCCGTTTCATTAAGGCGGCCGGTCGACCGGTTTGTGGTGAGTGTCTAGCGGCGGCGAACAAAGACCTCATGGAGCTGTTTTGGTCCGGGGGCGAAACTCCATTGCCTCGTCATGGAGCCGACCGTATCGCAGCATCGAGAGGTCTTTCATATAATTTTGGTGCAGCCGCCATGGTTTTTTCGAGCCCTGACTCGGTAGTTCGTGCAGTGCTCGTTGAACATAACCGGAAGTGAAATCTAAAACCGGTTCCGGCAAGATCGACGCGTCGGTGATGCGCGGCGTGCAGCTCGCATAACCCTTGGCATCCATATATTTCAGAAGGCGGCAGATGTATTCGGCGGTCAGGTCGCATTTCAGGGTCCACGAAGCGTTTGTGTAGCCGAAAGCCTGTGCGAGATTTGGCACGTCGCTGTACATCATGCCTTTGTACGCCATCACCTTCGAAAGGTCGACCGCCTCGCCATCCACGACAAGCTGTAATCCGGCCATGATCTTGAGCACGAGACCGGTCGCCGTGACGACGATATCGGCATCGAGACTCTCACCATTTGTCAGGCGAACGCCCGTTTCGGTAAACGTCTCGATCTGTCCAGTGACGATCGACGCGTGGCCCTGACGAATGGAGTTAAATAGGTCTGCATCGGGAACAAGACAAAGGCGCTGGTCCCACGGGTTATAGTCGGGCGAGAAGTGCTCATCGGGATATCTGTCGCCGAGTTCTCTACGAATACCTTTGGCTATGAGCCGTTTCATGAAGGCAGGACGCTTGCGGGAGATCTGGTAAAAGAACATTTGGCGAAAGACGTTCTTCCAGCGGGCAAGCATATAAGCAGCCTTTGACGGCAAGGCGGATCGAAGAAAATTCGCGATCTTGTCCTGGGAAGGCATCGAGACAACATACGTCGGCGAACGCTGCAGCATGGTCACGTGTTTCGCCGTCGCCGCCATCGCGGGAACGAGCGTTATCGCCGTCGCTCCGCTGCCGATCACGAGAACATTTTTATCTTTGTATTCGAGATCTTCGGGCCATTTCTGGGGATGAACAATGACGCCATCGTAATTTTCAAAACCGGGCCACTTCGGAGTGTAGCCGGATTCGTAATCGTAGTACCCGGTGCAGAGGTAGAGAAAGTTGCAAGTGAATCGTTTGATCTGCGGCGTCGCGTCGTCTTTGGCAGACACGCTCCGGACCGGTTGTATTTCCGCCTCGATGGTCCAATGCGAATTTTCAGACGACCATTCGGCATGTCTGACCCGATGGCCGTAACGGATCTCTTTGTCTAGATCGTACGCTTTGGACGTTTCCTGAACATATTTCAAAATGTCCGGCCCGTCGGCGATCGCCTTGGGATCGCTCCACGGCCGAAAGCGGTAACCGAGCGTAAACATGTCCGAATCCGATCGAACTCCCGGATAGCGAAAGAGGTCCCACGTCCCACCCATCGCCTCGCGGCCTTCAAGAATTGCGAACGTTTTGTCCGGACAATTCATCCGAAGACGCGCACCAGCCCCGATCCCGGAAAGGCCCGCTCCAATAATAAGAACATCAAAATACTCCATGGATACAACCACTGCCGCCCCGCCTTACCCGACGATCCCTGCTGGAGATACCGAAAGGAAAAGGCCTATAATAGTCCTGAAAAAAGCCACTATTATGTCGCAACCTCGTCAGACGAGAATAATATCGCATTCGCCCTCGGTGATGCATCAAAGGCGATCTCGACTTATTTTTGTGTGCTTAATATTGGCCGGTCTTTGTGGCGGCTGCGGCATGGTACCGATCCAGGCCGATAGTGCCGCGACGGCGTTCGAACGGCATGAAAGCGACGTGCGGGTAGAGGGCGAGGGTGTTGTCACGAAGCTTCTCGCCGACGACAGGTACGGCCTTGCTCACCAGCGATTTATTATTAGATTGAGGTCAGGGCAAACCGTGCTGATCGAGCACAATATCGACATCGCGCAGGGTCTTGACGACCTCAAAACTGGTGACACGGTTAGTTTTGCGGGTGAGTATGTTTGGAATGAGCAGGGCGGACTCGTGCATTGGACCCATCATGATCCGGCGGGCAAACATCCCGATGGCTGGCTAAAACATAACGGCCGTACTTTTCAGTAAGTTAGAACGCCTCGTTAAAAGTCACATCTCCCGCGACTGCTACCTGATAGGCGGAGACGCGACGCTCGAAGAAATTAGCGAGTTCCTGTACGTCCTGGAGGTCCATGAAACCGAAGGGATTTTTTGCGCCGTAAACCTTTTGCATGCCGAGCATCGCGAGACGTTGGTCGGCGATGAATTCGAGGTATTGGCGCATGTCGACGACGGACAGGCCGGCTACGCCGCCGCTCAAGATATCGTCCGCAAATTGCATCTCGCAGGTTACAGCCTCGTCTATCATCTCGACCACGCGGCGTTCCATCGAGGCGTCGAAGAGATCGGGCTCCTCGCTACGTACGTTTTTGACGACTTCAAGCGCAAAGTTCATATGGGCCGATTCGTCGCGAAAGACCCAATTGGTCCCGGCGGCTAGGCCGTGGAGCAATCCCTTCGAGCGGAGAAAATAAACATACGCAAAGGCGGCAAAGAAAAACAGGCCTTCGATACAGGTCGCGAAACAGATCAGGTTGAGCAGAAAATTCTGCCGGTCTTCTCTTGTCTGCAAGCTGTCGAGGTCGTTGATCGAATCGATCCACTTCATGCAGAAATCACCTTTGGCGCGGATCGAAGGAATATTCTTAATGGCGGAAAACGCTTGTTCGCGTTCCTCATGATCCGGAATGTATGTATCGAGCAGCGTGAGATAAAACTGCACATGCACGGCTTCTTCAAAAAGCTGCCGCGAGAGATACATACGAGCCTCGGGCGAATTGATGTGCTTGTAAAGATTAAGGACAAGATTATTGGACACGATCGAATCGCCAGTCGCGAAAAACGCGACCAGGCGATTGATCATATGCCGCTCTGCCGGCGTCATCTTTGACCGCAGGTCGGTCACGTCGGTAGAAAAATCGACCTCCTCGACCGTCCAGGTATTCTTGATCGAATTTTTATACATCTCATAAAAATCCGGATATTTCATCGGCCTTAGGGTCAAATTAAATCCTGGGTCAAGCAACATAATCGAATACTCCTAAATCGAGAAATACGCTACCGCGCAACGACAATTACGCCTCGGGGCGGCTATGCAAATTCACCCTTAGCATCAAAGACATCAGCCATAAGAACAGGAAAGCATTGATGATCTGTGGTACTTTGCGGAACCACATGTTGGTGAATATGAGCCTGTCGATAAGCGGCACGGACAGACCATCGCTGCTTAGCTGCATTTGGATCGGCACTTGGATTACGGCTGTTGAGACCCAAATAATAACCTGAAGTACGAAGGCGAGCCAGATCGCCCACGATGGGATAGGAACAGGCCTGAACCACAGAAGAAGAATTGTCAAGACCGTCGTGATTAGCATCGGAATCACCATGTAGCCGATGATCAGTGGACTAAGAGCGTGGTGATACGCAAGAAACTCATTCGCCCCGATCAGACGCCATGTAGGATAGTTGACGAAGCTTTCCACAAACGAAGAGCCCATCCCATAAAACACCAAAGCGAAAGTGACCAGGAAAATCCAAGTCGATATCTTGTCTGATGTCTGGGTCGTCATTCTCAAGTTTTTGACACGCTTATTGCCGCAGGTTGTTCTGGCCTACTGACATGCTTCACAGGCCTCTGGATTTTCAAGTGAACACACTAGCGCTTCCTCGTCCGAATATGCCTTTACTTCGGCGGATGTATTCCCCGCCGCGGAGACCTGTGCGATCTTGGTTGCGGGGCGTGAACGCAAATAGTAGGTCGTTTTCAAACCCTTTTGCCAGGCGTACATGTACATGGAGGAGAGCTTGCCAATATTGGGGCTTTCCATGAAAAGATTCAGGGACGCCGATTGGTCGATGTAGGCTCCGCGTTCGGCCATCATGTCGATGAGCGATCGCATCGGGATCTCCCAGGCCGTGCGGTAGATCTCACGAAGCTCGGGCGTGAATTCCTCGATGTCCTGGACCGAACCTTCGGCGAGTTTTATCTTGTTGCGGATCTCGTCGGTCCAGAGCCCGATCG
>JBDTXM010000092.1:0-13090 GCA_040006215.1 Acidobacteriota bacterium
GACGATTCGCCGTAGACCTCCTCGATCAGGCCGCCCTTTAAAAGTTCGTCGACGATAAGCGAGATCGTCGAACGCTGAAGAGCGGTCAACCGGGCTATCTCCGCCCGCGAGAGCGGCCCCTCTTCCCGGACGAAATTCAAAACTATCTGGCGATTTATATCGCGGATCGTATTTGAACGAGCCACGTTAGCCCTTTTTAGATTTATACGTTTGATCATCGACCGATCGAATGTTTTAAGCGGTTGACTCACGCAACTACCAGTATGCCGGAGTCATAAAGTTTCCTTATTTATGACGCGATATTCATAATAAATCCGCCGGGAATAATTTACAAACTAAATGAGCCGCAAAACGTTAATTTAACGTTTTAGTAAAGGGTTTAACGGTGATTTAGCGGCCCGAAAAGGAATCGATCGCCTTCCGCATACAGGGAGCGATGGTTTGGCTCCCTTTTTCAAACATATTGAAGCCGCCGTCCCATTCCCACCAGGCGTTAGGCAGCCCGAGTTTTCCAAGCGCCGAATAGACGGCAGTCGCGTGACGGCACCGGTCCTCCATAGATGAATATTGATCGTATGAACCGAATTCGCCGACAAATACGGGAACCTTGTTCTTGATCGCCCAGTCCTTTGCCGCCTTAAGATCGGCGTACATTTTTTCAGGATCGGACTCCTTTTTGTAATTGCCGATCTGCTGCTCGATATACGAACCTTTGGCAGAATCCGGCACCTTTATCTTGTCGTCGGCAGAATAGGGAAACGGAACGGAGCGAAGGTCTTTCAGCGCGGGACCTGCCCAGGTTGCGCCCTGATGTGTAAATACGAACGGGTCGTAATAGTGAAACGTGTAGATGATGTTCGGATCGGCAAACGGTTTTGACTCGATCAACTGTTGGCGGCCGTTCCATTCGTGGAAACCAACTATCAATGTATGCTTCGGCGCGATCGCCCGGACGTATTTGATGATCTGTTCCGCCTGCCACCGCCATTGTTCGGCAGGAATTTTATTCGGCTCGTTCCGCAATTCGAAAAAGACACGCTCGGGGTCCGTATTTTTATAACGCTCGGCGATCTTTGTCCAAAGATTGACTATCCGTTCTGGATCATCGGCATCAGCAACCGAACGGTCAAACTCGCTATGATGCAGATCGATGATGACGTTAAGCCCGCTGTCGAGAGCCCACTTGACGAAAGAATCCGGCATTTTCAGGGCATCAGGATTGTCCCAGTCGTAAGGCTGCTTGATCTCCATCCACGCGGAAAAGCAGATCGGTATCCGAACGGTCTTAAATCCGGCTTTGGCAATATCGGCGAGCATCTTCTCGCGTTTTGCGGCTTCTTCGGGCTTGGCAAAATCGGAGAAATGTTTTTCTTTCGTACCCTTCCAATAGTTGTCGAGATACGAGAGATTCATGCCGACGCCCATTCGGGACGCACGCCGTTCGGCATCGGATTGTCCGAAAAGACTCCCAACGCAAAACAGGGCGGCGACCGGAAATATCAATACTTTATTCATTTGCAGCAAGAGTTAAAACGCGTCCTTCAATGACCGCACTTTGAGCATTTCCTTGAATGCCTTCAATTCCGGCTTATTGTTTGAATCGAATCGAACTTCCACCGGGCGGCCGGGAAGAAGCGTGAAGTAATTATCGGAGAAGCGCCCGTCCGAGGAGCCGGAAAGATAGACGTCCTTCGCCACCTTGTCCGCGGACACCGTTATTAGAAAGCCAAAGCTGTCCGCCACAACATCCGTTGTGATATTCGGTTTGCCCAAAGCAAGTTCCTTGAACGACTTGAAGAAATACTCGTTTCGCGAAACGAGTTTTCCGCCCACCATTAATTCAGCAAGGAGCATTGCGTTGCGGTCGTCCTGACCGTTAAGCAGGTCTGCGACCGGCTGACTGAAATACGATTTGCCTCGCAACGGTTCGACGCTTAGGTCCATTTGTTTAGAACTGAGCACCTTTCCGTTCAGATCGATCAGGGTCAAGTCCAGCTTGGCGTTAGTCGGCTCCGGGTGATCGGACACGACATAGATCTCCATCTTGGCGTCTTCGACATGTGGCGAAACAAGCATCGGACTGTAGAAACGGCGCGTGTAGTACATCAGTGCCTTCCACCGGCCGTAATAGTCCATGCTCGACCACGACGCGACCGGCCACGTGTCATTCGCCTGCCAATAGAGCGAGCCCATGTTGCGCGGCATGATCCGGCGGAGATGTTCGGCACCGAGCTTAATACCCTCAGCCTGAAGCACTTGGCTGACGAATAAGAACGACTCGAAATCCTTCGGCTGGTCGTATTCGCGAAGCATATACGTCCGCACGAGCTGGTTGCCACGCGGATGCCGCTGGTGCGAGAGCATGACCGGCGTTTCAATATTCGCACGGTCTTCGTCAGTCGTATATGACTTCACGGTATCGAGCTCCGGAAACGATTGGAAACCGTATTCGCTCATAAAACGCGGAAATTGTTTTTCGTATTCCGAAAAGGGCTTTTCGGCATGCCATACCTGCCAGTAATGCGTGTCGCCGATACCTTGAAATTCAGAATCGGCCTGAAAATTTGAGCTGGGTGAGCTTTGCCAATATGGTCGCGAAGGATCGTATTCATCAAGCACATCAGGCAGCAGCCGCAGAAAAATATCCATGTAGGCCTTCCAGACCGAGTCAGGATTGTTGTCCTTCCATCCGCCCCAATGCTGCCAGGCGGTCTCGATCTCGTTATTGCCGACCCAGATGACTATTGCCGGATGATCGCGGAGGCGTTTGACGTTGTCTACGGCCTCGTGACGCACATTGTCGAGGAACGGTTTATCGCCCGGATACATACTGCAGGCGAACATGAAATCCTGCCAGACGAGAATTCCCATTTGATCGGCGAGATCATAGAAATGATCGTCCTCGTAGATCCCGCCGCCCCAAACGCGAACCATGTTCATATTGGCGTCGCGGATCGAGCCGAGGAGCTGGTCGTATTTTTCGTTCGTTACCCGGGTCGGGAAAATGTCAGCGGGAATCCAATTGGCTCCGCGGCCGAAAACTGGAATTCCGTTGACGATAAACTCGAAACTTTTGCCGTATTCGTCAGGCTTTTGGCGCAGTTCCAGCGTGCGTAGGCCTGTTCGTTTTGATGCTTCATCAACCAGCTTTTTGTTGACGATCAAGCGCGCCTTGAAAGTGTAAAGGGCTTGATCACCCAGTCCTATCGGATACCACAATTTCGGATCCGCGATCGTAAAATTGAGGGCGAGTTTATTGACGCCGGGCGTTAGCTTCACCTGTTTTGTCGCGACCACCTTTTTGTCAGCCACGTTCTCGATCTCTATTGTCGCGTCGGTCGGCGTCGATGCAATTGCCTCGACCGCGGCCGTCAGATCGGCGGTGTTTTTTGTGAGAGCGTTTTGACGTATGTGAAGGTCATCGATGCGGGCGTTGTCCCAGGCTTCGAGACGGGCAGGTTTCCAGACTCCGCTGGTAACGAACCGAGGGCCCCAGTCCCAGCCATACTGATACGGAGCCTTGCGGGTATAGGGGCTTGTCTTTTCTCCCTGATCATTGACCGCAGGCAGTTCATAATCGAGTTTTGCCATCAGCGGTAGGATCTCGTTTATCGGTGAGCGAAAGCGGATCCGCAGCGTATTCTCGCCTGGCTTTAGGGCTTTTTTTACATCTACACGCCAACGGCGAAACATATTGTCGGCATCGAGTACCGGTTTATCGTTCACGAAGACATTGGCGTACGTATCCAGGCCTTCGAAGACGATCTCGATATTCTGCCGGTTCAGCAATTCCGGTGAGACCTTGAATGTCGTTCGATATTCCCAATCAGTCTTACCGATCCACTGCTGTTTCTTTTCGTTGTCGCGATAGAACGGATCTTCGATAAGTTTGTTCGCCAGCAGATCTGTGTGAACGCAGCCCGGAACGGTCGCCGAATGCCAGTCAGGTTTGCCAAACTCGCGAAAGGTCCAGCCGGCGTCCAGCGAAATATCCGTCTTTTGCGGATACGCATTTTCGGTCATTAAAACGCTCACCAATAGAATCAACCAAAAAAATTTCATCGTCGTAGTTTATTAGAAGGGCGGCTAAGACCGCCGGTAAACGCGCACATAATCAACCAACATAACTTGCGGAAAAACTGTCGAAGCGTCAGGGCTACCGGGCCACCCGCCCCCGACAGCGAAATTCATAATGACAAAAAAAGGATGGTCGAACACCCATTGCGAGCCTGCCGGGATATCGCTCGTTGTCGTGGTTTTGTAAACATGGCCATCGACCGACCACTGTATTTGAGAGGCTGACCATTCAAGGGCATAAACGTGATAGTCATCAGCGAAAGAACGGTTGGCCGGCAGGCTATATGAGCTGCTGATGCCGTTCGCTCCCGAATAACCCGGCCCGTGTATCGTACCGTGGACAATGCCCGGTTCACGTCCGATGTTTTCCAAGATGTCGACCTCCCCGCACTGCGGCCAGGAGACGGTGTCGATGTTATTTCCGAGCAGCCAAAACGCGGGCCAGACGCCCTGACCGTTAGGGATCTTTATCCGTGCTTCGAAGCGGCCATATTTGAGATCGAATTTCTGCTTGGTGATCAGCCGTGCAGACGTGTACTGGCACGGGCCGTACCAGCAGCCAAGACTGAGCGCGGGATTGAGCTTAACGGCCTTGATGGCGAGCGAGCCGCTGCCGTCCTGATAGGCATTGTCGGTGGAATTTGTATAGTATTCGAGCTCCTGATTGCCCCAGCCGTTGCCGCCCGTTTCAGCAGTCCATTTGTTCGCATCGATCGATGTTCCCGCGGGACCGTTAAATTCATCCTTGAATGCAGCTTTACGAATGCGGACCTGCGCCGAGGCAGAGTCGATCACCAACGCAAATAGAAAAAGGAAAGCGATCGAAAGACGTAAAAAAATTGCAAACATTTTCGCCTCCAAAAAACTATCCGGTGAAATTAGGAACAAGTTTTAGACAAACCGGGGCAGGAATATCGATCTTTTTGCCGGTCGCGCTAAGCCGACCTGTTTCGGTGTCGATCGCAAAAACAGTGATCGATCCCGAATTCTGATTTGCCGCGAGGAGGAATTTACCCGTCGGATCGATCGCGAAATTTCGCGGTGTTTTGCCGCCCGTCGCCGTGTGTTCGATGTACGTTAACTTTCCCGTTTTTTCGTCGATCGCGAATGACACAATACTGTCATGTCCGCGATTCGAGCCGTAGATGAATTTGCCCGACGGATGGATGTGAATATCCGCACAAGTATTCTGATCGGTAAAATCGGCGGGCAGCGTCGGGAGGCTTTGAATTTCGGTCAGCGCTCCGGCGGACGCGTCATACGACAGGACGGTGATGGTGCACGCGAGCTCATTTATCAGGTAGGCAAATTTGCCGTTCTGATGAAAGGTGAAATGCCGCGGGCCGGAGCCCGGTTTGGCGCTGAAATCCGAGTGATGCGAGAGCTTGCCCGTGCCGGCGTCAAATTTATATATAACAATCTTGTCTACACCGAGGTCGGCGACAAAAGCAAAGCGCTCATGTGCGTCAAGCGTGACGGAGTGGACGTGCGCGGCCTCCTGACGGTCCTTGTTAGGGCCGGTGCCGGTATGCTGAACGAGGCTCACCGATTCGCCGAGGCCGCCATCCGCACGGACGGGAAAAACGGCCGCGTTGCCGCCCATATAATTTGCGGCCAGCACGAATTTATTGTTTTTGGTACCGATCAGATTGCACGGCGCTCCGCCGAGCGATGCGACCTGATCGATAAACTTGAGGCCGCCGTCTTTTCTATCGATCGAGAAGGCGCTGACCGCACCGCCTGGCTTGCCGTTAAACTCTACAAGCTCATTAACCGCGTACAGATATCTCTGATCGGTATCCAGCGCGAGAAACGAAGGTTCGGTTATGCCACCGATTGTTTTCACAAGCGACAAGGCTCCCGAAACAAGGTCAAATTTGAGCAGGTAGATACCTTTCGCTCCGCCCGACGTATAAGTGCCGACGTAGACAAGCATTTCTTTCATTGAATCAAGCTTCGCAGCGCGGGATCTCGTGCCGGTAAGAGCAATTCCCGCTGCTCCTGCGCCAGCTGTCAGTAGGAAATCACGACGGGTAAATTTTGTGGAACGAGTCATTATTGTTTTTGAGAGCCGAGCCCTCATCTATCGGACAGTGAATCTGGCGCTGAGGCCGCCGATCATCACGTCGAAATCGCCGGGCTCGACGATCGCCGAATTATCCGTGTTAATAAACGAAAGATCGTCGTGGTCGAGCGTGAAAGATAAGGTTTTGCTTTCGCCAGGTTCGAGATAGACTTTCGCAAATCGTTTGACGCGTTTTCCGGCGGGCGAAAGTGTAGCAACGTCGTCACGAAGATAAAGTATCGCCGTTTCTTTTCCCGCACGTTTCCCTGTATTCGTTACGGTGACGGTTGCGGTCATTTCGCCGTTCATCGGTATCGAACTTTGACTGAGTTTTAGATCCCTGTAAGCGAAGCTTGTATAGCTCACACCGCTGCCAAATTCGAACTGCGGACTGAATGCAGCATTGCCGAAACCGGTTTCTTCGACCTCGAATATTTTGTGGTCGTAGGTTATGTAGCTGTTCGGGGTTCGCGGATAGGTGAATGGCAGTTTGCCGTTCGGATTGTAATCGCCGAAGAGAACGTCGGAGATGGCGGTGCCGCCTTCGTTGCTGGGGTTATAAGCAAGCAAGATGCCCGGAATTCTGTCGACGATACGATTTATGATGCGCGGTCGGCCTTCGACGAGGACGGCGACGACCGGTTTGCCGGTTCCAAGCAGAGCTTCCGCCAATTTCAGCTGCGGTTCGGGCAGCGTTAGGTCGGTGATGTTTCCAGGGGTTTCGGTATAAGAACCCTCGCCCACGCAGAGCACGACAACATCCGCATTTTTCGCTGCGTTAACGGCGGCCTGAATATCCACTTCCTGATCCTGATCGGTCGGGACGCCGTTGCCCGGCGTTCTTTGAACTATTCGTGTACCAGGAACATACTTCATATTTTTCGCGCCGATCTTTTCTTCGATCGCCTGTCGGATCGTCGGCCGGTCTTTTGGATAAAGCGACGCAACGGAACCCTGCCAAACGTAGGTCCAGCCGTTATTGAGCGATACGAGCGAATCGGCGGTCGGGCCTGTCACCAATACCTTCTTGTCTTTCGACAGCGGCAAGATGCCATTCTCGTTTTTCAGAAGCGTGAGCGATTCGCGTGCGGCCTGTAGGCTGACCTGCCGCGAAGCGGCCGATCCGAATTCCGATTTGAGCCCGGCACCGGGCATCGGGTCGTCAAAAAGGCCGAGCTCAAATTTTACTTTGAGAATACGTCCGACGGCTTCGTTGATCCGCGACATCGGCACCTTATTTTCTTTGACCAGAGCGATGAGGTCGTCGCTGAAACTGTAGCTGTTCGGCACCATGCTCATATCGATGCCGGCTATCACAGCCATCCGGGTCGCTTCCTTTTCGTCAGCCGCGACCTTCCAAACGGTGACTAGCTTTTTGATGTCTTCCCAATCGGAAACAACAAAGCCCTGAAACTTCAACTCACCGTGAAGGATGTCGGTGAGAATGTGCTTATTAACGTGGCCGGGAACTCCGTTGATCTCAGCCGAATTGACCATTATCGTTTTGGCACCCGCCTTGATCGCAGCATCGAAGGACGGAAGAAAGTACTCGCGAAGATAATTTTCCGGGATCCACGCCGGGGTCCGGTCGCGTCCGTTGAGTGGAAAGCTGTAACCCATGTAGTGCTTGAGGCTGGATGCTACGTGGCGCTCGGAGCTAACGTCGTCGCCCTCGACACCGCGGACAAAGGCGACTCCCATGACCTTGGTCAAATACGGATCTTCGCCAAACGTCTCCCAAAACCGCGGCCACAGCGGCTGGCGGCCCAGGTCGAGTACCGGAGAGAACGTCCACGGTATTCCGGCGGCACGCGTTTCCACCGCCGTGATCTCGCCGGCACGCTGCATCAAGGCCGGATTCCATGTCGCGGCCATTCCGATCTCCTGCGGAAACAGCGTCGAACCCAGTACGTAATTCGCTCCGTGGATCGAATCGATACCATAAATTATCGGTATTTTTAGCCGCGTCCTCTTCGACGCCTCCTGCATCTTCCCGATCATCTCCCGCCACTTATCGACAGTTTGAGCTTGTCCGGGAGCATTAAGGATGGAACCGACGCTGTATTTCACTATCGCCTTTTCCAATTTCGCCTGGTCGATCTGCACAGCCTGGTCGGTTCCGGTGGTAACCTGCTCGATCGCAAGTTGGGTCATCTGCCCGACCTTTTCCTCAAGCGTCATCTGGTCTAATAAAGCCTTGATCTCCCGTGAATGATCGCGTGAGGGTTTTACCGCTCCTATTGCGTTCCGAAAATACACTTGGCTGTCAGGAATGCTGGTTGAGACCGTGTCTTTTCCCGCGGATTGAGCCATACTTTGTTGTATTGGCAGGCAAAAGGTCTGCACCAGCAGTGCCGAGGTCAGGATCAGGGCAGTTCGTTTCATTTTTTGGTTATCCTTACAGAAGAAAGAAAGGTTGAAAAGTAATGGACGAATTATACTTTAGAATCGGGTTTTAGCCAAGAAATAGTTCGTCCGGAATGAGGAAAAATGCTCGCACGGATAAATCGCTTTCAGAGGGTCGTGTACCTCGGATTGTTCGTTTGTGCTGTGGCGTTACGCGCTGCGGCGGCCGAACAGAAATTTGCGGAACTCGGAGACTTTAAGTTAGAGAGTGGCGGCGTGATCAAAGATTGCCGGATCGGCTACCGGACGTTTGGGTCAATCAACGCCGACAAGTCGAACGTCGTGGCTTACCTTATGTGGGCCGGCGGCAAAACCGAGCAGCTTCACTTGGAACCGAGCGATGGCGGCAAGCTGATCGATACGAGCAAGTATTACGTGATCGCGATCGATCCTCTCTCGAACGGCGTTTCTTCGTCGCCGTCGAACAGCCGCGCCCAGCCGCGGATGAAGTTTCCGGAATACACGATGCGCGATGTGGTAAAGGCTGAATATACAATGCTGAGCAAACTCGGCATTCGACAGGTTCTCGCCGTCACCGGCGTGTCGATGGGCGGGATGCAGTCGTTTCAATGGATGGTTTCTTATCCTGATTTTGCCCAAAAGATCTTGCCGATCGTCGGCTCGCCACAGCTTGCGGCTTACGACCTCGTGCACTGGCAAATGCAGTTGGACGCGATCACCAATGACCGTAGATGGAATAATGGAAATTACACCGAAATGCCGGCGCTTTCTGCCGAGTATGAGTTTGGAGCCGTATTGTTGACGACACCGGAAAACTACAACCATCAAACGACGCGGGCAAAAGCATTGGAAGCGCTGAAAAACGCGGGGTCGAACACAGCATTTGACGCGTGCAACAAGCTTCGACAGGTTCAGGCGATGATGTCGATCGATATCACGGAAAAATTTGGCGGATCGTGGGAAAAAGCCGCTGCCGCCGTAAAGGCAAACGTTCTTGTGATCGCAGCGAGGCAGGACCATGTCGTAACGCCACTACCTGCATTAGAATTTGCGAAAATGCTGAAAGTCAAGACACTATTGCTCGAGGGTGAGTGCGGCCACTTGGCACCGTCGTGCGAATCTGAAAAGGTGAACACCGTGGCGGCCGATTTTTTCGATGGTACGATCCGCATGTTTTAGTTCCCAACAAAATTTGTTATATAAGTAGGCGAGAATTCTGATCCGCAAAAAAGGCAAAGATCCAAAAGCGAACCACTACTATGAACACTTCACAAAGAGCATATTTGCAGGCGGCAGCGGCCGTGCTGCTGCTATTCACGGGTGCATTTGCCGTATCGGCACAGAAGAACGGCGTGACCGTTCTGACCGGAGCGGCGTTGACCAAGGTCGTGCCGACCAGTTTCTATTTCGCCGGCCAGAGCGCGCAAACGCAAATGCGAAATTCGGCGGCCGCCCAGTTCGGAACAGATCGATACGTGATCGTAGGACTCGTCGATACGTCGGGCTATTCGACGGAGATCAGCGGGAAATACGAAGGGTTTTTCATCACGGATTCGCCGGTAAAGATCGGCGACAAAAAGCTCGATACAGGGGCGTACGGTTTCGGATTTTCAAGCACTGGCGAGATCCGCATCTTCGATCTCGCGAGCAAGGACATTTTCTCGACCGCAACAACGAACGATGCCAGCATCAAGCGTCCGCGTCCGTTGATGATCACGGCCGACGGCGGAAATATCCGTCTTTACAAAGGCAAAGTCTACGTCGTCGTCTCACCGAACTAAGCCTTTAACGGTTTAATCGAAGCATGACGACATCGTGCGGCTCGACGGAAGCCTTCAGCGGCTGACTGGTTGTGCCGAGGTCCTGTTTTGACCAGAGGTCGCGGATCTTGTAGGGTGCCTTCGCGACGTTCAGCTCGCGGTCGTTCAGGCCGTCCTTGATGTACTGGGCCTTCCAGTCGAATTTGACTGTACGCGTCTCGCTGCTTCGGTTTAGAAAACAGATCGCCCATTCGTCATTGGCAAGCGGCCTGGCCCAGGTTTCCAGGCCGTTTTCTTCGATGGCACGAAAGGCTTCGATACCGAGCGGGTCCTGATCGATAGCGATCACGTCTTTGTTCGTCAGGACATCTCGGGCTTCTTTGCTCATATTGCGAACGTCGTTTCCGGCGATCATCGGGGCGGCGAGCATCGCCCACATCGAAAAATGCGCGCGGTCCTCGCTTGCGGTCAAGCCGTTCCCGATCTCCATCATGTCGGGGTCGTTCCAATGGCCGGGGCCGGCATATTTTCTTAAACCTGCCTGCTTGTCGACGATCTTCATCACGCCCCAGCTTGACCACGTTCCGTAATTCTTTTCGCAATCCCAGCACGGATAGATGTCGCCCGTTGTCCGCCACAGGTGACCGACCGCGGGAGCCCATTCCCAAGGCTTATTGTCGCCCCATTCGCAGATGCTGAACACGATCGGGCGGCCTGTCGCGTAGAGAGCGTCGCGCATGGTCGTATACGAACCCTCAGCTTTCAGACCGTCAGTGTTGCACCAATCGTACTTCAGATAATCGATGCCCCATGCCGCGTAGGTCTGGGCGTCCTGGTATTCGTGCCCGCGGCTACCCGGGTGCCCGCCGCATGTTTTGGCTCCGACATCGGAATAGATGCCAAACTTCATTCCCTTCGAATGGATGTAGTCGCCGAGGGCTTTCATGCCGGAAGGGAAGCGCTTGGCGTCGGCCTGGATAAAACCCTGCGTGTCGCGCTCGCCGTGCCAGCAATCGTCGATCACCAAGTATTGATAGCCGGCGTCCTTCATCCCGCTCGTGACAAGCGCATCCGTCGTTTCGCGGATCAGTTTCTCATCGACGTTGCAGCCAAACTTGTTCCAACTGTTCCAGCCCATGGGCGGCGTCAACGCGAGGTTGCCGAACTTCTGAGCGCTCACATGGTAACAAGCTAGAAGAGCTAAGCCGAATATTAACAGTGCTTTAAATACTGGGTCTCTCATCTTTTCAGTGAAGGAGCGGATCCGGGATCCGCCGCGATCGCTCCTGTTTCGTAGATATTCCGCCGAATCCGAAAACCTGCCGGCTTCGTACTAACTTGTATGACAAATTAATACAGGATTTCGGCTTCGTACGCCGGGAAACCCTCTGTTTTCATTGACTTGCGGAGAAAACACCATTCTGTTCCATGTTCCACGGTTTGCGCAATTTTTTGCAAACCCGATCCAGTTTCGTTTCTCGCCTCCTAATAAAGTTGACATGCATGAGCGGTTGATACTCGACAGGACATATCTGGTCGTTCGGTCATTTTCTGCGAAACGCAACTATTGGGCTATACAACATGTGTTGTACATAGTTTGCCATATGTTTAGGTCGAGAGTCAACGTAATTTTATGGTCGTAACGCCCGTACGGAACTTTTGTACTGTTATACAACAAAGCTGGGTTTTTGTGGTAAGGTAATCGCGATATTCATTCGAAAGTCCATTTAGTTACAAAAATAGCACGAAAATATTTGAGGATCCGGCATGAAAATTTCAAAGATCGGTTTGCTTAAGATGTCAGCTTCCGTCGTTCTGATATGGTTGGTTTTACCAATTAACTCCTTTTCGCAGCGCAGAACAAACGACACTGAAGTAGACACCCGGGTCGGCGAGCTTGTCGGAAAAATGACGCTCGATGAAAAGCTGCTGCTGATCTCGGGGATCGGTTTTGAAACGGTCGGAATAAAGCGTTTGGGCATACCCGCTTTGCGGATGACCGACGGCCCCGCCGGTGTGCGAACAGGTCAGGCGACGTCTTTCCCGTCAGGGATCGCACTTGCCGCGACGTTCGATCCGAAGATCGTCTATGAGGTCGGCGAGGCCATTGCACAAGAGGCAAAGGCCGCCGGCAAGAATGTGCTGCTGGGCCCGTGCGTTAACATCCAGCGAAATCCCTTCGGCGGGCGAAACTTCGAGAGCTTTGGCGAGGATCCGTATCTGGCAGCTCAGATGGCGGTGGGATATATAAAAGGCATTCAAACGGAAAATGTCATCGCGACCGTAAAGCATTATGCTGCGAACAATCAGGAGCGGGATCGAATGACGATCGACGTGCATGCGGACGAGCGGACACTGCACGAGATCTATTTTCCGGCTTTCAAGGCGGCTGTGCAGAAAGCGAATGTCTGGTCGGTAATGTCGTCGTACAACCGGCTGAACGGGCCTTATACGTCTGAGAGCAAAGATCTTTTGTCCGACCTGCTGAAAGACCGTTGGGGCTTTCGCGGGCTGGTGATGTCGGACTGGGGAGCGGTACATTCCACGGCCCCAACCCTGCGAAATGGGCTCGATCTGGAAATGCCGCTCGGTGTATTTCTTAATAAGGTCAAGGTAAAGCAAGCTCTTGCCGAAAGGCAGATCACGGAATCTCAGATAGACGAGATGGTCAAGAGCCAGCTTCGCACGCTGATCAAATCTGGGATCATGGACGGAAAGACGGGCGGCGCCGGATCGGTCGACACGGCCGAGCATCGGAACATCGCGTTGAGAGCGGCGCAGGAAAGCATCGTGCTGCTCCAAAATAAAAATAATGCTTTGC
>JBDTXM010000093.1:0-13014 GCA_040006215.1 Acidobacteriota bacterium
ATTCTTCGGTATCGATCACGGGTTTCGGTCAGGCGGGCGATGTTACGCTGCCTGCCGATTTTGACGGCGATGGAAAAGCGGACGTGGCGATCTGGCGGCCGGAAACCGGAAACTGGTATGTACTGGAGAGCGGTTCCGGATCGGTAATGTCTGCAAGCTGGGGGGCGAGCGGAGACATTCCGCAGGCTCGAGATTTCAACGGAAATGGCCGGGCAGACTTTGCGGTCTGGCGTCCTTCGACCGGCGATTGGTTTGTGAACTACAACTAGACAGCAGATAAGACCAGGATATGTTGAGCGGGCCGGAGTGCCCGCTCCTTTTTTCCATTTTTGCCGACCATTCGGCGGATTCGGGCGATTAAGGTAGAATTTGAATTTCGCGTCCCTTTTGGCCCAATCCGCTTTTATGCAGGTAAAAACTCAGCTCGACGATCTGCAAAATTACCTTACAGATGCCAGCAACATGCAGGGTGGCCATGCGTCTAAGCTTTACTTGCCTGAGTCTGCGGCGGAGATCTCGCAAATACTAAAAGAAGCGAACGAAAGCAAAACGCCGGTCACCATCTCGGGTGCACGGACGGGAACCGTCGGCGGCGCGATCCCGTTCGGCGGAATCATTATTTCGCTGGAGAAATTAAGCGAGATCAGAAGCATCAATAAAGAGACGCGGACGGCGATAGTCGAACCCGGCGTAATTCTCGCCGGTCTTCAAAAGGCCGTGGACGCTGAAGCATTGTTCTACCCACCCGACCCGACCGAATGGAGCTGTCAGATCGGCGGTACGGTGGCGACCAATGCGTCGGGTTCGCGGAGCTTTAAGTATGGTGCGACACGAGGTTTTGTTCAGAGTCTGAAGATCGTTTTGGCGGACGGAGATCAGTTGGGGATCCGCCGGGGCATCGCCCTCTCCGCGAGGGGTGAACCAGTTTCTCTTACCACCGTTTCGGGACGCGTCTTAGAGGTCAAGCCGCCAACCTACGAGCGTCCGGATGTTAGAAAAAATGTCAGTGGTTTTTACAATTCAGATCCGCTTGACGCGATCGATCTTTTTATCGGCAGCGAAGGTGCACTCGGAGTTATTACCGAGATCGAGTTGTCGCTGATGCCGAAACCGCAAGGCTTTTTCAGCGGGATCATTTTTTTTAGCAAGCAAGGTGAGCTGCTGAATTTTGTGAACGCAGCGCGAGATCTTTCATTTGCAAACCGATCGTTAAAGACCGCGAATTCTCTTGACGCTTCGCTGATCGAATATTTCGACGACCGAGCATTAAAATTCATCTCTGAAAGATTTCCTGAAACACCGACTGATGCGGCCGGAGCAATATTTTTCGAGCAAGAAACAACCGCCGATAGTGAAGAAGATCTGCTCGAATCGTGGAATGCTCTTCTCGAAAGACACGGGGCCGATCTCGATCGCTCCTGGTTCACAACGAACGACCAGGATCGCGAGAAAATGCGCGAATTTCGCCACTCTCTGCCTGTCGCGGTGAACGAGCGGATAGCGAAATACAAGCAGCGAAAGGTCGGGACGGACATGGCTGTGCCGGACGAAGCATTTCCCGGATTCCTGCGATTCTATAAGGAAACGCTGGACGCAAGCGGACTCGATTACGTGATCTTCGGGCATATCGGCGACTGCCACCTGCATGCGAACGTCCTTCCGAAAAATGCGGACGAAGCCGAAATGGCGAGGCATATTTACGGCCGCTGCGTAGCTCAGGCGATCATGCTCGGCGGCACCGTTTCGGCCGAGCACGGGATCGGAAAACTCAAACGTAAATATCTTGCGGCAATGATGGGCGAGCGGTACCTAAATGAGATGGCGGAGCTAAAACGAGCCTTTGACCCGAACGGCATTCTCGGCCGCGGGAATGTGTTCGACGAAAAATATCTATGATCAAAGGAATACTTTTTGACTTTAACGGCGTCATTGTTAACGACGAACCGGTACAGTTGCGGGCATATCAGGAGATCCTGAAAAACGAAGGGATCGACCTGACCGAGGAGGATTATTATTCATCGCTCGGGATGGATGACAAGCGATTTGTCGAGGCCGCATTCAACCGTGCCGACAAGACTGTCGACGGCGAAAAGATCGCGGAGATCACGCACGCGAAAACCGCCAAATGGCGCGAGATGATCGATCAGAATCTGCCGCTGTTTGACGGGATCAGGGATTTCGTCGAAAAGATGTCGCGGGAATTTACCCTAGGTATCGTCAGTATGGCAAAGCTCGAGGAGATCGATCATGTCCTCGCACTCGCCGGGCTCGGCAAATTCTTTTCGATCATCATCAGTGCGTCCGATGTCACAGCCTGCAAACCCGATCCGCAATGCTATCGCGAAGGATTTCGACGTCTCGACGCTTTTCGCACCGCAAACGGCCATTTACCGATGACTCACGGGGAGTGTCTGGCGATCGAGGACGCACCCCCGGGAATAATCGCGGCCAGGAAAGTGGGCTTGGCGACGCTCGGCGTTACGAACACAGTTTCGGCCGATGAGATGCGGGCCGCGGGAGCCGACGCCGTCGCGGTCAGGCTTGACGATTGGATGCCCGAATCGATCCGCCGTGTTTTTGTCTAACAGGTGACAGCCCACCCGTCTCGCGAAAAGATCTATCTATGTCGGAACAATTGATCTCACATGAACAGGCCGCCGGCGACATGCTTGCTGCGGCCGGTTATCTTGCGCAGCGAATAAAAAGCAGCGAAGGCCACGCCGACGCTATGAAGTCGATCGTGCCGCGTTATGTCGCCCGCGGGTCGGTAGATCTTGCGGCCGAACTGGCAAACACGATCGACGATCCATACACGCGCGACCGATTGTTGATCCAGGTCGCGGAAAAATGCGCGGAGCTCGGCGACGAAGAATACGGGCTTCAGTTGGCAGACGCGATCGAAGATGTCGGCATGCAATCGCAGGCGCGTGAGCGCGTCGCTATCCGAAAAGCTGTCGCGGGCGATCTCGAAAAAGCCGCGGGTATCGCACAGCAAATAATTCACCCGGATTATGTTTACGCAGAGATAGCAGCGGCTCTGGCGAAGACGGGACGTGATATAGAGTCAGCGGAAACTCTCGCGAAAATAGAGCTGCCTGTCGCCCGGGCATCTGCGTTGCAGGCGATCGCCGCGTGGAATCTTGAGCAAGGAAGTTCAGAAGCGGCGATGGTCGCACTTGATAAAGCAGTGCAATCCGCGAGCGAGATCGAACACAACGAAGAACTGGTGCGAACGCTCGGAGAGATCGCCAACGCATTCATCGATGCCGGACGAAAAGATCGTGCTGTCCAGACATTTCAAACCTCGCAGGAATTTGCCGAAACGCTCGGCGGTGTGCATCGCGATACATTTCTTTCGGCGATCGCGATCGGCTTTGCTCGGGCAGATCAGGTCGATCTTGCCGACGCCGCTCTTGACCTGGTTGGCGACCGGACGCAGATAGCGTCGGGCCTACTCGGTTTTGCACGTGAGCTTTGGGACGCTGGCGACAAGGACGATGCGATGGAGGCGCTCGAGGAAGCGTACTCGATGGCTCGGTCGCAAAAAGAAAACGAGGTGCGCGATACACGGGCAGCAAATGTATTGATCGGCCTGATCGCCGCGCAATTCGCTTTGTTCGACAAACCGGAGCGGGCGATCGAGATCGCACAGGAAAACCGCGATGAGAACGAGCGAATAAATACCCTGTCTCGCATTGCGCAAACCAGCACACTCACCGGCGACGACAATTCCGCGGAACTCGCGATCCGTGCGATCGGCGACGAATCGCAGCGGGTGTTTGCCCTCTTCGGCATCGCCCAGGCACATGCGAAACGGGACGATAACGTTAAGGCCATAGCGGTGCTTGACCAGGCGGCCGATCTCGCCGCCGATCTCCCCCAGCCGATGACGCGTGCAACGGTTTTCGATTCCGCCGCTGCTCATTACCTAGAATACGGCTCGCGAGAAAAGGCGGTCGAATCTGTGAATAAAACTCTCGATGCGATCGCTCTGATCCGCAGCGATGTTGGCCGTTCATCTGCTCTTGCCTCTCTCTCGGAGATCTTTGCGCCAGAACTGCTTGAGATCGGTCGCTCAGAACGCGAAGCGATCGCTGCACTTATCAGGCAGTCCGAATGGTGATCCGCCGATGGCCTACAACTCCCGAAAACCAGGCGACACAAGATTAAGCGGCAAGACCGCCGGCCGATGGGTGCTGGCGGCGGCGATACTCGGCTCGAGCGTCTCGTTCATCGACGGTACCGTCGTCAACGTCGCTCTGCCCGTCCTGCAGACCTCGCTTAACGCGACCGTCGCTCAGACGCAGTGGGTGGTCGAATCGTACTCGCTCATGTTGTCCGCCTTGATCCTCGTCGGCGGGAGCTTGGGCGATAGGCTGGGAAGGAACAAAGTTTTTTCCGCCGGAGTTTTTCTATTCGGTGCATCGTCGATCTGGTGCGCGATCTCACCTGACATTACTCAACTCATAATTGCTCGCGGACTGCAGGGAATCGGGGCTGCGTTGTTGGTTCCAGGTAGTCTTGCTCTGATCAGTGCGAATTTTTCGAAAGAAAAGCGTGGACGTGCGATCGGTACGTGGTCGGGGATCTCGGCGGTCGCTGCCGGCATCGGGCCCGTTCTGGGCGGTTGGCTGGTTCAGAATGTTTCGTGGCGGGCCGTGTTCTGGATCAACGTGCCGACGTGCGCGGCCGTGCTTCTGATCTCATGGTTACGAATTCCGGAAAGCCTCGATGACGAGGCGGCAAAGTCACGTTTCGACTGGCTCGGGCCGCTCCTCGCGACGGTCGGTCTGGGCGGGATCGTTTTGGGGTTGGTCGAATCCAACGGTCGCGGATTTTCGGACGCGTTAGTGATCGCAAGCCTCGCGATAGGCGTCATCGCTCTCGGCTCATTTATCTTTGCCGAATACAGAGAAAAGCATCCGATGATGCCCCTTGGACTCTTCGCCTCGCCGGTCTTTATGGGTGCGAATCTGCTCACCCTGTTCCTATATGCGGGGCTAAGCGCTCTAATGTTCTTTCTACCTTTCGATCTGATCCAGATCCAGGGATATCCTCCGACGGCTGCTGGAGCGGCCCTGCTGCCGTTCGTGATCACGATGTTTGTCCTCAGTCGTTGGGCGGGCGGGCTGGTCGATCAATACGGATCGCGCCTGCCGCTGACCGTCGGCCCGCTGATCGCCGCCGCCGGTTTCGCTTTGTTTGCTCTGCCCGGTGCCGATTCACAAAGTTATTGGACCAGCTTCTTTCCCGCCGTAATGGTGATGAGCATCGGAATGTCGATCGCCGTTGCTCCGCTCACGACGACCGTCATGGGCGCCGTCGAGGAACGCCACGCCGGCATCGCCTCCGGCATCAACAACGCAGTCTCCCGAACCGCCGGGCTGCTTGCGATCGCCATCTTCGGCGTGATCATGATGATTTCTTTTGGACGCGGATTGGAGCAGCGTGTTCAGCAGCTCAACGTTAGCGACGGTGTTCGATCGGAGATCGTCGCCGGGCAAAGAGAGTTCATTCAATTGGAGCCTCCGCCGGAAGCCGACCCCGAAGCCCGAACTGCGATCAAACAAATGGTCAACGCATCCTTCGTCGACGGTTTCAGGGTCGTAATCCTCCTCTGCTCCGCCCTTGGCCTCCTGAGCGCGATTTTTGCTTGGCTGCTTATCCCTAAACGAAAACTCTCGTGTTAGTAATTGCTCCTGTCAAAACCGCGAGCGATATCGACCTGTCTCCTATCCGATTCACCCCAGGGAACCGCCCCGCACCTTACTCCCGATTGCCGTCTGATCGAATGTAAAAAACCACGAGTTCGTCGGTTTAAACGTATCCCAGCACTTCAAATATCCTGGACCTGTCCGCCACGGGAAAAGCTTCCGAATCGACGCACCACGGGCAGACCGAATCGACGTCATGCGAATACATTTCCGGTTTTAGCAGATCGGGACTCTCGGCAAGTTTCCGCTGAACGTCGTTCCACGTTTGGCCAAAATCCGGCAGTTCGCCGCTCCGTTTGTATTCGCTCCACAGAGCGGCAGCCTTAATCGGATCGCTGACTTCCATAAGCCGCGTAAAACTCCGCAAGTGTTTCGGATCAACGGTTTTGTTTTCGATGACTATGTCGATGATCGCCAGCAGACGTGCCTGTAGGTCTTCGATCGAGATCACACCGGCGTCTATTCCATCCAGAGCGGTTCTTGACTCTCGCTCGGCCAACGACGGCGAGCGGGCCGAGAATAAATCTACGCGAGTCGCGGTCTTGGGCTCGACAAGCTGCATATAGATATTCCCTTTCTCACGTCCCGGATGAAAATGATTTATCAAAAAGTCCTCGGCGATGCCCTCACCGATTCCCGCCGTAGGGTTCGCAAAAACAGTATCGATATCGTTTAATCGTCGCCCTCCGGTTGCAACGCCCTCGCGCAGCAAATGCCACTCGACGGCAAAGCTCCCCGTAACTGTAACTCTTTCGTCAAGGTGCCTCGCAAGCATCGCTAACACCAGCCTAAACCGCTCCGCATCATTCGCGACAGGATAGATCTCGGAAATAACCGACATGATCCAATCATACGCTGCAAGACCGCAAACGCCGTCCCTGAGTATTTCTTGCTGACAAAACCTCGCGGTGCTATTGTTTGGATGATTTTTGAAATTTACGATTCACCATTCAACTCTGGAGAGAAACGAATTACTAATGATAAGGTATGGGCGAAATACCTTGGTATGCATCCTGAAGGAGTGATAACAAAATCATGATAGTTAATTGGCACAAAAGATCGGTGGATGAAAGAACCTTTGGACAGAGGGTCGCCGATACCGTAGCTAACGGTATGGGGTCCTGGGCGTTCATAATTATTCAATCGATCATCGTCGCTTTGTGGATCACCTGCAATTTAATAGCCTGGCGGTTTCAGTGGGATATTTATCCATTTATTCTTTTGAATCTTGTCTTTTCCACTCAGGCTGCCTACGCTGCTCCCATAATCATGATGAGCCAAAATCGGTCAGCCGAGAGGGACAGGCATCACGCCGATGCGGACTATAAGACAAACCTTGCGGCAAAAAAAGAGATCGAAGAACTAATGAAGGCGATTCACAAGATCGATGTCGATAAGTTGGACAAAATAATTACCCTCTTGAACAGCGGACCTAGCAGTAGCCCACCCGCAAAGGGCTCATCCTAAGATCAGATGACCCCGACCTTTATCACTCTTCACTTTTCACTAATACGGTGCTATCGTTTGGGTGATTTTGGAAGGGTTAGCTCAAGCGGACATTTGGCCGCAAGGACAAAGGAAGTGATTATGAGCAAGGTATTCGGAGTATTGTTGCTAATGGTTTTGGTCGGCGGAGCGCAGGCACAAGCGCACTCGTCCGCCGGCAACCCCACTGTCGATGAGCCTAAGGCGCAGGCCTTAAAGCTCTATCAGATAATTCAGAAACAAGACTGGGAAGGATTGTTTTACGTCATACAGTGTTCACCTAAAATACAAAGCGATTTGAAAGCCATTTCCGCCGCAGTATTCGCCGGAGAGGTTCGCCAAGGTCTAAAAGAATCGAATGGAGAAGAGACCCTCAACAGTCTGTTTTCCGGAATGACGGATATCGCGGTCGGCGAAGTATCGATCGACGGAGACAAGGCGGACGTGACTACTTCGTCAAAGGCCGTGCTCAACGGCAAGACATTTGCTTTCAACGGGGTTGCCCACATGATCAAGATCGGATCGGTCTGGAAATGGGACCTGAGTTTCTCCGACGATCTTAACGCCGCTACCGCGCAACAAACCAAGGCTCTGCTTGGCACACCCAAAGAGATCCCTCCAAAGCCTTGAACCCGGACGGTCGGCGCAACGAAAACGCATAGCTGCGAGGTTAGACCGCTGTCCTTTCACACCTTACTCTCGCTTGCCGTTTGATCGAATGTGGTCCAAAAGGTTTCGCTCTGAAATGGGCAGGGTTTCTATCGCTACAGTCTGTCTCCCTTAAGGACCGAATAGCATTCGCAAGACAGAAGTTCTAGAGCTCCTCGATTCAAGATCGCCACTCCTCCGCGACGGTAATCAATAATTCCCTGATCCTGAAAAGTTCGGGCAGCAAGTGTTACGCCTTCGCGGCGGACACCTAGGATCTTTGCGAGCGCTTGGTGTGTCAATCTAAATTCGTTCGAAAACATTTCGTCGGCGGCGATCAATAACCGGCGTGCAACGCGGGCGCCAACCTTATGAAATCGAGAGCAGAGTGCGGACTGTGAGATCTGAGTTATTAGCGAGTCGCCATACTGAACGACGGATCGCTGCAGTTGGGGATTGGTGATGCATTCTGCGATGAAATCTTCCGCGTTCATACGGACCGCAAATCCGTTCGCCTGAACAAGAGCACGACAGCTTGATCTCGCAGCGCCTAAATAGGCCGAGAACCCAACCATCCCGGAGCGGCCCGCGATCGCCACTTCGAGCGCCGAATTCGAGGTGGTAGCCAGTAGCGATATCAGGCCGCTTTCCGGAAAGTAGACATGTGTTATCGGCTCTCCTGCATCGATCAATATTTGCCCCGACTTCAGATCGATGGGCACAAGCTTTGTCTTTATTCGATTGAAAGCGTTTCCGGACAATCCAGCGAGCAATCTATTCCCGAATTGTTTTGGCAGCGATGATCCGATCGGCATCAATTCTTCCCCCTTGATCGAGACAGTATTCGGAAAATGAAGCGGACACGATCAAGCGGGAGTTTGATACGACCATAAGCCTTCGACGACCTAAAGGAAATCGTCCGCCGCTCTCACAAAATTCCTCTTTGCGGCGTCCATCTTCGCTCCCAACGCGTAGAGAACGGCTGGCTCGAAGTGCTTGGTGATCTTGGTAAAGATGACTGTTTCTTCTTTTTCTACGTGATGGCGCGTAAATTCCATAAACATTTTCAACTTTTCTTCGAACTCTTCGGCGTCGGATCTCAATGAAGAGATCTCTTGCATAAACCCCTTTATCTTGCGATGTTTCTCGATCCCTTCTTTGACCACGGCCCGAAGGTCTTCTTCGCCGCTTTCCAGCATGTATCGATAAAGGACCATTTCCTCGATATGTGAGTGAGACTCGATGATTGCCCGGATCTTAACGAACAACGCCTTACGATCGGCTAAATCGCTCCTCTCTACCTGTTTGAACAAGGCCTCTAACTCGTCATGTTCAACTATCAAAAGCGTGAGTGCATTCATGATCCCCACTTACTGTCCGCCTCGCCTGTACCAAATCGAAACGGATGCTCTCCATCATAGAGCGCCAAGAGCAATCTATATGCCAACGAGCAACGACATGTTGCGGAGGCAAAAGGGTTTAGTGTTTCATTTCCCCTTTTGGCGACCTCAGGAAGACTCATTACCACGCCGATCATTCCCGTAGTGAAAAACTTAAACAAGGTATGCCGGGAAAAAGTGTTAGATCCAGTCGCTCAGATTCTAAAGAGGCTTTTTGGCCGCGAAATCAAATTGTTTTTTGACACACTGCGGTCTGTTTGGTAGCCTAGATCTAGTCCGGTTGATCGTTAGTTAGTTAGTTAGTTAGTTGGATAGTTAGTTTGGTAGCTACTTCGGTAGTTACTCGGTTAGTTAGATCGTTAGTTAGTTAGTTAGTTAGTCTTCAACCGGATCAGAAAGTGCTCGTAGGCCTCAAAACCGGCGGGCACTTTCGCTTCTCTGCAAGCGTCGTCTTCGTCGCCGGAGCGATGTCAGACGACATCTCGACCGATAATTTACCGCATTCTCCCTTCTCCCTTCTCACTTTTCCGTATCCGCGCTATTCTTTGGATGATTTTTGAGAAGATGCTTTTTTCACCGAGGGCAGATCGCCCGACACCTTACTCCCGATGGCTGTTTAAATGGAATTGTTGGAGATGAGCTTTTATGAGTTTGACCGTTCTGGGCCTAAAGATCTACGTTCCTGCAAAAGACCTTGAAGTGTCGAAAGCTTTCTATCGAGCTATGGGCTTTGAGGTTACTGAAGCGTGGGGTGGCGATTACGATTGTAGCTTGGGTGGCACCATTTTTAGGCTGCAAGATTACTACGTGAAGGAATGGGCCGATAACTTTATGCTGCAGTTCGAGGTAGACGATGTTACCGTCTGGCACGACCACGCAAAGAGTGTTATCGATACCGGAAAATACGGCGATGCACGAATGGGGAACACCGAGATCATCGGTGACACGACCATCGTTCACGTCGTTGACCCATCTGGTGTTTTGCTACTTTTTATTCATTGAACACCTCCGGGTATTGCTCTCATCGGCAGGCTTTATCATTTCACTCTTCCCTAACCCGTGCTGTTGTTTGGGTGATTTTTGAGAAGATGCTTTTTTCACCGAGAGCGAATCGCCCCACACCAGGCGACAAGATCAGCGAGATGCTTTAGGCCTTTCGCTCCCTCATCGGCGAAAACCAGATGATGGCCTATCTCGTGATGATGGCCGTCCGCCTAACCTTGTGTTCGTTGAACAATGTCGAGGCAGTAATTTTATGACAAAGCATTTTACAAAATTAGCTCTTGCGGTTTTATGTGGTTTGTTTGTCGCACAATTCTGCTTCGCACAAAACTTAATTGACGCTGAAGAGTATGCCGTTTATAGCGACTTGCTGAAAAAGACTTACGGAGATGACGCGACTTCAAATTTTGCTATTCATAAGAACATCAGCGCGAAGTTTATTGAAGATGACAACGAATATATTGTTAGAAAATTGTCGCCTATTGATGTTGATTTGATTAAGGACTTCAACGAGCGAAATAATTCGGAAGCCGAGATTCAAAACCGATTCAACTTGAAATCTAAAGTTTATCTTGTCGGCGACGAGCTTAAAGAAATTTTTAAATCACCTCAAACAGAAGGCGAACTAATTGAAGAAAAAGATTGGGAAGCATTTCGCAAACAGTATCAAGCATTTTCATTGCTGAGTCTGTCGAGAGTCGGCTTTAACAAAAAGCGCGATAAAGCGTTAGTTGTGCTTGGCAGTCAGTATGGCTATTTAGCCGGAGACGGATTTTATTATTTGCTGGTCAAGAAGCGCTCTGGCTGGAAAATCAAGAACAAAGTGCGGGCGTGGATTTCCTAATCATGCCACGCCCAACGAATCATTGGACGTGTGGGCGAAACAGCGACTTTCTTACCACGTTGTCTTTTTAACTCGAAGTTGCGTGAATTCGGTTTTGCCCCACGTCATCTCAGCCGTTGGGCAAACGGGCAAGAAAGGTTCGGACAAAGGTATCGACGGCATCAAGGTTTTTGTTGACGACAATTCGGGCGAAGCAAAACGCGCCATCGTCGAGGTCAAAAACGGCCACGTCAAATCGGCGACATCCGCGACCTCGTCGGAACCCTCGACCGCGAAGGTGGGCAGGAAATCACCTGTACTCCTCACTTTTCATTCATACGGTGCTATTGTCTGGGTGATTTTTGAGAATGATGCTCGTTTCACCGAGGGCGAATTGCCCCACGCCTTACTCTCGATTCGCATGGCGTTAGTGCATTGTAGAAACGAATTCTAAGGCTAATAGCAATGCCGTTCCACGTTCCTTATCATCAGGGTCTTGTTGGTAGTAGGTTGGGCGGGGAAACAGTAAGCCGCTTTCGATCTGCTCGATCATGTCTGTTGACAGGTTCATGAGGTACGAAATACCATCCGCCGCGATCCACGCGCTTGTCAGCATTGAACCATCGTAATTGACAGGTATCGCGTTCGGAAGCGGCCTGTCGATCAAAGAATAAAGATCAGGCCATGCGTCCGCGAATCTCCAGTTGTAGTTCGGCATCATCGCTACTGTATCCTCGTCAGATCGTAAGCCAATAAGGGCGTTTGTGTACCCGCCACCTCCGAACATGTTCTAGGAGATATCAACGACGGGTCTCTCAATATAGCGGTCTAAGCCTCACCTATAAGGCCGAGATCGCAAGAGATGTCAGGCGACATCTCGCCGGATAATTTATCGAAAACTTGGCCTCGGGTCAAATGAGATTCTTTATTCTAACTTCTCACCTTTCCCCATCCCGCGCTATCGTTTGGGCGTTTTTTGAGCCTTAAACTCGCCGCCTTGATTAGGAGTGGTGCCCGATGCACGGATTCTTTAGCAACGGTCTTACTTCATAACGCATCGAACGATCTTTCAGAACACTTTATAAACAAAGGTTGAACCATTCAGTAGCTTTAGGAGAAAAAATGAAAATATTTTTGTCGGTATTGATCCTCGCGGGATCTATGTTTGTGTTTGGAGCGACTGCAAACGCTCAGTCAAAGAAGATCGGGATGAAGCGGGCGCAAGAGATCGCCAGCACCCGCGCTCGTGGTCTTAAACTGAAGGCAAAGGAACTCGAACACGAGAACGGAAAATGGATCTATTCCTTTGAGTTCAAGAACACTGATGGATCTGTTCGCGAAGTCAACGTCAATGCCTATACCGGAGCGATCGTCGGGGTCGAGCGTGAAAACGCCAATAAGGAAGCCAAAGAGGAGATGAACGAGAAGAAAAAGAATTAAACGTTAAGATCGGATCAGAAAAGAATGACGGCAGAGCGTGGGGTCGATCTTGACCAACATGCCTCTGCCGTTTTCCATGATATAAGTTTGACGCTTTCGCTAGTGGTATCTTGGTGCTATAGTCTGGACGATTTTTTGAGAAGATGCTTTTTTCACCGAGGGCGAATCGCCGCACACCTTACTCCCGATTGCCGTTTAGTCGAATGTGATTCACAGGCCTCGCTCGGAAGCGGGCGAGGATTTTTCACTTGCTTGCCGCATATGCTTGGAGTATCATCCCCTCGCGTATTCCCACCAAGGTTTCTCACTGTCGTTCTAACCCTTAGAAGACAGATCCAAAATTAGGAGGAAAGTATGTCTACTCGAGTGAGGTTTTGCTTGTTCTCAATTCTGTTGATTTTATCAATATCAGCGTCCGCGTTCGCCCAGGAAATGGGAAGCAGAAATGTTTCCGAGATGAAGCTCACGACGATCCCGCCGCTTCCGACATGCGCACGCGGAT